>NZ_JBDFPQ010000010.1:0-150957 GCF_039672645.1 Chryseobacterium sp. C39-AII1
ATAGAATTCGGAGGCAATACAAAAGCAAGTTGGTTGTACTCATTATATACATAGTAGGTATCCACCTGCTCATTACCATTGAATTTTCTCATCAATATAAGCTGCCCTTTTGCATTTTTGAACTGTATTGTCTTGTTTCCATCTTCATCAGTCACTGTACTTTTAGACAGCCTTTCCGCAGGATAGGTTCCGGACTTGGTAAGTACACTTTTGGTAGCGCCGTTTTCCCATGAAGTAGATACGGTGAATTTATCAACCTCTCCTGCTACATTGGCCTCATAACCAAAATTTACAGGCTTGGAAGCCCATTGGGTTCCTACGTTAATCTGCTGCAATACTTTACTCAAAGGGGAACTTTCCAGCACGTTTTCAGAATAGATCTTTTCAGAGCCATAGGTAGCAGATGCATTGCTTAGTGGAGAGGTATATAAAAGTCCGTTTTGAGTTCCCGTCTGAGGAACCGGAAGATAATTTTTAACCTGTCTTCCCAAATGATCATATTCCACATGCCCTACAATATCTTTTCCTGTAGGAGATCCTTTGATGTCGATCACCTGAATCGGTTTTCCCCAGCTGTCAAAATATTGTACGCTTTCTGTTTTCCTGCTACAATCATCATTGAGACAGGTGGAGTTATAGATATAATTTTCAGTACCTGTAAGCTCTGTTTGTGCCGAAATGGTGGCCATAACCAGGATACTGAATATGCTTAGAAATTTTTTCATGATTGTTGTTTTTATGGCTTGTAGTTGTATTGATATTCTCTGGTTTTCTTCGGTACTTCCGTTCCGTTGTTATCAATATCTATTCGCTTGGAGGTTTTTAGTCTTCCTGCATCATCGTATTCATAAATCTCTCTCATGCCTGAAGGTGAAGTTACGCTGGTAAGGCCGACGATAGGATCATAGGTATACGTTGTGATCTGATAATTGGCCAATGCCGGATTGTTTCTAAAATTATCCAGCGTCTGAATCAAAGCAGGTTCTACATTGCCTGAAGTATTCGTATTATCTGCGTCTGAACCCGTAACAATACCCTGAGTATAGGCAGATACCTGCGCATAGGTAGCGCCTTCTACTTTAGCAATGACCTGGGTATTGTTATATCCATAGATTAATGTTACCGGAAATCCTGTAATATCTGTATACTGAAGCAGATTTCCTTTATTATCATACAGATCCATCTTCATGTTTTCTTTTGTGCTTCCCTGGAGGTTCACAGATTCTACCGAGGTAGGCATCAAAGAAGGGGCTGCATATTTGGTAATCGCTTTAGAAAGGGTAATTCCGTTTTGTTTTTCTTCAACAATCACAGGGCTGCTGGTCATATAAGCTGCTTCAAGGTGACCATACCCTGAAAGATTGACCGGATAAGTCATAAATCTTTCTACGACATCACCATCTACGGTGGTTTTGGTATACACCGGTTTAAACGCATTTCCTTCAATCTGAGTTTCAGAAGAATTTTCAAGCTTTTTTCCGTCTTTATAATATACAGTACTTTTATTAAGAGTCTTCTTTACATAAGCAGGTTTAGAAGAGAAATTTCCACCAGAGGCATTTACAGTATATTCGTCCGTGGAATAATAATCCAGTTCAAATTCACTTTCCTCACTTGATAAAAGATTATTCTGCTCGTCATAGACTTCTCTTTTAAAAGGAAGCCCCTGCTTGGTTATTCTATAGTAAGGCCAAAAATAAATAGGCTCTAACTGAGTTCCTCCGGTTTGATATTTAGGGTAGTCGTTCGCTGTTTTGAATCTATTCTTAATATATCCTTTTCCTGTTTCTGAAACTTTTACGCTGTTATAAATAATATAAGAAGAGTTGCTGTATTTACCAGCATCTGCTTCATTATAGAATTCGTAACCACTGGTACTGTTTACCTTATCAAACGAATCATATTCATAATTAATGATGCGCTCTGCATTGGTATCCGAATTATTTTTATAGAACTGGGTATTTTTTATTCTGTAACCTGTTGCGGGCATAGCATTTCTGAAAGGTCCCGGTCGAAGAGTGGCTCCCAGTATATTGATGGTTCCAATACCATTCATTCCTCCTATGGAAGTAAACTCTACCGTATAATCACCCGGTTTATTGGAAAAGTTAAACTCCTGTAAATAGTTTCCATTTACCGTTAAATTAGCAATAAGAATTTCATTACCTTTTTTTAATTTCATTGTAAGACGCCTAGGTGGAGTAGCATTTACAAAATTAAGATCAGGAAGCCCGGGAAGATCAGGAAAATCATCATCATCTTTTGGTGGAAGTTGGAGGTCTATTTTAAGTTCCCCCCTAAAATATTGCTTTTTATTGGCGTCACCAGGAATGGTAAAGTTATAAGACATACTTTGTGAAGAGTTTACGCTAAAGGAAGAAACATTACTGCTGATTTGAAAATCCGGGTTATAGCTATATTCTTCTAGCCCCTGCAAATAAGTTGGATCATTATGATTAAAGAATTTTTCATTGGCTTCATAGGTATACTCAGTAACGCCTCCGGTAGGAGAGATGATTCTTTTCAGCATTTGGGAATCAGAATACACAAATGAAGTTTGTTCTACTTTTTGTCCGTTTTTATCATTCTTTCGAATATAATTCAAAAGCCTTTTCCTTTCAGAAGCTTTGAACGGTAAGCTGGCGATACTATAATTGAGATCATAAGAGTAAACTGTTTTACCTGCGGGATTCTTCATTATAATTTTCTCCAAGCTATAAGGATCATTTACTGTTTCCTTTAATGCATCATTGTAAACATACTCCAGTAACACCTTACCATTAGGTGTGCTCACTGACTTAAGCTTACAGTATTGATACATAATATATGCATTTGATATCTCATTTTTCTTTTCATACTCTAGTGAAACTACTTCTGTATTTAAAGGATTTAGAATCTTGGTTAGAAAATAGGCAGATTTAAATCTATAGGTCGCTCCGTCAGAATAGCCACATGTAGTTCTACTGTAATCAAACTCATTGAAAATGTACTTATAGCCATTGTCTATAGTAATAGAAAAACTTTCGGCCCTGAATGTATTGGTGTCAGTATTATCTCTTATGTATTCTATTTTTGAATGATCCGGGGTAAGGTTAATCAATGAAAATGTGTTATTGATAACATCTCTTTTTATCCTAAACTTTCCCGAAGCACCGGGAAAATTATAGTAATAAATATCATTATATTCATTACTAGAGTCACTAAAATAGCATTCATCCACTTTGTCCACAATCTTTTTGTAAATAACGCCTGTACCAAAGAACGACCATCCGGCTCCTACATCACTGGCAGTTTCAGACTCTATTAAATTATTTAAATTATAGCTTAAGCTTAAAGGATATCCTATACCCTTATCGGCTAATGGCACATTGAATAATGGGATATTAATCTCAGGAAGACCACTCGCCAATGATACCGGAATATCAGAATATGTTGACATGGAGGACATAGAAGGTGATGCAATAGGAGAAGTTACCATTCCTCCGTTTCCTATTCCCAACTGGGAATAATAATGATTGGCAGATATCAGTAATACCGCCCACATTAATAGGTGTTTTTTCATAGTTATGTTTTTATTTCTTAATCAATTTCGCATTCGCGGTTTTATTTTCATCCGTTTTTATCGTCACCAGATAAGCTCCTTGAATCAAAGGCTGCGTATTAATTTTGGTTACTTTATTTTTAGTTTTTAGACTTTGAAGTTGTCTTCCAGACATGTCATAAAGATTAATTTCAGCGTCTTTAAAATCAAAACCGATTTCTACATACGCGTAATCTGATACCGGATTCGGATAAATTTTAACATTCTGTTTTTCAATCAGCTGATCGATTTGCTTATCGCCCAGTTTCACGATTTTCCAGTTCTCTTTTCCTAGTTCTTCAGCGCTTGTTCCTGCCAAAATAATCGAACCATCTCGGTTCAGTTTTATATCAGAAAGTCTTTCTTCACGTTTTCTGGATTCGCCTTTTACGTGCTTTCTCCATTGCTCATCTCCATCCTGATTCAAATATAGCATCCAGAACGTCTCATCATCAGCCTCAATTCTGCCTTCAGCCTGAGTGTAACCACCCAGCAAAAAGCCTTTAGACTTGTCATCTGAAGAATTAATGACGCTCATTCCCATAATTACATCTCTGTTTTTGAAGTTGTAAGATTTTTGCCAAACTTCTTCACCTCTTTCGTTCAACGAAATCAGCCAGATATCCGTTCCTTCTTCCAACCCCACGGTTTTATTTCCTGATCTTTCAGAACGGCTCTCACCTCCGATTAGATAACCATTTGATGTTAAAGAAAGTGTTCTTAAATGATCATCACCTTTGCCTCCAAAATTCTTTTCCCATTCAACTTTTCCATCTTTGTTAAGTTTGACAATCCAATAATCGCCTTCGCCAAAGTTTTCAGTTTGCTTTGGGGTTGCAGATAATAGGTTATTGGTTGTAGTTTTTCCGCTGCGCGAATAGATTCCTAACAAGGCTCCGCCGTCTTTCGTAGGAATCATTTTTTCAATTTCATCCAAACCTTTCCCTCCAAGTATAATTTGAGATGCTATGCCTCCGTTTTTGTCTAATTTGATGATTAAAGCATCTTTAGAGCCGTAACCTTTTGCTGAGTTTTGAACATTCGCAGCCACCATAAATCCAAGATCCGTGGTCTGAATAACCGCTCTGGATTCTTCATCAGAAGCAGAACCAATAGTTTTCTGCCATAATTCATCTCCGAATTCATTCAAGCGAATCAGCCAAATATCAGATCCGCCTTTAGCATCATCCTTTTTATCCAATCCCTTTGAGGAATAAGAGGCTCCTGCTAACAAAAAACCGCCCTCCTGAGTGGCAACCGTTGCCGATAAAAAATCATGATTGTTTCCCGAAAAATACTTTTCCCAGACTTCTTCGCCTTGTTGGTTAAGCTTTACCAAATGAAAATCGTAGCCGTTGTTTGAAGTAGCAGATGATAGTTTGGAGGTGGCAGCTTGAATACTACTCCCTGAAATTAAGTATTGTCCATCAATAGTCGTAGTGACTTGGCTTATAAAATCCTGTGTCGAGGATTTGATGTCTTTCTGCCAGACAACATTCTGAGCAGAGGTACTAAGGAATGCGCACAAGAAAAGTGCACCCGCGTAGATCTTTTTCATACTCGTGTTTATTTAAGTTTTATTGTTACTAATTCTTTAAGGTTGCAAAAGTAATCCTTTCATTTTACAACGAAAAGATTTATTAAAGGAAGTTAACACTGAAATTAATAACCTTCTGCAAAAATAATGTGGGGTAACGAAAGAACTTGACGTGATTGTAAAAATATAGAAAGGTTTTACAAAACGGTAGTATTATGAGATTTTTTAAATACTTAGATTTTCAAATCTTGATTTTTGAAATAGTTTCTCAAAATCTCATATCATTAAACAAAGTTTCATAAATTTACAGAGTATGAGTTTAATATAACAGAATATGAAAATAGGATATGCCCGAGTTTCAACCAAAGACCAAAATTTAGATTTGCAGATTGAGGCTCTTGAAAAAGCAGGCTGTGAAAAAATTTATCAGGAAAAAATTTCCGGTGCAACAAAAAATCGTCCCGAACTTGATAGGATGATTGAACAGTTTAGGGAAGGTGATGAACTTTATGTCTGGAGACTTGACCGATTAGGTAGAAGTTTAAAAAACATTATTGATCTTGTCTTAAGTTTGAGTGATAAAGGAATTATAATAAAAGGTCTTGTGGATGGAGTAGATACTTCAACTATTAATGGACGACTATTTTTGAATCTCATGGCTTCCTTGGCTGAATATGAAAGAGAATTAATAAGAGAAAGAACCAATGCAGGTTTACAAGCTGCCAGGGCAAGAGGTAGATTGGGAGGAAGACCAAAGGGATATACAAAAGAAACAATATCTAAATTGTTAATCATGAGGTCTATATATAAAAACCCTACTTTAACTCCGAAAGAAATTTATGAACCACTTGGATTAACCAGGGCTACATTTTATCGGTATGCTAAAATTTTGGATCATCATACAGATGAAGAAATAAAAAAAATGTCAAATAAAAAGCAATAATATAATTTATAAGCATGTTTTGTCTAATATTTTAACTAAAAATATATACTTTTGAAATATGGCATCAAGAAAAGAACGAAGAGAAATAGAAAGAAATTTAAAAAAAATTAAAAAAATAAATTATCCCAAAATACTGTATAAAATAAAATATCAGTGAATAAACACCAAGCAGATTTATTAATTAGAAATATTCCAGATAAAACTGCATTATTTGGTATTCCTATACCTAAAGAATATAAGGATTTAAGAAAATCGGGACTAACTTACAATACAGATAATTTGGATAGAGAGTTATCATGGTATACTCATGAAATTCTTGATAATTCAGGGTTTTGTTTGCAATACTAATTTTCTATTTTTCTCGGAACTTTTTTATCTAAATAAGTTTAAACAGATTCAATTTAAATATATTACTTAGCCTTAAAATAAAGTAGTTAATTTAAGAAGAACAGTTTGAAATTTTAAAAGAAATAAAACTAGGGTCCAAGATTTCGTTTTGCCGAAAATTTGTACAATTGAAAAAAAAACTGTCTCTATGGAAGAGACAGTTACAAATTAAATACACACAGACCAAATAATTTATTAAATGTATATGGTCTTAGCTTTTTTCACACAGCATTTTATTTAGTTCCCTAACTTGAATATTAAAATTTGTGTTGCATAATCAAATAGTGTCATTCCATTCCCAGAGCAATTCCCTGACTGACCACGACCCATTTTAATTGTCCAAGTATTTGATGTTGTTCCGTCAAACAAAGTTGCAAAAGTAATTGTACCACCATGGTTGGATGCACCACCCTCAATATGAGATGCCGTACTATGAATACGTCTTCCATGTAAACCCGGAAAATCCATGAAATATGAACTAAGTGTACAATTGGCAGCATTATGAGTTCCTTCATATACAAAAGTAATTTGATAAACCCCATTAGGAAAAGTAACAGTACTTGTCGCTTCATTAAAAGTTAATCCAGGAATATTATTTCTTCCGATTGATAAAGGAATATTCTGTGATCCGCCAATTCCCTGATTTGCTAGAAAATTCGATTGTGGTGATCTAAGGACTAATACCGTCGGAGAAGGAATAGCTAGACTATTAAGGCTTCCTAAAGTTTTTACAACACCGTTGGCGTCAGCTGTTAAAATATTATCGCTTGTATTTCCAGTAACTAATCCTTCAAATTGTACTGGATCTGCAGAAGCCTTAACATGCAATTTCTTTTCAGGATTAATAGTACCTATTCCAACGTTTCCCGTTGAAGTTACAGCGAAATCATTCGATTGCTGTGTAACCGAAGGAACCCCTGTAATATTATTGTCTTTTCCTCCATCAACATGAAATGTTGCTTTGGGATTAGAAGTATTAATACCGACCTGCGCGGAAATTATAGCGCTACAAAATAAACCTGTTAATAAGGCATAATAATTTTTTTTCATAATTTTTTGTATGTTTTTAAATGAATTTAGCTTTATATACTTTTAAGCATATGTATTTTCTTGAAGATATTTATTAAGTGAAAAATGTTGTATATTTTTTTACAAGTAAGAACCTAATAAAGATGGAGAAACAAATATTTAGGTATGAATATTCGTGTAAGTACTTGGTAAAGTTGATATTTTTTTTTCATAAAAGTGTTTTTCATAAGTATGCAAATTAGATACCAAAAGGTAAAAGTATTTAAAATTAATCTATTTGTACAATTATTGATTTTGACTTTGCCTTGTAAATAAAGCCTAATTTTTTTGTGAACTAAATGAAAATATCTAAACATAATTAAGGTGAGAGTTGCAATTTATGAAAATGTATGATCTTTTTTCTTCACGGAATTTAGTAAGTACATGAATTTAAACTTCTATATCTGAGACATTAAAATATTCTGTTAACCTTTCTTTTTTAGATCTATTAACAGTCTCCGCAGCCCGCAGCTGGTAGATTAAACTAAATTTTCCCATGAATTAATAAAAACATTTCTGAATTCACCTGATCATGTATTATCAGAATTTAGCGTGAAGTGAACAGAATTTAGGATAAAGGTTGTCGCAGTATTTTTAGTTCAACCCACCTGTCCATTAGTCACTGTACTTCCTACTAATAGAAGCCTTATTCCAATACTTGATCTAATCATTATTTCTTTATTTGTTTCAGATGTTTATAAATGGTAACTAATTACTTACTATAATTACAATGAGAATGATGAATAATCCATTAGGTCAGATTAAAAGTCGAAGTTCAAAAACTCGATAAAATTTTTAAAGCTTACTTAAAATGAGGTGAGGTAATAAATTTTTTGTAATTTAAAAGTATAAATCTCACATTATTAATTATTAAACTCAAAAAGTTTTGGTTTTGGTTCTACATTATTATCTTTTAAACTAAGATAACTTTTATCTTTTTATACTCGAAAAATAAAGAGTATAAGAATTGTATTCTCACAAAGTAAGCAATCCCAATTTCGATTTTCTATTTATTGTTAAGGCTTGTAAAGTGTTTCAAATTCGAAACGAAGTCATTTGTAGAATTTATTAACAATAATTAATATTTATTGGGAATTTTTTTTTGTATTCAATTTTTGTTATATTTGCTTAATAAAAGCAATTAATTTTATTAAAAATTAAGGTTTAATAAAATTGATTGTCATCTTTTCAAATCACGAATTAAAATGTTGTTGATAATTGGAGGCTGATCTATTTTAGATTTTCGATAAGATGTATTTAAACTTAAAAATAGCCTTGTCATGAAAGTATTGAATCACCATCCTTTTAAAGCTGCTGGGTAATTTACCCTTTTCACAATTGGTTTTTATTATTTGAACTATTATAAGCTTTGCTTTGGCAAAGAAGACTGTTATAGCTATGCGCTAATTTCTCTGACCAAAATTATATAACTTAATAAAGATATTAATATGAAACTGAAAAATGTTTACTTACTTACTTGCTTTCTCGGAAGTACTTTTTTACTACACGCTCAAGTAGGGATAAATACGCCCAATCCTCAAGGTGCTTTTACTATTGATGCAGGAAAAGATAATCCTACCAGTGGGGCTCCATCTGTTGCTCAGGCTGCAAATGATATTACCGTTAGTGCCGCAGGTAATATGGGCGTAGGATTAACGGTTCCTACTAATAAATTGCATGTATTGGGTACAGATCCTATTCGTGCAGAAGGTATTCAGGCCGGCAACCCAAATACAGATCGACCGATGGTTGTAGATGGTAATGGGGTATTGAAATCAATTAATACATTGAGCGTTCTGGGGATTCCAAACCCAGCAATCTTTAGATTAGAAACAGGAATTACTAATTTTTTAAATGGTGTCGCGGCTGGTGGTAATCAAATTGTTCCAATGTCTGTGGTGAAAAATACAATTAGTGGTTTAACCTATAATCCTTCCACCAGTGTGATGAGTATTCCTCCAGGAAATTATCAGATGGTATTTGTATATGAAGCTACACATTCTAATACGGGATGTACATTAAGTTCTTACATAGTCGATTTCCCTACAGGATCTGGTACTACAACTCAAAGAATTCATAATACTGCCGCACATAATGAAGGCGGTGGATCTAATCATGGTGGAACGATAACCTATACTACTCAAATAACAGCGACAAGAAATTGGACAATTCAATTGGGTAGAGGGCAGTCTGGAAACTGTTCTGGAACAGGAATGAATTTAGCACCTTTATCTACGCATCTTTTGGTCTTCAGAATTGGAGATTTATAATAATCAAACTATTAAAAAATAAATCAAGGTAAAAAGTTCCCTTTACCGTTTCAAAATATTAAGGCACAAAAATTCTAATAACACAAATATTTGACTATTCCAAAAATAGGTTTACAAGTTTTTAATTAAAATATTAATCCGGAAGATATTGATTTTTCGGATTTTTTGTGGATCATTTCCGGGGTTTTCATCTTCAGACTAAGATGTGGTCTTTTGTTGTTGTAAATATAAATACTTTCTTTCACCATTTGTTTTAGATCCTGAATGTTTTTGCATTTATAAATTAAAAATTCCTGCTTCAATATTCCATTTATTCTTTCTGCCAAAGCATTTTGATAACAATCATAGCCATCTGTCATTGAGGGTGTTATTTTGTTTTCAACAAGTACTTTCTGATACACTTGGGAATAATATTGCAATCCTCTGTCTGATTGATGAATAAGCGGAAGATGAGTTGTTCTGTTTCTGACGGCCATTTTCAGAGCTTTTACTACATTTTCACCATTCATATTTTCACTCAGCTCGTAACCCATTATTTTTCTGCTTTAAGCATCCGTTACCAAAGATAAATAACAGACATTCGACTTGGTTTTTACATAAGTGATATCACTTACAAATACCTGTTCTTTTCTTTTGAGACAAGCCGTTTTCAAAAGGTTGGGATATTTTCTGAGTCAGTGTTTGGAGAAAGTAGTTCTTGTATATCTTTTCTTAGGTTAAAATAAGCAGGTTTTCTCTTCGTAAATAATTGAACAGCGCATCTCTGCCTATTTTTATCTTTTCCAGCCTGAATTTATTTTTAAGCAAATAATAAAGTTTTCTTGTTCCTATTCCGGGCTGTTCAAAGCGAATCTCCTCAATGAATTGTTTTACTTTCTCCAATTCTTTTTCCCGAACACATAATCTTTGGCGCTGCTGGTAAACGGCTTGTCTGCTTATCCCAAACAATCTGCAGATTTTGGATAAACTCAATCCTTTTTCCTGGAGTTCTCAGACTGTTTGGGCGTAAACTTTTTTCCAATCTGCGTGCCGTACTGCTGTCGGAGATATCAATCATCATATTAAGAACTTTGGTTTTCAGTTTCTCATCAGCTAATTCTTTCTCTTATCTTTTAATCTTTTCGGCGGGTGTTTCTTTGGATTGTAACATGGTATGAATGGTGGGTTACTCCAATCTAAATTACCATATTTTCTGAGCCAAACCAAAACGGTGCTTCTCCCTTGGATACCGTAATGTTTTTGCGCCTGTTTGTAAGTGAATTCGCCCTTTTCGACACGACTCAAAACACCTAATTTAAAAGCCATTGTGTAATCTTGTTGTGTACGCTTTTCTACTGTCTTTTCTCGACTTTCCATAATAAGTCTATTTGGTGTAAACTTATTGTAGGACGGAACAGCAAACTAGCACAAAAAAGACCGCCCTTTTGAGACAGCCTCTGACCTAAACTTAATACATTTGTCATAAAATATTAAGTTTGATAAAATTTTTATTTTACAAATTATATTTTGCCTAAATTGTTTTATAAATTTTATTTAAACAAAAATAATAATCATAAAATAATAATCATAAAATAATAATCATAAAATAATAATCATAAAATAATAATCATAAAATAATAATCATAAAATAATAATCATAAAATAATAATCATAAAATAATAAAGATAGCCTATATGACACCAAATTATAAAAAAATTTATTACGATATTTTTAAAGAAAAGTATCCTGAACAACTAGATGATCCACAAATATTATATCTTCTCGATAATATCAACACAATCGAGGATGTTCTTAAAGTCAATGCACTGATCTCTGAATCTTCAAGAGAAAGCGAAAAAAATAATCAAAGACTAAAAAATTACGATAAAGCAACGGTATTGAAACTATTGCAATATCAGAAAAAACACAATTTATCAACAAATTTTATGTCAAAAAAACATAAAATGAGCAGGACAACTATTATGAAATGGTGGAAAATATTTGGTGAAGAGATTTTATAGGTAAATGAAGTCGTTTCAACCCAAAAACATTGCAGAGATCAAAAGAAACATAATTTATCTAATATGGTCATGGCCAAAAACATGAGAGTCGTACAACAATTAAAAAGTGTCGTAAAAAATTTAATTTTGACACTGGATAAGAGATATCTTAATTTAATAGTAGCTTTAAGTTTAAAATCTGATAATGATATTTTCGTGGTATTTGCGGAAAAAGAAATATAGTAAGAAAATACATTTCCAGTATACTAAGAAAAATTATAATGCTTTATATACTTAATACAGATTTATAATTTAGTGCTGATATTTTCAAACACTAAGTATCTTATACAAAAAGAAGCTGTCTTAAAAAAAGACAGCCATATAACATAAATACTTAATACATTGACATGAAATATTAAGTACGATAAAGATAACAATTTTTTCAAAAAAAATTGATAATTTATCCCAAAAATAAATTTATTTAATTTCAAATGCTATTTCTAAAATACACTAGTCATATGATTTTGAATCTGGGAGACTGTAAATAATAGTAAATTTCCAAAAGTTTAGATGATCCTATTTGAACAAAATTAAGAAAAAACAGAGAATTAGATTTGTCGTGAACACGGACCTGGCATCAATCAACCTACATTTTATAAAAGGAAGAGCAAATTTTGAGGTTGGATATAAAGCAACTTACAAAAGTGAGGAACTTGAGAAGAAGTTTTCATAGTACAAAAGTCGTAGCTGAACTTATGTTAGAAAGGTGTGATTTCAAAAAGTTTTAACTCTTTCCGAGTGATAGGAACTAGTTAATCCTTGCAGATTGAATATGGAATCCTCTTATAACCGAAGAATACCTAGAGCAATTATTTTACGACATAAATCATATGGCAAAATAAAATTAGAATTTACAGTGATACTTTTAGAATGTTTAGGTATGTCAGGTTTCAAAAATTAAAAGGGTCTATTGTTTTATCTCACAAAACGATATTATGGAAAGTATAACACCACAAGAAGTAATGCATTTTACTGCACTATTTTATCACAATTGGACTCAGAATGATTTTGAGTTAGCTTTTAAAAATTCCCGTCTTGGATGGGACTACCACTGGAATAAGCTACAAGGTAAAATTCAAGATAATGCAAATCCAACACAAGCAATTGTTTCTATAGTACTTAATATGGACGATGAGCATCAAAAAATGCTTTTAGACTATATTTTAAATGAGAAATATGTAAAAGAAATTGCGGAACATAAAGATTGGCAGATTGAATTATCAAGACTTATTGAAAACAGAAAATAATCTCAAGAAACGATATATTAGCTCAGCAATAGCAAAGCAATTATAATATGGACTCATGAAGAATAGAAAAAATTTTATTAAGTGTGCTTACAGTGACATAATTGTATTTAATGGAAATTAATTTTTACAATCATCTTAAATATACGACCAATAAATTGAACGAAATATTATTTTGGTCATTCGTAAAAGGTTTAGTAATTTCAGCAAGTATTGATATCCGAGACCAATATTTTTCAAAACTCTAGATATTTTTATATTTTGAAAATGATGATCAAAGTTTTTCAGACGGTTAAAAGTATATATATTAAATAAAATTTATTATGAAAAAAATTCTTCTATTTTCACTATTTATATTCTTAACCAATTGCGGAACATGTGACCACTGTGATGATTCTCCGGTACAATATGAATATACAATAAAAAATATATCTGGGGTAAAAATTGAAATCATTCCTCATAAAATAAATTCATCCGGGATTGATGAAATTCTTCTATCTAAAAGAATCACAATTGAAGATTCTAAAAGCTACACTGAAAAATACTCTGACGGTGCTCCTTATGACGGTTATAGCTATCGTGATTTATTAAAAAATCCCAGTAGGATTGATATAATTTTTAATGATTCAAAAAAAATAATTTATGAAGAGTGTGCATATAATGGTTCTTGCAGCGATCCAAGAAACATTTTTAATTATGATTATAATAACGAAACTACTGAAACCTACACTATAACTATAGACGACTATCAAAATGCAATTGATTGTAATGGAAATTGTTTTTGAGAATCTGTTTAAGACTTATTCAATAAATGTAAACAACCTCTTAAATAGCCAACTACACCTTTTTTCCAGGATTCAGAATCTCTTCAGTATTATGAAATATCACATAAGTGCAAACAAATAATCTCAAAAAACGATAATGTTTTTAATGTAGAACAACACAATGAATGACAATGATATCAAGCGTCTTTCAAGGCTTGCAGCAATCATCACACAACTTCAAACAACGAGACTTGTAACAGCAACAAGTCTCGCTGAAAGGTTTAGCGTAAGTATAAGAACAATATACCGCGATGTCAGAGCGTTAGAACAGGCTGGAGTTCCAATTTTAACTGAAGATGGCAAAGGTTATTATATGATGGAAGGCTATAGAATACCACCTCTAATGTTCACAGAAAAACAAGCGAATGCGTTAATTCTTGCTGAACAATTAGTTTTAAAAAATAAAGATCAATCTTTTGTCAAAGACTATTGTGATGCAATCGACAAAATCAAAGCAATATTAAGAGAGTCCGGGAAAGATAAGGTTAATTTATTAGGGCAGCGGACACGCTTTGATCAAAATGTTAACAGAGAGCGGAATAGTAGTAATATCTCAGAATTACAATATGCATTAACAAATTTTTTGTTAATCAGTATTGACTATATAAACAAAGATGATTTAGCATCAAATCGTATCGTAGAGCCGTTTGCTTTAATCAGTACCACCGAAAACTGGCTCCTCATTGCTTGGTGCCGTTTAAGAAAAGAATTTAGGTATTTTCGTTTAGACAGAATATCAAAAATGGAAGTTATGACAGAGAAATTTGAACCACACAAGATGACTTTACAGGAATATTTTGATAAATTTTATTAACTTTTTGCACCCCTGACATAAGGCTGTCACAAGTGCATTTTACCTTTGTTGCTCACAATTAAAAATAGTAAAATGCAAAAAACATCATTCGATCCTTGGACTTGGGGAAAAAACACAAATTCAGTACAAGCAGTAGAAGTTAAACAGTCAGAAGGAACTTTATATTGTTCGGGACAAGCAGCAATTAATTCGGAAGGTATTCCTAGTTCTGAAGACATGAGAAGTCAATTAGTACAGACCATTGCCAATTTGGAGCAACTTGTTAGTGAGTCAGGTTATGAGTGTAAGAATATTGTTAGATTAAATGTTTTTACAACCAACACTAATGATTTTTTTAATACCTGTATGGACATTTATGTACCGTTTTTGATGAAGCACGGTATACAGCAGGCGACAACATTACTTGAAGTAAAAGGTCTTTTTGCAACTTTGACTGTTGAGCTTGAAGCAACTGTTGTTAAGTAATTAATTTGAGTTCGTTGTAAGTGTAGCTAAAAAATAGCAAACCGTCATCTATCTTATTAGGTTGGATGACGGTTTTTCTTATGTTATAAAATATGGTTTTTCTATCAAATCAGAAAACTATTGGGATATCAATAAAACACATTTAAGTAATAAAAATAATTATTCTTCTAATGGTAGTGAGCATACTGAAAACAGCATATTAAGGTTTCTATATTTTTGTTGACAAAACACGTAAATACACTTTAATTTGAGTTTGCATCATAAGCAAATATCTTCTAAAATAATTCTAGCCTCATTAAATATCAATTATTTAAACTTTTTGAAAAGATTATTAAAATGTTTCACATAAGATAATTGCATAGTAACCGTTGTTAAGTTCAAGTCATTTGTATTAAGGGGATACAAAGACTTGTTCTCAACCATGACTACCATTGAAACTCCCCAGTTTCGTTTATAATAATTTGCAGCAAATCTAGCATAAGCGGTGGGATATATCTCTGTCTTAAATTTCTTAATGTTTTCTATGGTATTTCCCAAATTTGCACCTCCTTTTGCCATAACTGAAATCATCCACTGATTATTGATAACTAACGAATATGCATATCCTGCATTCAAGCCTAATTGAACATTTTCAAAATGATTGGAAAGGATTACGTCTTTGTTATTTTTCATCCCTTTGGTTTGATAATAAAATGCACCCCCACCTAAGAGCCAACTACCTGCAGACTTATATTGAATTTCATTCAAATCAAAAGCGGCCTTACTAGAAAACTGTTCGCTATTAATAATGTACGTTCCTTCCCCACCAATTTGTATTACTGCCATTTGTGGAAAAAATTCATCAACATGTCCGATTTTTTTTTCTGTGTAAAATCCCCGATATTTCTGAATGAACAAGTCTAAAATAATTTTGCGTCCGTAATTATGCAACTGAAAATCTACAATTTTTGACTTTCCATAAGTTCGCTTATTTTTTAATGGAATAAAACCATATCCGGCATTGATAGAAAAAACTGTATTCTTAAGAGCAATACCTATTCCTGTGCTGAGAGGATAATTAGGTGTATAAGTATTAGTTCCATCACTAACTTGTAGAAAACTTGTAGAAAAATTTCCCGTAAGCCTAAATTTTTGCGGATAAGTTCCTACAAAGGTACTGTCACGAAGTTGAGCTTTAACACATATAGGAAACAAAAAATAAATGATCAGTAAAGTGGTTTTAGTACTTAGTTTTCCTATTTTAACTTTCATATAAAAATTGTTTTTCAACCCGAATCTCCATTATTACGCACCAAGCCACTTTATAAATTTTGTTTTCTTCTCTTTACTGACAACGATATCTTTATCATAGCTTTTATATAAATTGATTCTAAGTTTCCTCGGGAAATATTCAGATACATCCTGAATTGCTTTTCTATTAACAAGATACTGTCTGTTTACTCTGAAAAAAGCGTTTCCCAATTTTGATTCAAGCTCCTCAAGACTTTCATTCACAATAAATGTCCTAGATGAAAAGTGATGAAGATAACACAAATCGTTCTCAACACAAAAGAATGCTATCTTATCTACAGTGAAGGGTAGCAGTCTGTCGCGGTACCGAACCAGCAAAGTTTTTACGGCATTGTTGTTTATGGCAGAAATTGTTGCAAGTGCTGATTCATAGCGCTCCGCGAGATCTCTAGTTATTGCTTTTTGAATATATTCATATTTATTAAGTGCCTGAGATAATGATTCCGTACTGAATGGTTTCAGTATATATTCTATACCGTTTGCTCTAAAAGCTTCGAGTGCATAAATATCAAAAGCGGTACAAAATATAACTGGTACAATTAAGTTTACAGACTTGGCTATTTCAAAACTTAACCCATCCCCAAGCTGGATATCACTGAAAATAAGATCTGGCGCCTCATTGTTATTTAGATAAAGAATAGCTTCTTTTACTGATGTCAAAATCGCAGTGATTTCAATGTTAGGACGCAATTCTCTAAGTACGCCTGCTAAATCTTCTGCGACGAGCAATTCATCTTCAATAATTATAATCTTCATTTTTAATAATTTTCATGGCTACAGAAAAATTAATACCGTCATTTTTTATGATAATCTCCTCACCACACCATAACAGATATCTTTCTGCCAAGTTACCAAGCCCACTATTAACAGATGCTTCACCAGCATTTCTTTGATTAATCAGATTTGACACTGTAATTAAATCCCCATCTTGAAAAATATTAATCCTTAATGGACTTTCAACAGTAAAAACATTATGTTTTATGGCATTCTCTAAAAGTGGTTGTATTGAAAAGGAAGGCACAAGGTCATTCAACGATTTCCGGTCAACAATTGTTATATTCCATTCCAATGCATTTCCAAACCGAATCTTTTGCATTTCCAAATAGTTTTTACAGAATCTCAGTTCCTCTTTCAATGTTGTATCTTGTTGGTCATTATGAGTTACCGCTGACCTTAAAAAGTCAGATAATTGTAAAAGATAATGCTCTCCCAATTCTCTATCTTTTTTATATAATGCTTTAAGTGTATTCAAAGAATTAAACAAAAAATGAGGATGAATTTGTTGTTTTAAAAGAAGATTTTCTGCCTGCGAAGAACGTAATTCCAACTGAGAAAACTCCAATTCATTCAGTACTTTATTGTGTCGGTAGATGATAAAGTCGTGAAGTAAAAGAACTATAGTTGTCAGTAACGTTGCAATTGCAACAAAAGCTGTCATCAACTTTAGATTATGCATCCTGCTGGGAAGACCAGCCATCTTTGCAAATATTGGCCAAAGTATAAGATATATTACTATACCAGAAAAATAGCTTAAACTGTATCTTAATAATTTAAATCTGAATTTATCCAGTGGAAACTTTCTGTAAGAATATTGTAAAATTAACAACAACAAATTACTAACAAGAAATATGTATAAACTGGTCTTAATCGCTATTATAATAATCTCAGAGACAATCTCTTCGAATAAAAACAGCATTAAAATAATAAAAAGAAATGCCAGAAAAACCAAAAGGGTATTGATTCTTCTTAAGTCTCTTATGCTTTCTGCACTGATAACAATTTTCTTCTTTTTAATCATATTCTAATTTAATAATCTACTACTTCTACTCGTCCATCACAGCCGATTGCCAGATTGAACAACCACTAAACTTCTATATTTAATGGAATTTTATAATGTACAGCAAAAATCAATACAATTAGAAGTTATAGAAGAGTCCGAACTGTACGGAATTATTCTGAAAGTTTGGGTTGAAAAATGCTGCAGATTTCTTGCTTAGATCTGTAAAAGATTGAAAATATCTTGCATTGATACCAAAACCGCTTTTAAAAACATATCCTATACCTCCCACTGCACCAGCGTCAATTTTTTTCGCAAAATCATCATCGCCTACACTTAATGCTTTTACATCCTCATCTACAAGAATTCCTACTTGCGGTCCTGCCTCGAAAAACAGTCCTACAGGCATTTTATATCTAAGCAAAATAGGAACTGCGAAATAGGACAGCTTAATCTTCTTATCGCTGGATAAGCTACCTTTTAATGTAGCTCCTTGCTGTGAATACAAAAACTCTTCTTCTATTGAAAATTTATCACTGATCCTAAATCCTAAAATTACACCAGCTTGAAAGCCTGTCAATCCTTCTGTGTTAAAACTAGCATTGGTAAAATCACTGTAATTTACTCCTGCTTTCACTCCAAAATGAAGGCGGTTCACGATATCTCCCATAAAACTTTGGCTGAAACAATTTGCTGAAATGAAAACAATCACTGCAATTGATAGATTTTTAAAAATTTTCATAATTCTAAATTTCTTGTACTTATTTTATGGCTCAAAAATATAAGATTGTAATTGTAAAAAAATGAAAAATAAAACCGAAACGGACATAACCAAAGGTGAAACGGATATATAAAAAGCTACTACTTAAAATACCTAAAAATCCTTTGTCTCTATTCTCTTTGGTTCACTATAAATTGTGTTTGATATTATATGGCAAAAAAATATTTTATAATAGTTCTATCTAAAAAAGTCTTGCAAGATTGCTCACATTTTGCTAGTTAATAAAAATCTCCAAAGCTTAACTTTGGAGATTTTTATTTTGCATTTATCTATTACTCTCAACAGCATTGGCTGCGGTTGGATGATCAATAATAAATTTCCAAGTTCCATCTTCCTGTTTACGAACTACCTCGACGTCATGACCTGAGATTTCAACATCATTATTATTTTCATCCTTTGCAGTAGCTATCCAGCTCCCTCTTAAGATTGCAATTTTATTTTGCGAATCAGGGAAAGATGCTAAATAAGTAAATTTAAAATTGGTAACATCTAAAAAAGGAGTCAAGGCTTTTTTAATCTCTTCAAGACCATTTACCTGCTCACCTGAATCTAGGATAAAAGTGGCATCTTCCTCATATAGTGCTAACATTGCATCCATATCTTTTGTTTGGATTGCTTTTTCCATTAAAAGATCGCAATCTTCTGGTTTTAGTGCTTTCATAATTGATTTTTATTTATTGTTATTGATTATACCCAATATGATAGGTATGCTAAAATTTTGGATAATCATACTGATGAAGAAATTAAAAAAATGGCAATTAAAAAGTGACAAACCCTTGAAATTAAAACTGTATTTTAGATTTTTGAACTAATAATTAGGTTGAAAAAAACTAAAAAAAATCACAAAATCATAAAGTTATGGAAGCATTATATCAGGGAAGAATTGAAAATATTGATTTACCATTTAAACATCAATTTACAAAACAAAAAATTTGGATAAGAATAATTAATAAAGGAAAATTCTTAATTGCAAATGATAAAGACTTTACCAATATCATTCTACAATTTGAAGTTGTTGATGCAGATATCAGTTTTGAAACTAAAAAGTATGTAGGAAAAGCGAGAAATATTGACAAAACTGACTATTCAATCATTAAAATTGATACCAGTAGTAAGGAGGTACAAATTTCTCTTTATAAAAGTGGATATCCCAATGACCCAATTATAATTAAAAACGTTAAATTATGATAATATTTATACTATGCATAGTAATAATCATTGTCCTTTTTGCATATCAAAAAGCATCTGATAAAGTAATAGCTAATGAAATTGATTCTAAAAAATATAAATCTCGTATTAAAGACTTAGAAAACCTACAAAATGATAAAATAAAACAGAAGTATGACTTAGTATTAACAACTATTCAAAATTTAAATAAATATTCTTCATTAAAGTTTTCTTCGCATATTAATAAACCTAACCTTTTACAAGGTAAATTGATGCTTGAAACCAAAAGGTATGATTGCCTTTTTTCTATTTTTCAAAATTACATCAATTTGCAAATATCAAATAAATCAGATCAGGTAGAAAATGATTTTTTAGACAAAGACTATCATTTCTATTATACAAATGACGATCCTACATCTGAAAAATTATTACGAGATATAATAATATTTTTAGAAATCAGAAATAATGTAAATATAGATTTACGGCAAATAAATAAAGATATATAAATGAAGAATAAAGTAAGGTTAGACGAACTTATTACTGATTAATTGATTTTTTATGCCTGATGGTATTAAAATTTACTCACAAATATTTAAATCTCAAAAAACCATCTGTTTATAAGGATCTGACAAAAGCTCCGGAAGAAATTTATAAGCCGCTAGGATTGACTAGGGGCGACATTTTACCGATATGCTAAAATATTAGATAATCACACAAATGAGGAAATAAAAAAAATGGCAGTAAAAAAATAATTACATACGCAAATAGATAGCGTACTAAAAATTTAATTTTGGATATTGTGTAATATAAAACTAAAAAAAAATGGAAAATAATTTTGAAAAAATGCAGAGGATTATTGGAGATAATGCAAAATGGGATATTTAATGATCTAAGAATTAAAAAATTCCCGAAACCTTTCTTTTTCGGGAATTTTAATGTATTACAATAAGTAAACTATTCTATAGTTCTTTCTAAACTTTCAAACATAACGTTAGTTAGAAGCTTTTAAAAACTTACCTAAGATATTAGTGATTAAATGACGAAAACAGATAGAATCATTCTAAAATTTAACAAGAACTTTACCAAATGGTCTTTCTTCAATAAGAAAACGTTGGGCTTCAGAAATGTCTTCAGCATTAAAAACTTTTGCGATTATTGGTATTAATTTTTTTTCTTCAAACAATGGCATCAATTCATTCCAGACTTCTTTTTGTGCTTCCATATCAAACCATCCGTTAAGGCTTTGTCCGCGCATCTGCAAACCTTTCCAAACGAAATCTGTAATGTTTGCAGTAAATGTAGTACCTGCCGAATAGCCGATGGTGACGAGCATTCCATTGCGGGAAAGCGCACTAATGGCGTCGCCGGTAAGATTTCCGCCGACACTGTCTATGACGATATCAACACCTTTACCTTCTGTTAAACGAAGAACTCCTTCTCTGATACTTTCTTTTGAAAGGTCGATAATATTCTTAAATCCTAAGGAGATTGCTTTCTCTACTTTTTCTGATGATCCTGCAGTGCTGATGACTTGCGATGCACCTAACATTTCAGCCAGCTGAACGGTCGCATTACCTACACCACCGCCAATGGCTAATGACAGAACACTTTTTCCTGGCTTAAATTCTGCTTTGTTCAGGCAAGCTTGCGCAGAAAAGAAACTGACAGGAAAGGCAGCTGCTTCTTCATCAGAAATATTGTCCCCAATTGCAATAAGCTCACTTGGATTTACAGTAATGTATTCTGACCAGATCCCATCTACATTGATCCCACGAATTTGCCCATCTGTTGTGAAGCACGATATCATTACTCTCGTACCTTCGGGAAATTCTGCATTACCCTTTGCCACAACTCCAACTCCTTCATTTCCAAGAATTCCGGAAGATCTTCTTCCCTTCATTTTTCCGCTTCTGATTGTATTGTCCACTGCGTTAACTGCGGCAATTTTAACCTTAACGAGTATCTGAGTGTCGCCTAGAGCAGGCATAGGTTTCTCTACAATTTTTAAAACATCGTAGTTACCCGGAACTTTAAATTCAATTACTTTCATTTTAATATTTAGTTTATTGTTTAATGAGCTAGAAATAAATTGATGTAGCCGGCAATGAGTTCGGGGTGTTGATGTTGCAAGCCGTGCCCTGAATCGTTGATGATAATATGTTGCATAGACGGTGCATTCCTCAAAAGTGGAAACCAGTTTTCTACAGCGAAACTAATGTCATGATCTGAGGAAATAACCAAAACAGGGATGTCCAGTGTTTTGTATTGCCCCCGAAAATCGTGTTCATCTTTTTTCATCATCGCAGAACCTTCGAAATAATGCTGAAATTTGTCAGGTGTAGAAGGAATTTTGCTGCGATCCAGACGTTTAGAAATTCTTTCACTGGACGCTTTCGCCGCTGCTCTACTCAATTCAGAAGTCGGTTCGAAGAAAATAACGGTTTCATCGTCCAAATCATTTTCTGGTTTTAAAGCTCTTTCGAAGAAAGTAGGATCAAACGAAACTTCGTTGATTCCCGGAGGATTGGTTCCAATCAATATTGTTTTTTGAACTGCAGCTTTATTTAAAAATAAGGCCGCCTGCGCCACGAGACCTCCATAAGACCAGCCGGCAACAGAAAATTGAGTGTACCCCAAATGTTTCATCAATTGAATTCCAACGGCTGCCATCTCTGTAATGTCGGATGAGAATTCACCTTCCGAATCTCCAAGTCCCGGATAATCAAAAAGAATTATAGTATGCTCAAAAGATAAAGAATCTAAAAACAGAGGATCCCAAGTATCTAAAATTCCCCGGAATCTGTTGTAAAAAAGTATAGGTGAACCCTGTCCGAAAGATCTGTATGCAATGTTTCGGTTATTAATGACTGCCAATTGATTTTCAGAATTTGAAAATGATGAATTCATAGTATTACGTATTTATTGATTTAATCAAATGTAGCTCATCAGATGATCACGTTATAGCACAAATCGAGGATTATCTTATCTTTTTCTCTGATTGCGGATCTCACTGGGAGAAGTTCCTTTTATTTTCCTGAAAAATCTGGAAAAGTAAGGTATATTGCTAAATCCAAGTTGATAAGCCACATCGCTTATATTCATATCGGTTTGAAGAAGTAGAATTTCCGCTTGCTCTGTGACAAATTCGTGTATGATTGTGATGGTGCTTTTCCCTGTTTCTGCACGCACGAGATCTGAAAGGTAATTTGATGTGAGATTTAATTCTCCCGCTATCGAAGAAACGGTGGGAATACTCTTAACAGGCTGTGAAAAATCGTTGTAATGATTTTGTAAAATTGATTTGATTTTTAATGATATAGAAATTGGGTTGCTTGATTTTTCTTTAAACTGTCTTTCATAAAAAAGTTCTGCGTAAGTAAGAATCACATTCAGCAACGAAAGAATGACCTCAATATTGGCATCAGCTTTTTTTTCCAGAAGTTCATAATGGATTTTTGTGAACAGCCAGGTTACGGTTTCTTCCTCCGCTGGGGTCATAAATAAAGCATTACTAATCTCGTAACTAAAATATTTATAATAGTTTATCTTATTGGCAATCGCACTTTTCTTCACCAAATCAGGATGAAAAACGAAAGCATACCCATCCCAAAACGTTAGACTGTCCCAGGAAGCAATCTGTCCCGGTTCTGTGAAAAGCATTAATCCGTTTTCTGTATAATATTGAGAACGGCCATATTTAATGTCGCCTGTAAAGTTTTTCTTTAACGAAATTCTAAAAAGATTGACCTGAATCTCCTCACTCGTCTGAGGGAAATTAGGAATTGCTTCTTTACAAACCCTGCTGTCCATCAAAGGATGCAATGGCGGATGAAGATTCAGATATTTGTTATACTCTGTTAAATCACTAAATACTCTCATAACGAAAAAATTGCAAAAATGTTTTTATTTACAGCTTTCAATTTTATAAATCTAAAGCCCATATTTCAATAGTATGGAATGCTATCCTTTTTTTACTAAAATTCTCTGTGCAGCATCCGAAGCAACCACGAGTCCGCCAGCTAGCATAATAATATCTTTGATTACTAATCTTCCCGCGCCCGACAAAAGAGGAAAACCGTGTTCCGGGCTGCCTAAATCCGGCACATAAGCTTCGGGAGTCGTTATCAAAAATGAAAGAGTGACCAGTGACATTCCAAAAGTTAGCAGGCCGCCAACCATCCCAATCTTCGGAAACCAAATCCCGAGTAAGATCAATACACTAATCACTACGATAGATATTCCAAGAGCATCAGCAAAAGTATAGGTATCATTCTTTTTATGCCATTCTATATTGGCAAGAATTGATTCACCTTCTTTATTTTTATGCGTTTTGTATTCATCCGGGTGATTATAAAAAAAATTCATCATCGGACTGTTTGCCACGAAAGGAACAATTCCTTCGGCTTCATATTGATATGCTTTCAACCCGCCT
Source organism: Chryseobacterium sp. C39-AII1 (assembly GCF_039672645.1). Taxonomy (NCBI): domain Bacteria; kingdom Pseudomonadati; phylum Bacteroidota; class Flavobacteriia; order Flavobacteriales; family Weeksellaceae; genus Chryseobacterium; species Chryseobacterium sp. C39-AII1. The sequence goes on from NZ_JBDFPQ010000010.1 coordinate 24,619, forward strand.
ATCCAGGCCATTACAATAAAAATTGCAATTCTCAGAAAGTTGATAAAATGCTTTTGACTGTCAGCGATGACCTCAATAATATTTTTCATTATTAAAAATTATTTTACTCTTCATAGGTTTAAAATGTAAACTAAAAGCCTTCTGATCTCTGTCAACCGGCTTTTAGTTAGAATGATTTGCAAAAGTCAGTTAAATAGCTTGTGCTAATGGAAAATCTATAGGAACCTGTGTATTGGCAAAAACATAGTTTGTGAAGGTTCTCAAAGTGATTAAAGAGATCAGTTCAATTAAAGCTTTTTCATCATAACCGGCATCAAAGAAGCTCTGCAAAGCCAAATCATCAGCCATACCTCTGTTACGGGTAATGGATGCAGCCAGTTTCAATACGGAATTTAATTTAGAGTCAGCCGAGTGCTCATTTCTGATATCTATCGTTTCATCTTCAGTAAACCCTCTCATTTTGGCAATGGCAGTATGAGCTGCGAGACAGTAATCACAATGATTGATTTGGGAGATGATAAGATTGATTGCCTCTTTTTCTTTTGCTGTAAAAGAAGAATCGTGGGACAGAGCCGCTTCGGTATCGAGCATTGATTTTAAAGCGGTTGAAGAATAACCAATGGTAGCATACAAATTGGGGATTCTACCCATTTTTTTTGAAACAGATTCAAGTATAATTTGAGAATCTTGAGAAAGTTGTTCTGTTTTAGGAACTGAGATTGTTTTCATTTTTTTGATTTTAATGTTAATTATTTTTGATTGAAATGTATTTAGCAGTTTTATTCTGATTCACTATTATATCAATACTTTTTTTGTATCTATTGTGAGAACAGTTTTAAAGATGAGATTTTGGCGATATACTTTCAGCAAAAATGCCAGTTTTAAAGAATGAGTTCATTTTTATACTTTGCAGGGATAAATTCAGTTATTCCTCCAACGAAAAACCAGGGTATCAGAAAGAGGACGGCAAAATTGTCGCTGATGATTGAGCTTTGAAATCTTCATAAAGATGGAGTGTTTCATTTGTTAAATATTTATACAAATGTATAACCTTCAACAAAGTGAGTCCATGGACAAAAGTGATTAATACTGGTGCAAATCCGCTACGATGGAAATCCCTGTTTTATTTCTGAAGGTCTGAGGTGACACGTTGGTGTATTTTTTAAAAATTCGGCTAAAGTAAGATTCATCCTCAAATTTTAAGTTATAAGCTATTTCCTTAATACTTAGCCTTGTCAAATGTAATTGCTTTTTTGCCTCCAAAATCATTCTTTCAGTAATCAGCTGAGAAGGTGTTTTTTTGAAATAACGGATACAGCGCTTACTAAAATTATTAGTTGTCAATGAAAGAAGTCTTGCATAATCGGATGGTTTTCTATGCTCAAGATAATGCTCGTTTAAAAGTTCGACGAAACGTTCCATCAAAAGATCGTGGGCGGAATTACCTGCTCTGTTTTCAATCGTTCTAATTTTTATACTGGACGATTTTGCAAGAAATAATTGTAATAGAGCTCGAATAACAATCTCAGAAGGATCGGAATTTCTGAATTCATTCAGAAATTCTTCATAAATAATTGCAAGGCTACGTAATTCATCATCATTTAATGAGACAACAGGATCAATGTAAATATTATTAAATAACAAACCATTGCAAGCAACTTCCTTCCTGTGGAATTCAATACAATAAAAATCACCGTGAAACTGCAGTATTTTGCCTTCCAGCTTACAAATCTCCTGAAGATATATCGTTTGAAGCGGTGTAGCGAATAATAGGGCTGGAGCTTTGAAAGAAAATTTACCAAAGTCCGCTTGGAAACAGCCTTCACCTGATGTAAGTAATATAACAGTATACATAGAAAATTGCGATGCAATTGTAAGTTCATGGAGTTCAACTTCATCAATTTTGATTAATGCTTCAACCAAATTAGTTGTAATTTTTGGCATGAGTTATATTTTAACATATTTTAGGTAAGTTTATGATTAGATGACTGATTAACAAGACACTGTCCTATTAGCAACTTACGTTTTTACACAAATAAAGAATTGGTTACCTGTAATTTTTGATTTTTATATAATTTTAAGTAAAATAACAAAAAAATTCATTATTAAAAAAGTAACTATTTTAACTATTATCTAATCTTAGATAGTAATATGATAAAAACATTTATTAAGCAATATTCTTTTTTGTATTTTAGACATTAAAGACGATAGGTAAAAAATACTTAAAGTATATTTCTTATTGGTCGCAACTGCAAAGTGTTCTACATGTTAAAATAAATCTCAAAAAACGATATATTAGCTCAGCAATAGCAAAGCAATTATAATATGGACTCATGAAGAATAGAAAAAATTTTATTAAGTGTGCTTACAGTGACATAATTGTATTTAATGGAAATTAATTTTTACAATCATCTTAAATATACGACCAATAAATTGAACGAAATATTATTTTGGTCATTCGTAAAAGGTTTAGTAATTTCAGCAAGTATTGATATCCGAGACCAATATTTTTCAAAACTCTAGATATTTTTATATTTTGAAAATGATGATCAAAGTTTTTCAGACGGTTAAAAGTATATATATTAAATAAAATTTATTATGAAAAAAATTCTTCTATTTTCACTATTTATATTCTTAACCAATTGCGGAACATGTGACCACTGTGATGATTCTCCGGTACAATATGAATATACAATAAAAAATATATCTGGGGTAAAAATTGAAATCATTCCTCATAAAATAAATTCATCCGGGATTGATGAAATTCTTCTATCTAAAAGAATCACAATTGAAGATTCTAAAAGCTACACTGAAAAATACTCTGACGGTGCTCCTTATGACGGTTATAGCTATCGTGATTTATTAAAAAATCCCAGTAGGATTGATATAATTTTTAATGATTCAAAAAAAATAATTTATGAAGAGTGTGCATATAATGGTTCTTGCAGCGATCCAAGAAACATTTTTAATTATGATTATAATAACGAAACTACTGAAACCTACACTATAACTATAGACGACTATCAAAATGCAATTGATTGTAATGGAAATTGTTTTTGAGAATCTGTTTAAGACTTATTCAATAAATGTAAACAACCTCTTAAATAGCCAACTACACCTTTTTTCCAGGATTCAGAATCTCTTCAGTATTATGAAATATCACATAAGTGCAAACAAATAATCTCAAAAAACGATTACTTTGATCATCAATTATATAAAGAAAGATACTCAATCGAAAGAACAAATGCTTGGATGGATAGCTTCAGGTCTATACTCAATCGTTTTGATACCACTATTACAAGCTGGATAGGATTCAATTATTTAGCTTTCATTGTGATTGCCATTAGAAAGTTTCAAAAAATAAAGTCGAGATGAGTTCATAAATAAATTAATAATCATAGAAAATAATTAATTATTCTTATTTAATTATTATATTTACAATTATTAAGACTAAGCAACCTAAAACAAATTAAATATGAAAACACGATTTCAATTAGTCGGATTATTTTTGATATCCGCCTTTACGTACGCTCAAGTAGGTATTAATACCACTACTCCCGATGCATCTGCAATTCTGGATATCAACTCATCCAATAAAGGAATTTTAGGCCCAAGAATCAGCCTTACATCGGCTACAATGCAATTGAGCTCAGCACCAAACGCAAATGGATTATTGATATACAATACAGGACCAGTCATTACTCCTGGTTACTATTTTTGGAACGGAAGCGAGTGGAGAGTTTTTAATACGTCATCCGGAAATAACGGAGGCGGTGGCAACAATAATTTAGCTAATGTTGAAAGGATTGCCGTAATGGGACCCTTGGTTTCTACAACAGATAATGGAAGAGCCGGATATGCACTTTCCATCACTACACCGGATGGAAAATTCTCAGTAAGAACTTTCATACCTACAAGCACCGCATTTTCTCAGGTAAATCTACAAATTAGAAATAATACTACCGGAGTAGTAGAAATTATCTCTAACGGACATTACCTTTGGAGCGGAGCAGGAGGATATATGCAGAATCAGTTGAGATTACCTAGCGGTTCTTGGGCAGGAGATAATGCTACTTCCAGCGCAAGTCTCATTGATGCTACGACTGGAGCAAGAATACAGACAGCATCTACCAATCCATATTGGGGAGATCCTGAAACTTATGCAGGTGGTATGCCGGAACAACGTCTTTATTCTTGGACTACAAATGATGGAAACGACAAAACATTTTACAAACTTTATTATATGATGGGATCCTCTACTCCTTCCAGTGTTGGGAATACTACAACCTGCCCGGCAGGAACATGTACTTCTACAAAAGCTTTTTTCACGATAGATCAAATAACAGCGCCATAGATTCTAAAAACACATATTTTTGATTTAAAGAGACTTTAGGTCTCTTTTTATTTTTTAAGTCGTAAAAATGAGTATAGTTTTAGGGAAGTTTATATTTGTTGTTCTAAATTTCACTAAATTTATTTCTACAAAAACATAACAATGCGTCCTAATTATACAAAAATATATACCGATCTGATTCTTGAAAAGCAGCCTTAAATATTAAATGATTTGAAAATTCAAACTCTTATATCTGATTTAACAACTGTAGAAAAAGTTCTTAAATTGAATGATTGATATTTGGTTCTAAAGGAGAAGACACAATCAATAATCATAAACTTAGAAGTTATGATAAAAAAACAATTATAAAAATATTACAGTATCAAAAGAAACACAATCTATCTAATATGTTTATGGCGAAGAAATATAAAATGAGTCGTACCACCCTTCAAAAATGGCATAAAATATTTAGTCATGAAATTGAGGAATAATTACTTTGATGTAATTTTTTCTACCCCGAACTATTCTAAATACTAATCTTTACTAGATTTAATGGCAATCATAACAAAACAAGAGCAGATATAATGTCTGCTCTAAATAATCTGATTCATATAATTTTACTACCTTATGATGGTAATTTGAACAAAAAAAGGGATAAGTAATTATATTATAAATGTGTTTTTAGAATCGTATATGAATCAGATGTATAAAAAAATAAAGTGTGTAGTCTGGGACTCTACTGATATATATATATTTAAAAGAACTTTATTAGAAGGCGTTGGCTGTAATTCTTCTGAAGTCAGCCAATATCCAGAAAAAGTAAAACAATAGATTTTTTTTCATAATCAGTAATTTAAAAGGGTTTTAATAGATTATTAAATAATAAGCATTTACATTAATAATTTTCTAAAATTAATTAAAATAAACTTGTAAATTCCAGTGATATTGACCACTCAATTCCAATTTAAAGTGACCATGTAATTTCAGATTAAATTGACCACCCTTGTTTTTGATAAAAACTACTGTTTTTTTATGTGTCAATTAGTATTCAAATATAATAATTTAAATGGATCAACTCTAGTAAAATATTTTAATTACTTAAGTCTTGTAGCAAATATTGAATCAGCTTCCAAAAAACAAAAAAACTATCAAAATCTCACCCTATTTCAAAAGGTTAGAAATACGCTCGTCCATAACGGAGGAATAATGTTGACTGATAAAAACAAAAAACTAGAATTCCACGAACTTTATAAATTTTTAAAAGATAAGAAAGTTGCAATGGCTGGTAGCTCTGGAATTATTAGAATTATTAATATTGATTTTCTAGAAGATTTTAGTTTGTTATGTAGACAGGTATGCGATGAAATTGGTGACGAAATTAATACAAAACTTCCTCTGACATAGATATAGCAAAATAAAAAATATACAAACTACTTTCCTTAAATATAATAATAAAGATGAAAAAATAATATTAATAAAAATAAATGCATTTATGGAAATACCATACGGTCAAATTATAGCTTGGGCAGGAGGGTTAAGTGTTGTTGTTTCTGGTGTTGCTGCTTGGATTGGACAATTATATCTTAGTAATAGGACAGAAAGTTGGAGATCTACAACAGAGGCAAAATTAAAGATACTTGAAAACCAGCTTTCTGAGAAATCTCAAATATTGAATAACTTGATTGATGTACAAAAGTCAAATTACACTGTTAGTCAAGAAAAAAGGATTAAATCTATTGAAATATCTGGAGTAATGTTGACAAAATAAAAGGTGAAATTGATCCGATAATTGAATTCATTTATAATAGTATTACAGAAACAGAAATCAATAATCTGAATAATAATGATTTAGATGAGTCAAGTAAATTAATTTTTAAGAAATTGCAAGGTATGAACTATTTTAATTTTTTTCAACTTTCGAATAATTTCATTATAACACTTTTTCTCGAACGTCCTTTTTTGGGCGAAGATTTATATCTTTCTTTAACTATATATAATAAATTTTTAGGAAGAGCAGTATATTTAATGCAAGTAGGCTTCGATAATAAATCGATTAAACACTGGGCTCAGGACAAAGCTTTACAAGAAATGTTAAAAAGGTTTTTACCTGAGCACCAAGTAAATGCTATAATAAATAGTGAGTTAAATAGGCATGATGTGATGTGTTTTGTATTTGAAAATAAAATTATTGAGCAGATAAATGACATCATATCTGGTAAAATAGCTTCGACAAGTTCTTTGGCACAAATTAAAATAATGAAAGAAGTAATAAAAAATCAAGATAATATAAAAGCAACTTAAAATAATTTCAAAAAACGATAATATGAAAAATATAAAACCTAACGATAAAATGAATTTTCACAAAATGGAAAAATATTGCGAAGCAATAAAAGAGTACTTAGAAATCTATAACGCAAAATATCAAATGAATCATTTGGGTTTTGATGCAAAAAATGAGTTAAAAAATTTGATACAAAATTCAGAAATTAATGAAAAAAAATATTTTTTAGAGGTTGTTGAGTTTACTGGCAAATTGACGAGGGCATTAAATAATGGACATGATACATTTCCTTTTTTAAATTGGATGGGAAAAGGTGAAGAAGATACTTTTACAAAAAAGAATTTTGATGAAATGATGATAAAAGTTTGTGAAATTTAATCTCAAAAAACGATACCAATAATTGCAAAAAGTGATTATATGTAATACATTTTGTATTTTGAATAGTATATGTAAAGAATGTACGGTCGAGATTCGGCAGCTACATTCATTTTTTTTACTTTGAAAGAGATTATTGTAACTAATATATAAGGGGGAATGAATCTTATAAGCCTATCAAAACAAACAAAAAACATATTAAAATTCATCTATAAAGTCATTCTTTCCATGTGATAAAATTAGTTACGTTCTGAAACAAATTTTGTATTTGTTGTCTAAAATTGTAACAATGTCAAAATTCTCTGATAACATTGTATTTTTGAGAGAAAAGAAAAATAAGACTCAGCAAGAACTGCAGATCTATTAATTCTTACCCTACAGTACAGGGCATAATCAAAAAACTTCCCCGAAGAGAATTTAAAAAACACAAATGATGAAAAAAAATATTCCGTGCAAAGGGAATAGAACAAAGTTAAATAATTAAAAGATAAATTACAATGAGTCAGCTTAATTTATTTAATGCAGAAGAATTGTATAAGTTTCCAAAGGGCCTTTTGGAGTACAAGGAAAATTTCCACAGCAGGGAAGAAGCTGATCTTTTGAAAGGCAAGCTTCATAAAACTGCAACCTGGGAACAACGAACTCAGAAAACGTATGATAAGATGGTGCTTTCGGTTTCTGAAACCGGATATCAGTTAGGTTTTACTAATCTAAGTTATTTCGGAAGGTTGTTTGAGTAACATCACGGAATGAAACCTAAGAAATGGAGTGCACAGCATCGGTTGAAAGACAAATAAGTTTAATAACAGAGACAAACTGTAATCTGTTAAATTATAATTTTTGCAGAGATTAACGTTAACGATTTGTGTATGAGGATACAAATAAATCAATGAGAGTATTTATCACTTAAGCCCAACAACCCGCTTATTTCCACAGTTGATTTCTTTTCAGCGTTATTGCATGGTCTCAACAACATTGATTTAAATAAGAAAGATATTAACCTGTTAAGGCAGTACAATGAGCCAATGTAGTCAATACATCATCAAGATTGAATGGTTTGCTAATAAACGCATCCGGTTTGCACGATTGGTCCAGTTCAACAGCAGCTGCGTGGGCACTCATCATAATAACAGGAATGTTTTCTAAATCATTCGTCATTTTTATATAATTGCATATATCCACGCCAGAACCGTCAGGAAGCATCACGTCCAATAGATAGACATCAGGTACAATTATTTTAGATTGGACATAGAAATCCCGAACATTGGGACAACAGATTACTTGATAGTTGTCGTACGCCAGTAGTATTTCCAACGCCTCCCTTATATTTTTTTCATCCTCAAGGATCATTACTGTTTTCATATTGCTATATTAGTGATGCTATAAAAGCCAACCCTACTGACTATACAAATACTGTGCAACAAATTCTGACATACAATAAATTATCTTCTAGCGGATTTAAAACAGACTAAAAAAGTAGTTCCTGATCCTAATGTACTTTCAACAGATATTTGGGCATCCAATTTATCTGCAATCCTTTTAACAATGGAAAGACCGATACCTGAACCCTCAAATTCTCTTGTGTTCGGCATTCTTTTGAAAATTTCAAAAATATTCTGATTCGAGGATAAGTCCATTCCAATCCCGTTGTCCCTGATCGTGTAGCACGCCCTGTTGCCCTCAAGTCTACTTGAGATTTCAATTTCAGGCTGAGCTTCTTTACTACTGTATTTGATGGCGTTGCCTACTAGATTTAAAAACAGTTGGTAGACCAGTGTTCTTTCACCCCAGATGGGTAGGCAATCCTTTACATGGTACCGGAGGTTCTGAACATTGTATCGCTGAATAGCTTCCTCTATAATCCCCAATATTTTAGGTTGCGGATCAATGGTCTCAAATTCAAACTCCACCTGTGTTCTTCTGGAAATCATATAGACTTTATCCATCATTTCGGTAATCAGTTTTGAGCCTTCAATAATATTTTCTGCCATTTTCAACCTTCTTTCCTCGTACATATCTTTTTTAGAGGCAATCAACTGCGCAGAAAGCTGAATGGAGGTCAGAGGATTTTTCATATCGTGCATCAGGGTATAGCTGAAAGTCTCCAGAGCATTATTAGAGCGGATCAGCTCCCTGTTAAGCTCCTCAATTTCACCACCTCTCATCGCAAGGGCCTGCTGCACAAGAAGACCTATTTTTTTGAGGAATTTCACCTCAGAGTCATTCCATTCTTCCGACTTGCCCTCTGTGGTCCAGATCCACGCATCAAATGAGGTCCTTGGAGAAAAAGAGGTAATGCCTTTACTGTCATCGGTATGATGAACTTTTTCAGGTTTTCCGGCCCATACCTCATTAACGATTCTTTCTTTTCTGAACGCATAGATATACCACTTGCTTTGAGGAAGAACATCCAGTCGTACTACACCTGGAAATCGGTTAGCTTGTTCCGTTTCTTTGTCCTCGAATTGATGCGTAACATAAATCGAATCATAGCTGATATCATTGATCTTCCGGTCAATTTGTACGATCTGCTCAAGAGAAGGAACATTTCCATATTGCTTCAGTCCCTGATCATGACGGATGATCACACCATCAGCGGACATAAATTCCATAATTTGTGATCCATACTGCTCAAGGATATTAAATCGACCTCTGTTAACCAGTAGCTGGGTTTTGAGTTCGTCTTCCATATTTCCTATGGCATTTTGGAACATGGTCTGCTCTTTTTGCTTCCCCGCCAGGTAGTTGTTGACAGCGTATTGGGTTAAAAACACACAAACGTGACGCTGTGAAAGATCCACGTGCCTTGCCTCATAATGCTGGCAGGTGACTAGTCCCCAAAGTTCTCCGTCGATGATGATTGAAAAGCTTGCGCTGGCTTTAGCCCCTGAATTTCGGATGTACTGGAGGTGTATAGGTGACATGGCCCGAATGCTGGTCCTGCTTAGATCCACATCTTCCTTTTTCAGACCAATAATCCCATGGACTGGGGCATCAACATCAGCCGTATGCCTAGCATGAAATACCTTATACAGTTCTCTTGCCTGTTTTGGGATGTCAAATACGGGATATCGGTATCCTAAAAACGATTCTTTATCTTCAAGTTTCGATTCGGCGATCACCTGACCACCTTCATCTTCCAGAAACTGATAGACCATCACACGGTCATAGCCGATGATGTCCCTGATGAGTTCGGTCAACGACTGCCAGTTGTTCTGGTGACCACGGCGCTGATATATTTAGCGTAATAGTAAAGTCTTGTGGTCTGTACCTGCTCCTGAAGGGCTAATTCTGTTTCAAGATAAATCTTACCGTCGTATCGATAAATACTAAGGAAGTATTCACGTTCATAAAGACGGATACGCTCCACGTACCGGTAAAAGATCTGATCATCGATTTTATTTTTGATTTCCTCAAAGCTAACGGAGGGCAGGAGTACTTTCATAGTTTCTGCGAAAGAAACTCCGATTACATTGCTATATTGAATTCCCGGTAAAAGTGCATTATCACTTGCCGCTACGCATTGATCGCGGTCAAAGACTAGTAGGAAGCCCAAATCCTGAATCTGACCGGAAAGGTGGATTTTTTCCTCGTGACATTCTATGATTCTCATCAAGTTCAATTAGTATTAAAGTCATCACTATATAAACTATCAAATGAAACTTGATGTAACCAAATAATCTGTAAAGTTGTAGACCTTGCAAAATTGCTTAATTTTTTTTATTTAGAGCATTTTGATAATCCAATTTTTCTATCACCGCGTTTTGAGAAAGATTTCCGCATTATAAATAACTAAGAGTGTTATCCGATCTCCGATTTATATCGTTCACAAATCTAAATACATTGTTTGCTTCTCCCAACTCTGTTCAATTTTGGACGTAGCAAATAATTGATATCAGCTTCCTACAATGATGCTGGTAGTGGAAGCATAACCGTTTGGTTGTGCAAACTTATATAAATACAATAAAAAATTATATTATACGCACCTGCTTCAATATGTCTTTCAATACTTTACATACACATACCAGCTTGTATCATTCATAAGAGCAAGCAAAAACATCGGATTAAAAATTTAAAAACTATTCGGTCATCATTACAAACTTATAACCAGATGATCAGAGGCCATAGATTATTGGCCATATGCAAAAGTATACTCCATTGAAGACCATTTTTAGCAACTACATATGCCAATAGCAATCCATTGATCATGAATGGGAGCAGGGTGGTGATAACAGTTACAATACCCAAATTATTAAAATCAAAATTATAATAATGCCAAAGCCCGAAAGCGATAGCCCCTCCCCAGATCAAGATAAGCCGATAAGTTCTCTTTTGCAATATGATGATAGCTGAATTTATCTTCTTATTTGGTACGAGTAGCGTACACAAACTGCCTACAAATGTTATAGCTGTTGAAATACTGAATTCGTAGAAATTAAATCCAAATATCCGGCAAATAAGCAGATATGAAATAGAAACAGGAGAAATTCTGAACCACCTGAAATTTTTTTCAAGTAGCCCACGGAATGCAGTCTCCTCCACGATGGGAGCAAGAATGACGATTTCTGTGATCACTTGAAACATAGACATTGATTTCATGTAATCCGGAATCATACCTGAAGATTCAACAAGTTGGACAACTCCAAATCTTGTAAGTAAAATCTGAAATAACAAGGTAAACAGAATCACAAACAGCATTGTTGGCAAAATCAAGGCAATGAGCTTTATTTTTGCCCTTGTTTTTGATAATGTATTAATATTTTGATAGCCTAAGAGAAAAGGGAAAAGGTCTTTCATAAATATTATTTAATAATTATAATTGCTACAAATCTATGCTAATTTTATTCTTTCATAAATAAGGCAATAATTTTTATCATAATTTTAGATATTTAAAAACAATGATTCTATGAGAAATATGATTGTTATTGACAAATAATTATTCATAGAAATCAAAATAAGAGCTATTAAGAAATCAGGCAGAGATTAAGTAAGAACAGTTTATTTATCTTTTCGCAACACATCTTTTTCTTTCAATGCTAATTGAGAGTCAGTACAGAATATAATCTGGTAATCATCTGTTCCCTTTACTTATTCAATTGATGGCCTCTGCATTATAATTATTCCAAAAGTTTTAATTATTTCATAGCTCAAAGAGAAGTTTTTTAATTTAGAAAAAATTTATGAAAGTGGTCTTATCTTACAATAATTCGTTGGTCAAAATCCAATGGAATTTTCCCTTTCTTCCAAGAGTCGGAGAGACTTTACCCGTTTCGGAATTTCTTTCTGAAAAACAGAATAATTGTAATCTCACCCATCTTAGGTACACTCAAAAGTAGAGTTTTTGGTTAATAATTTACTGTTGTCGTTGTTGAAACTTTGTTGGAATGTGGGAAAATCTTCTGCGTGTTGTGTTTTTATTTTTCCATATTTCAACAAAAAATCTCTAGGTGTGAGATATTGCAATGATTTGTGAGGGCGCTCATTATTATACATCCACATCCAGATCTCTGAATAATTTCTCATCTGCTTGATGTTCTCAAAAAGATAAACATTTAAGAATTCTGTCCGGAAAGTCCTGTTGAATCTTTCTACCAGAGAGTTTTGCGTAGGTTTCCCTGGTTGTATATAATGAAGGACTATTTCATTCTTGCCGCACCAGTCTTTTAATTTTTCTGCAATAAATTCCGGACCGTTGTCAACCCTTATTTTTTCCGGTTTCCCCCGCCAGTCGATCAGTTGTTCCAACTCGGAAACTACTCTTGCCGATGGCAAACTAGTATCGATGGTAATATTCAAGATCTCTCTGTTAAAATCATCAATGATGTTAAGGCTTCTCACGCTTTTACCATTCTCCAAAGTGTCGTGCATAAAATCCATACTCCAGGTTACATTCGGATAAACTGGTCGGAGCAAAGGCTCCTTCACCCTTGCCGGAAGCCGTTTCTTACGTTTGCTTCTCAGATTCAGCTTCATCGATTTGTAGATCCTGTAAACCCGCTTATGATTCCATCCAAAGCCCATGTTTCTCAAGCGGTGGTGCATCGTTCAAAACCCCCATGTTTGGTGTTGTTCTGCGAGCAAAACCAACTCTTCCCGGATCTTATCATCTTCATTGTTTTTTCTCTTTTTGTAATAAAACACAGAACTGTTTATGATGAAAAGTCTACACGCATTCCGAGTGCTTATCCCGTGCTGTGATCCGGAATAAACAACCAGTTCCCGCTTCTCGGAAGGTGTTAAAGCTTTTTTGCGATCACATCTTTCATCACCACATTTTCCAGGGTAAGTTCCGCTACGATTTTTTTGTACTGCGAAAGTTCCTTTTCAAGTTCCTTCATTTTGGAGAGTTGCTGCACATCCAAACCTCCATATTTGCTCTTCCATTTGTAAAATGTCGGCTGGCTGATGCCGTGTTCACGGCAAATTTCATTCACTGTTTTTCCTTGATTTTGTTCAGATAGAATCTTGATAGATCTGAACTTCTTAAAATTTACTGTTTTTCATTGTCTTCCAAATTTAAAAACTATATTTTTAAATGTTCCTGTTTGTGGGGAAGATTACAGTTACCTCTTTATAATAACTATAAACTAAATGTAGATATAGGGAATCATCTTACAAATAGATTAAGAAATTAGGATACCATAGTATATTTAAATATAATTATAATGGTTAGGATTAGTAAAATATTTTGCTGTTAATAAGTTTTAGTATACCATCACTTTCCATTCTCTTAATGGTTCTAATGACTGTTTCAATTCGTAAACCCGTTATGGCAGCCAGCTGTTTTCGGGTCAAATACACTTCAAAAGAATATTTTTCTTTGAAACTACCATAGCTTTTAAAATAGTCTAGCGCACCCAAGAGTCTTACCTCCGCTTTCAATGATAAATTATGCTGCATCATCACAAATTTTTGATACAATCGTTCGGATATAAACTTGTTGATATCTAAAGATACATTTGGATGATCGGTAAGTAATTTAAAGAAGTTATCCTTTGGAATAGTAATTATTTCGCAGGGAGTTAATGTTATTGCATTTACAGGATATTTTTCGGAAATAAACAAGAGCAACTCACAAACGCTTTGTCCTGTAAATAAAATACTTTGAATAATCTCTTTTCCATCTTCATCATTATGATTTAATTTAAGTCGTCCTTCCAGTATTTGATAATAACGTTTTGGTGTATCACCTTCTTGGAATATTGTTTTATCAGCTTTAAACTCCATTATTTCTCCTCCATAAGATTGTAGAATTTTTTTTTCAATAAGCATACTAATTAATTTTTATTAAAGTTAAGAGAATTTTGAAGATGCCTCTCATTATATTTTTAATTACAAACGAGACTATTTTAAGGTGATATAAAATTAATAAGATCAAATTTTTTAATTCAGTAAGTAGTCAGTAAATTTTATAAACTATTCTATCAGTTCATTGATATCTGTTAGTTGTACTTTATGCGTATGATCTATGTCATACATCCGAAATGTCCTTTACTATTAACTTTGGGCGATAGTTAATTGCGCACTTGGCAGTGATATATAGCATTTAAATTCTGCAATTAAATTATACAAAAGTTTAATACCCTTAATAATTTTTACAATATGCTGGTCGATGAAGATTTACTCTTTCATTATGGAGGACAATTAGTTCACTTTACCAAAAATGATATCATATTCAGAGAGTCGGAAATTCCCAAATTTTATTTCCAAATAAAATTTGGCAATGTAAAAATTAACAACTATCATCAGGAAGGAAAAGAATTTATTCATAGTTTACCATCTACAGGACACTGCATAGGGGAAACTTTTATATTCTCCGAACGCCCCTACCCAGTCAATGCTATAGCAATGACTGATGTAGCAGTGATTAGAGTTGGAGTAAGCAGGTTTTTTGATCTGATTCATAATGATAAAAACATATTATTTAAACTTTACCAATATACTTCTGAGAGAATGTATTATAGGTATGTTATGTCAAATAATCTGTCCTCTGCTAATACTTTCAGTAAAATACTTTGTGTTATGGACTGTCTGAAGCAGTATCATAATGTGACAGATCAATACGCTTATCAAATTCCTTATACTCGTCTTGAAATTGCTTTACTAACAGGGCTTAGAGTCGAAACTGTGATAAGAGTATTAAAAAAGATGGAACGTGAAAATATTGTAAAAAATATTGGTGGAAAAATATTTTATTAATTCTTTTAATCGTTCACATTTATCCTACTAGTGGTTAATCTGTTTATTTTATCATTCAATACTATAAGATGATTAGAAAAAATCTAACTAGACCATATATAAATTTGCAATTAATATTTATATTTTTTTCGTAGGTATTGCGAAAATAAATTATAGTTATATGACTTAAGTCATAGGGTAGGTTTTTATGGAGCTGTAATTTTGAAATACACCATAAAAATAAAAGATTATATGAATGTCAATTACAAAAATACTGAAACAAATAACCTGTGCGGCTTACTTTTTCATGATATAGGCAATAGCCAATCACGGGGGGTAGTTTGAAAAAGAAGTAAACAGACTAGTATAAAAAATGAGTAGAAACTACTTGACATTCATATCAACACCAACAAATTAAAATATTATGAAAAAGACAATTCTAATCATTGCAGCCATTGCTGCAATAACGGCGTGTAACAAAAAAGAAACCACTACTGTTGATCATTCAGCTGATCACAGCGAAATGTCTGCTCCCGTGGATTCGGGTTCAATATCCGGAGATTCTCTTTCAACTTCCCAAACGTCTTCTGAAGCAACATCATTAAATGATCAGGATCGAAAATTTGCTGATGCAGCAGCAAAAGGAGGAATCATGGAAGTGATGGCTGGAAAACTTGCATCTCAAAATGCGACTAACTCAGCGGTTAAAAAACTGGGTGAAATGATGGTAAAGGACCACACTAAAGCCAACGAAGAATTACAACAATGGGCCTCTAAAACTGCTTATACTCTGCCTACCGGTTTAGATGCAGACCAACAGAAGACATACGATGATCTGAAGGCAAAAAAAGGAGCTGATTTTGATCGTATGTATACCGATATGATGGTTAAGGATCATGAAAAAACAATAGCTGATTTCAAGAAAGAAGCTGCTGATGGTGCCGAATCCTCTCTGAAAAATTTTGCCACTAAAACGCTTCCCACTTTAGATCATCATTTAATGGAATCTAAAAAAGCAAAAGATGCTGTAAAATAATGTCGAATAAATATCCGGTAATCTGCCTTGAAAGGGTTATCGGATATTATTCGAAGGACGTTATATTGTTTCTGAAAATCTGATGCTGACGGTTTGATGGTTTAAATTATTTATTTACAACCCAGAAAATGAATGTTTATAAAGGCAGTGTTTAATCATTAATGCCGGCTGCATTTTATTACTGGAATAATCTACTGGCTTCAAAACCTATCATCATGAGAAATTCCAAATTACCCAATGCTACAGCAGTGCTAGTGCTCGGAATTTCTTCTGTAGCCTTATGCTGTTGTTACGGAATCCCGGGAATACTTACGGGAGGCATCGCTCTTTTTCTTTACAGAAAAGATAAAAAAGTATACGATAAAAATAAAGGAGGTTACTCCAATTTCGGCAATTTAAAAACAGGAAGAATGCTAAGCATTCTTGGGATGAGTCTAAGTTCCCTTTGTCTCATTTATTTATTGTTGGTGCGCTATCTTTAGTTGTTAAGGGATGAGGATATCCTCTACCATTGCTGAGGTATAAAAAACTTTACCCAGATCTAACGTCGGCCATTTTAATCAGATTACAATTTGAAATGGCCAACGCATCAGCTTTTTAGGGTCTAATGACCACATGATAACGAATAAACACCAAACCATAAAATATAACAATATGAATGCAGCAGTTTTTCATTCGCCGGTAACGATTTATGCATAGATGCTGTAGGTTTTGACCAGACAGAAATCTGATGGATAGAGCAAAGGCAGTTGACAATTTTAAAAAAGGTTCTATCAAAGTGCTGGATGCGTGTATGAGTGGAGTACGGCGTGGGGGGGCAATATTGGGAGTTTATCCCATGAATTATGACAATTTTAGGATAGGTCAGCTTTTCGATAAAGGCCTTACTTAAAGCGGGGCAATCTCCCGTTCATGCAATCATTGATAAATTAATGAAATATGTGGAAACCGGGCAGGTAAAACTCGATGATATCATAACGCACCGCCTTTCCCTTGATGAGGTGTCAAAAGGATATGAAATATTTGATAAAAAGCAGGACGGATGTGTAAAAGTCGTGCCTGATCCTTGGAGATAAGTAATCTCTATAGTATAAGGAGACGTATTCTTAATTAATTAAAATGTATTCTCATGGAATTTAAACAGTCTTTGTTGGATTATATTGGCGGGGCACTGAAATCTGCCGATGAATCAATTTCTATGGCAGAAAGTGTTACTGCTGGCTGCCTGCAGTTTTCATTTTCGCAGATCAAAGATGCCTCTGAATTTTTTAAAGGCGGGGTAACCGCCTATACTCTTGAGGAAAAAGTACAACTTTTGAAAGTTGATGAGCAGGAAGCGATAAAGTGTGATTGTGTTTCTAAGGAAGTTGCCAATGAAATGGCGTTGAATGTTAGTGCATTATTCAATACGGATTGGGGAATATCTGTCACCGGATATGCAACTCCTGTGAAAGAATCGGATCAAAAAATTTTCGCGCATTTTTCATTCGCCTACAAAAATGAAATCATTTTATCCAAAAAACTGGAACTGCACCATAAAACAAAGGCTTCAACAGCCCAGCTGTATTACGCGGAATTTATTATCGGATGCTTTAAATGTGAACTCAATCAAATGATTATTTTAAAATAAACAATATGGAAATCAAAAGTCAATATGTGCTGATCACCGGTGCAACCAGTGGAATCGGATATGAACTGGCGAAATTATTCGCAAAAAATGGCTACCATCTGGTTATTGTATCGCGCAGTCATGATCAACTGCTTGAAAAAGCCAATGAATTTAAAAAATATGGTGTTAAGGTGGTAACACAGGCAAAAAATCTCTTTAAAGAAGATGATGTTTTTTCTATGTATGCCGAACTTAGACTCAACGATATCAGCGCGGAAATATTGGTGAATGACGCAGGACAGGGCTTCTATGGAAAATTTGAAGATACAGATATACATCGGGAATTGGATATTATCAGGCTCAATATCAATGCAGTTCTGATTTTAACCAAACTTTTCCTAAAGGATCGTATCAGCAAAGGATCAGGAAAAATACTGAATCTGGCTTCAATTGCAAGTAAAGCACCCGGTCCATGGCAATCAGTTTATCATGGAAGTAAAGCTTTTATCTTATCATGGTCTGAGGCGATTCGTCAAGAGTTAAAAGATACCGGAATTACGGTTACGGCACTTCTTCCAGGATCGACCGATACAGATTTCTTCAACAAAGCCCAGATGAACAGAAGTAAAATTATGGAAGATAAAGAGAGTTTCAGCACTCCGGAAGAAGTGGCTAAGGATGGCTATGATGCTCTGATGAATGGAGAGGATAAAATAATCTCGGGGTTGAAAAATAAATTAACGGTAGCCATATCTAATCTGGCAAGCGATAGCATGGCAGCATATCGTATGGGAAAAATGCAGGAACCACAGGATGTATAAATTTTAATAGTATGGAGAGGCAGCAATTGGAGAATAAATCAGTGCTCATTACAGGAGCAGACAGCGGAATAGGTAAAGCAATTGCCTTATTATTTGCCAAAGAAGGTTCGGATATTTCGTTTATCTATTATAAAGACGACAAAGATGCAGAGAAAACAAAATTGGAAATTGAAGCTCTAGGCAGGCGTGCTATATGTTTTGGTGGCAATATCAATGATATAGAATTCTGTAAAGCTACCGTCTCAAAAACAGTTGCTGAGTTTGGGAAAATTGATATTTTGATAAATAATGCAGGAACACAAATTCCTGCAGATAATATTATTGACCTTACAGAAGAAAACATCAGAAAGACATTTAATTCAAATATCATTGGAATGATTTTACTTACCAAGGAAGTTTTTCCCCATTTAAAAAAAGGGAGTTCCATTGTTAATACGACCTCCGCAGTGGCTTATATGGGGCATGAAGAATTATTAGATTATTCAGCTACGAAAGGGGCAATTGTTTCTTTTACGAGATCGCTGGCATTACAGGCGAAACCTAAACGTATTAGGGTCAATGCAGTAGCACCTGGACCGGTGGCGACACCCCTTACTAAGAAAACTTTTGGTGAAGAAGAAGACGATCAAAGCAAGCCTCCACTGGAAAGAAAAGCCAATACGGATGAGATTGCTTCAAGTTATCTCTTTTTAGCTACCGATGCTTCAGCACAGATGACGGGTCAGGTTCTCCATCCGAACAGTGGGCTCATTGTTAATGGTTAAATTTATTGGTTATGAACGGAGTAATGATTCAGTTTTTTCACTGGTACCATCGCGGGACTTTATGGAATGAGTTTTCAGAAAAGGCAGCCTATTTAAAACAGCTTGGTTTTACCGCGGTATGGTTTCCTCCCGCAACAAAGTGTTTTCTCGGTAAGGAAGGCCGGGGTTATGACGTATATGATCTATATGATTTAGGAGAATTTGACCAGAAAGGTAGTATTTCAACCAGATACGGAACCAAGGAAGAATACCTTAATGCAATTGAAGCAGCACATGAGGAAGGTATGGGTGTATATGCTGATATTGTTCTTAATCACAGAATGGGTGGAGATGAACCAGAAAATATCTTTGTACAACAGGTTGAGGAGGATAATCGTATTAAGACTATAGAACAACCTTTTGAAGCATCAGCAATGACAAAATTTACTTTTTCTGCCCGGAATGGAATGTATTCAGATTTTAACTGGGATTATCGTTGTTTTAGTGGAATAGACTGCATTAAGAAAAATGGAGAAGAGGTACGGGGTATCTTTAAGATTATAAATGAGTATGGCACCGAATGGAACCCTTCAGTGAGTCATCAGTTCGGAAATTATGATTATCTCATGGGCGCCGATGTAGAATACAGAAACCCAGATGTTGTTCAGGAGATGAAAAACTGGATCAAATGGTATCTTGAAAGTACCAAAGTCGACGGGATAAGGTTGGATGCCTTAAAGCATATTTCTTCAGAATTTTTAAAAGAGTGGATTACTTATATTAAAACAGAAATTAATTCTGACTATTATATTTTGGGGGAGTTCTGGAAAGAAGAGGCCGGAAAAATAAATTATTTCTCTGATGAAATGAGTAATTTAATTTCATGTTTCGATGTGCCCCTACACTATAATTTTTTCAAAGCATCTGAAGAAGGAGATCAGTACGACCTGCGTCAGATTCTTGATAATTCTTTGTTACAACAGATGCCAGTTTTTACTGTTTCTTTTGTTGAAAATCATGATACACAAAAGCTTCAGGCATTGGAGTCCACTGTTAAAGAATGGTTTAAGCCAGTAGCTTATTCCATCATTTTGTTATCAGAAAAAGCCTATCCATGTGTCTTTTATCCTGACCTATTCGGAGCTAAGTATTCGGATATGAAAGATGGTAAAGAAATACATGTTGAAATCCGTAAAGTTGAGACCCTACCAAAATTAATGGAGGCAAGACAACAATTTGGATACGGCTCACAAGTCAATTTTTTTGATGATCCCAATTGTATTGCATTCATACGTATGGGTAATAAAAACAATAAAGGCTGTCTGGTTATTATTTCAAATAATGGAAAAGCCTGCAAAGAAATAATTTGGGGTGAAGAATATTCAAATGCTGTATTCTATGATTTTTTGCAACAAAGAAAAGAAGAAATTGTGTTGGATAATAATGGCAAAGGAATTTTTACAGTGAATGCAAGGTCAGTAAGCGTTTGGGTTAAAAAATAAATAAACCCTATTTTAAAAATAAATTCAATCAAATAAAATCAAGTATCAATGAATACACATAATTTCTTTTACCGTAACAGTTTAAGTATTGTTCTTTTTATATTGATGTTTGTCTGCCTGTACGGGCAGGTCATGACGGGTTGGAAAACTGAAAACAAAGAATTGGCTGAAGAAGGGCAGCATCTTTTAAGTATCGGAGAATATCTACACAGCGGCCATTTTGTTCAGGCCACTTTTGAAAACTGGGAAAGTGAATTTTTACAAATGATGCTGTATGTTGTTCTGACTGTTTTTCTCAGACAGAAAGGGTCAAGTGAATCAAAGTCTTTGGATGAAAAAGAAGATGTTGATAAAGAACCTCGAGCTCATTCTAATGCACCCTGGTCGGTTAAAAAGGGTGGTGTATGGCTTATTCTCTATAAACATTCACTATCAATTGCTTTTGGTATTCTTTTTATTATCAGTTTTACCTGTCATTTTTATGGAAGTTATGAAGAATACAGAGGTGAGCAGATTGCTAAAGAACTTTCTGTGATGCCAATTCAGGAATATTTGTATGATGCCCGTTTTTGGTTTGAGTCGTTTCAAAACTGGCAGAGTGAGTTTTTAGCAGTTGCTTCGCTGGTTATCCTTTCAATTTGGCTCAGAGAAAAAGGTTCTCCAGAATCAAAGCCAGTTGATATGCCGCATAATGAAAATTAAATGTTTAGTTACACAAAAAAATACGAAATGAAGCCACAATTGATCACAGAGGTACCCCTGCAAGAAAAAGGAAGTTTTCACGATACGGAAAGTATTCGTTTAGCTAAAGATTTTGAAGATATAGTTGATTTGTATAAGACTTTAAAAGATCGCCTTTTGTCGGTAAATTACTGGAATTATTATGCTAGTGGAGTTGGCTTTTAACTTACGCGCTTTGCAAGACAGCCTTCAATTTTAAAGAATATGGTCTTAGAAAGTTCAATCCGTATCAATTTATTTTAAAATTGTATTTTAAACGGACCTTCAAAATAGGTTTCATACGTATCCAAGAGATTTCCTTTCTGATCATAAACTCCAAGTTTTAGATTTTGTTTTGACAGTGTTATCTGTTTTTCGGGAAAGCTTATATTAATGGTTCCTTTCACAATTTTGTCACGTTCGACTATTATTTTACGGGAAGCGCTGAAGGTAATTTCACCATTTGCTGGTTCTAATATTCGAATACTGACTACTTTTTTGTCATTTGTTTTATTTAGAAAAGTAAAGTTATAAGTATTCGTAATTTTTCCGTCCCGCACGAAAAAGGTACTGCCTGCGGGTTTAATAAATTTGGCTTCCATATCGGCACGGTTGTAAAGAAGATATCCCAATAAAAATTGTAAAGCAACTAAAAGAATGACAAAACCTTTCATTCGTGCATTAAATTTAATAGGCTGACCGTTCTCTATTTCCTTTTCTGAAGCATATCGTATTAGTCCTCTTGGTAATCCTACCTTATCCATTACTTCGTCACATGCATCAATGCAAGCTGTACAGTTGACGCATTCAAGCTGCTGACCATCTCTGATATCAATCCCTGTGGGGCAGACCACAACACATTGATAACAATCAATACAGTCGCCTTTTCCCGCAGCTCTCCTGTCTTCACCCTTTCTCCATTTTGCTCTGTTCTCACCTCTGTTAAAATCATAGAAAACATTGATCGTTTCTTTATCAATCAGTACTGCCTGTAATCTTCCGTAAGGACAAACCAATGTGCATACCTGTTCCCTAAACCATGCAAAAACAAAATAAAATGCAGCGGAGAAGAGAATCATTACTATGAAATTGGTCGGATGTTCAAAAGGTCCCTCCTGCACAATCCTGAAAACCTCCTTATATCCTACAATATACATAAACATAAAATGGGTAAAAATCAAAGAAAGTAAAATGTAGATAGACCATTTCAAGGTTCTTTTCCCTATTTTTTCAGCATTCCACTCCTGACGGTCAAGCTTCATCTGTCTGTTTCTATCACCTTCTATAGCATATTCAATTTTTCTAAAAACATTTTCCAGAAAGATTGTCTGAGGACAGATCCATCCACAGAATATTCTTCCAAATGCGATTGTAAAAATAATAATGCATATCAACGATACAATTGCACCCAAAGTAAGGATGAAAAAATCTTGTGGGTAAAAGGGCTGACCGGCAATAAAAATCTGACGGTTAAAAACATCAAATTGTAGTGAAGGGTTACCATTTATCGTGATAAATGGGAGTGTAAAATAAAATAGCAGTAAACAAAAGGCTACTAAATTCCGGTAATTGGTATATCTGCCTTTAGGTTTTTTGGGAAATACCCACTTTCTTTTACCGGATTGTTCCATGGTACCAATTGAATCCCTGTAGGTTTCCGGCTCTAATACCTGTCCCTCGCCGCCTTTAAAATCTGATGTATTATGATCTTTCATGTGCTGTTTTTTATTTGATTACGGCTGAAATAAATGTTCACCAATGTTGAGGTAATTGTCAGCTATTGAATTTCATTATCAATTTTTTTTAAATCCGACATTGCAGGTCCGTTGAGCAGTTTACCTTCAATATCAAAACGTGATCCGTGGCACGGACAGTCCCAAGAAACTTCGGAAGGATTCCATGCCACATTACAGCCCGTATGAGGACATATGGGGCTTAGCAGATGCAATTTATTTTTATCATCGCGATAGGCCGCATACGTATTGCCGTCATGCTTGATTATTCTTCCCTCACCACTGCTTATCTCATTGAGTTCAGTAATTTTATCTGCCGAAAATTTATCTTTTACAAAATGCATAGAAGCATTGACCACTTCATCGAGAATGTTTCCTGCGCTAGCTATAGGCTTGATCCGTGCCGGAGACAGGAGTTTGGCTAACTCTGTTATTTTATTCTCCATTAAATCGGGAATAATCAGGGAGCTCATCGATCCGAAAGTCATTCCATTACCTGTGAAACCTGTAGAAATATAAATATTGTCTTCACCCGGCATTTTTCCAATATAGGGTAAGCCATCTGCAGACTGATAATATTGAGATGACCATTTTGCCGTAACTTCTTTATACTTAAAATTGTAATCTACATATTCCATGAGATCTTCAAAATGTTTTTCGGTATCATTTTCATCACCGGTTTTATGGTCGAAACCTCCCACAATTAGGAAGTAATTATTGTCTGATTTATGATAACGGGCATAGTGATATGGATCATAAAGATCGGCAGTCTGCGCCATGGATTTTACAGGGTTGGCAACCTTCAGGGTTACTGCATAGCTTCTATAAGGAGCCAAAAGAACACTGAAACGGTTGTTTCCTGGGGGAATATGGGTAGCCCAAACTAAATTTTTTGCCGTGAATATTGTTTGATCGTGGGTTGTAACCGTAACGATTCCGTCTTTATTTTTTAAATCTGTAACTTGTGCTCCTGTGACAATTGCTCCGCCTTGTTTAATGTATTCTTTGAGTAACTTATTGATATATCTGAGTGGGTGAAATTGTGCCTGACCTTTAATTTCAATGGCTTTTTCAAATTTCAGGGTAAATGGAATGTTGTAAACCTGTTGAGTATCTATTCCTACTTGATGATGGGCTTCTAAGATATCAACCAATTTTTTTGATTGCTTTCCATCAGTACTGAAAAGATAATAATTACATTCGTTAAAGTCACAAGAAATATGGTATTGCAGAATATTATGTTTGATATACCGCACTGTTTCTTTTGCGGAATTGGCCAGTAATACTGCTGAGCTTTCTCCAAAATTTTTAATGATTTCGTCGTAAGATGAATCAAAAAAATTATTGATATGTGCAGTGGTTCCACCGGTTGTTCCAAATCCAGGATTTTCTTTTTCAATGAGAAGACAATTACGACCCCTATTCTGAAGTTCCTTTGCTAAAGTCACTCCTGTTATTCCTGCACCAACAATGATGGTGTCAAAATCAGTCGCTGTATAACTCTGTAACGCTTCTTGCTCTATGTTATACTGCCATAAGCTTTTATTATTACCGTCTCTGTTCATAATAATTTTTTTAGTGATTGGTGTAAAAGAAAAGTGCCGGCATACTTTTAATGAACCGACACCTAGGTGTAAATAATTATCTTTTTTTAGTAAAGGCTCCATAAATGATCAGAACAATAATGGCTCCTAGAACAGAGATTCCTATAGTTCCCAGATCCCAGGGATTTCCATCATCCCCAATTCCGAGTACCCCTGCAATAAAACCTCCTACCAATGCGCCCACTATTCCAAGAATAATGGTTATAATCCATCCTCCGCCTTGATTTCCAGGCATTAAAAACTTGGCGATTGCCCCTACTATTAATCCAAAAAGGATCCATGCTAAAATTCCCATAATATATTTTTTTGTGATAGTAATGTGGTTTTTGTTAGCAGGTAAATAACCAAATGTATACCAATCAGATCCATCAACAGCAGCGGAAAATTAATAATTATTATACTATGATTACGATCATAAATAAGTCGAATTATAAGGGAAAGTTTGCGATTTTCCAAGAATTATAAATGCTTTAAAATAATAGAATTTAATGACGGTAAAAAGCACCGATGAAATAATGTTTCGCTGCGGTATCTTGTATTCCATAATTAATTCCGATATCTAATTTAAAGTCTTTGACAACTTCCATTTGAATTACAGCATTAATAAAATTGGAAAGCTCATGGGCTTTAAAATTATAGGTGTAATAAGTTTCAGCTATCCAGTCTATTCCTTTTGATAATGGATGACTAATTGTGAATGTTTGCAGGAATTCAGTATGCATTTCCGGTTGATCCAGATCCTTGAGTTTATCTACTTCCACCTGTAGACCCAATTTCCATTTTCCAGGTAACTTATAGGACATAGGTACAATTAGTCCACCTTCCAGGCAGCTCTCTTCATCATATTTTGAAGTAGGCAATTTGACGTAGGGAAGGATTGCCAGAGCAAAGTCACCATGGTCGTTTCCTATTACATTCTGTTTAATCCTGAATGTTATATCACCTATTCCGTCAGTTATATGACATAAAAAAAGGATTAGGAAATTCGTATCGCTAAACCAAATAAAATCCTATCCCTTGTACAAACTATTAAGCAAAGATACAGTAGAATTAGAAATCGTACATTCTATTCCCGTTGTAAAGAGGGGCTTCAAATCAAAAGTACTTATTTGGGAGATTATCAACTGTATTTTATATAAACTTAAAACATGCGTTCAATGGTATCTTTTACCTATCTTTCAGTTATTCAGGAAAGAAGTTCTTCATCATAAAACAATCTTTGGCTATTATCGTAAATGTAAAGCTGGGATATGGAAATCTTGTTGGAATCTTATTTTACAAAAGAATAAATCAAAAATTGATGTATCCAGCACAGATGTAGATGGCAGCCACAGCCCAGCCTTACGAAGTGGTGAAGTGGTCGGTTATCAGGGACGAAAAAAGCGCAAAACGACCAATGCTATATATCTGACCGATAGAAACGGCTTACCTTTGGCAATGTCAATCACTGTTTGTGGAAATTTTACCAAACAATTGTTTAAATATTCTTTAAAGTATGAGTAATGAGTTCTCAGTTTTTTAATGCTTTACTTCATTGTACAGCTTTCATATTGGGAATTTTAAATAAACAATATGAAATTTCCTTTTATAATTAATGTAAACTTGGATTTATAAAAAATAAATTTTAATTTTTTATAATAAACCGGCAAAAAGGCAGCTAAGGTATAGCGGTCAGGCCATTCTTTTGCCAGCCAAAAGACTACGGCATAAACGGTTTCCTCCCTAAAGGTACCCTCCAATTATTCCGTTTCCTTTTTGCTTTCACCGCTGCCCACTAAGATTATCTGCTTTCTTTTTTCCAGTTTTTCTTTTAAAAAATATTTAGCGAAGCCCACGAGGGCTTTCAGAGAAAGGAAGGAGAAGAGATTCAAAACATATCTAAATCTACAATCTTAAAAAGAACAGTTATGAACATTATCGGAAGACTGACAAGAGATGCTGAAGTCCGCACCCTGTCAAACAAAAAACAAGTAGTCAATTTCTCTATTGCTACCAATGACAATTAACGCAATAAACAAGGCGAGCGAATCGAACAGACAACTTTCTTTGACTGCTCCTATTGGATTTCTTCAAAAGTAGCGGAATTACTTAAGAAAGGGACATTAGTAGAGCTAATCGGAAGAGTTTATACAAGAGCATGGATTGGAAAAGATGGACAAGCACACGCTGGCCTGAACTTCCATACATCACAAGTGACGCTGAAATGAAAAAATTAATTCAATTGGCACTTTGTCCCAATAAAGAAACTTTAAACCATCTGCAGAAAGGAAATGCTGAAGAATTGTCTACGGTTTTTAAAAACACGGTGGAGGATGCATTTGCCTATGCAATGATGAGTGATGCCCAACAAATGGAAACCACAAAAGAGACCTTATTCGGTGCTTACAATGCGGTAACGGGTTTCTATCAGAATGTAAAAACTTACAAAGATGACGAAGCCAAATTACAATCCATAGTTATGGGCGGAACAGCTCAAATGAAGTCTCAAAAAGCGTTTGAGCTTTGTGAAAACGTTGCTCATTTTGTAGTAGACAATTTAAAAATGAACTGAAAATAATTTATTAATTAAAACATACGGTAAATGCAAGTCTCCACCGTATAGGAGCATATCAAATGAAATTCAATATTGTAAATGAAATAAAATTAAGCTATTCACGAAAAGGTAATTCCGACATAGTAATCAGTAATTCATATGATGCGTTAGAGGTATTTCGACAACATTTTGATTCTGATGAAATAGATTATAGAGAATCTTTTTTCGCTTTATTTTTAAATCAGAGTAATAAAGTTTTAGGAAACAGAAAGATTTCTGAATCCGGAATTTCTTCAACTATAGTGGATGTTCGGATAATTATGCAAACAGCCCTTCTCTGTAATGCTTCGTCTATAATTGTAGCACATAATCATCCATCTGGAAATTTAAAACCCTCTAATGAAGATTTAAAAATTACAAAGAATATTAAAAATGCATCCGAATTCTTGAATATTAAATTACTAGATCATTGCATTTTAACATCGACAGATTATCTGTCTTTTGCCGATAACGGATATTTATAAAATTTCTAACTAATAAAATAAACGACAATATTGAATTGTCGTTTATTTATAATTTTCGGCGAAAAGACAATTCCTTCCTATGGTCGGAAACGTCTTTTCGCAAATCATAAGGAGTAACCCCATTGATAAAAATTTTCTTACTTAAATTTTTTCAAAAAGGTTACATTTATTTCGAAAGGCTACTTCTTATAGCCTGTAATGTGAAGAAAAATTAAAGGTTATTTCTGATAAAATAGCCTAATACATTATATTTTACATTATACAGGTTCTGCGTTTTGAGGACTAAACTGTATGGTTAGCTTTTGCTCATTTCCCATATTGTCTGAAATCCAAATGTCAAAACTTTGAGATACTGTTGATTCAGAAGTATAATATAACCTAAATTCCTTTTCAGTCAGGAGATATGAATCGTTGGGTAAAAAATGAGGTTTATTGAATAAACGTAATGTACCCTTTCCCTCAAACTGAAAATACCTGAAGAAATACTCAGTTTCACTATAGTTTCCAACAGGAATAATGCGACATCTGATCTCCACAGTTTCTCCAGAAGCTATATATTTTGAAACAGGCATTACCTGCACTTCAAACGGAAAATTTTTCTGTACCTGTAATTCATCTTCTGAACAAGAGGAAAAACAAAGCTCGACTGCAAATAAGGTTGCTATAAGATACAGAGTAGCAAAAAAATGTCTTTTGATATTGATTAAATCTTTCATAACAATTTTTTATTTTATAAGTTAAATCTTATTCCAAGACCAACGCCAGGTCTTATTTTTTCAAGTGAAGTATTCCATATTATTTTTGCTTTATAAAAGCCTGTTAAAACGATCCGATCCGACAGATAGGTTTCAATACTAAGTTTTACACTTCCCCCATACACCCACGATGATTCATTCAAGAGTACGGCTCCGTCATAGAGTAGTGTCTCACTTTTATTGATATTCTCATATCCTCCGGTGGCGGAAAATGTGGAATTGATTAAAAAGCTTTTTGTCCGGTCAGAAATCAAGTTGAAACTATAACCGACTTCAAGACTGTAGTTTTCAGCTGGAACATCAATCGTTTTATACGTAATGATCTGTCTGCCGTATTCAAATGAATACATCGAATAGTTCCCTTTTTTTGAATAGATAATAAAATCGGTATTGACGAAATAATTTCCGGATGACTTTTTTAACAGTAATCCTGTATTGATTCCGATACTTTTTTGCTTCGGTAACATTCTTTGTGCTTTGACTACGTAAAAACATAAAAACACTGTTATTAACGATAATAAACTTTTCATGTTAGTTTAGTTTTAATTGAATATCATTGACCACTTGGGCACTGATCAAATCTGAATTTTCTATCTGAATCTTCTGATGTCGTCCGCCATCTTTTTCCATCAATTCAATCTCTAATATCTGATCTTCTAAAAGCGTAAACTGGTCCATGAGATAAAGAAATTCACCGTCGGATTGGTAGTTGACTGTAGGGTTAGGAGAATAAGTCCGGAGAGGAGATAATACCTTATCCTGAACGACAGTTCTTTTTAGATTCTTTTTGTCGGTAATTTTGAAAGTGACAAAATCAACGTCAAAAGAAACATTGCTCTTGTTTTTAATTTGAAAAATAAAATAAAACTTTCCTTCGTGTACATACAGAGATTTTAACAGAAACTGAATTCCAAAACTTTTTGAACCAATGTGCTTTACTGTTCTTTTGGGAAGTTGGTACAAGGTTTTTATCAATAATTCAGTCAATGATGAAGATTCGCCCTTAAGTTCTTCAAACAGGACATCTGTCGAGTATTCTTTTTCCTGATTTCGCTGTAATTTCAGAAGGTCATAATTCAGAGTGTCTGGATAAGAACTGTAAAAAACATCAAAATTGTAAAATTTACCATCCTCAGTAATGACCGAAAAGTTTGTTTCTTCATCGAAATCTCTTACTGAGGATTTTATTCTGAGAACATTCGCTACATCCTCCGCTTTATTGGCAATCAAATTTTCGCTTCCCAGATCCACGTATCGTATGGGAGATGGAAATAATAAATGTGTTGTTTTATTGTACGTAACTTCCATCTTGTAAGGTTCCAGTTTGGCCTGAGAAAGCGATGCGAAACCTGAATTTTCCTGAGCTGCTAATCTGCAGATACCGAAGAGTATCAACAGAACCGAGAAAAATATATTAAGTCGTATTTTCATTAATTTTAATTTAAAGGTTAATTATTTTTTTGAAACTAAAAGCACCTGATGCCCTGCCTTAACAGTAACTTTAGGCTGTCTTACTTTCTTTTGAAAGTATCCTGAAACTCCCTGAACCAAACCTCTGGTGAGATCGGCAGCAACCTGTTGTCCTGCCGATTGGGTCATCATAATATTGGTGCCGGAATTCTGGCTCATGTTGGATGCTATATCCTTAATAGCGGTCTGTTCTGAAGAGTAGGGAATGTAAAGCCCCAACTGCCCATCATTATCATGAATATTAATCTCGACAGGGGTTATAGTGCCTTTGTATTCAATTCTTGAAATTGCTAGTAACAGTCTTCCTCCCTGAAGTTTTCCTGCTGCTTTTAGTACAGTACCTGAAGGAATGGTTGTCTTTCCAAGGAGCAAACCTTGTGTTAGTCGTAAGGGCACCATACTTTCATTTACCAATGTCATGGTTTCATGTATTACTGCATGGATACTGCTGTTATTTTGGGATACAGTATTTTCCTGTTCATTCTGTAACCCCGCAAATCGATTATGACTGATGGATGCTGAAAATGTACTGTCTGAAGGTTCTCGATACAAACTGGATACGACGTTGCGTTTTTGAAGTTGTACTGCCGTTATTTTAACTTTGTTTTCTTCAGGCTTTGCCTCAGAGGTTTTCTTTGGTTCTGGTTCTTCCTGCTGTTTTGGCGCAGGTAGATATTTTGCAGCCATCTGATAAGACTTTTCCATCAATTCTAACTGATCATTAATTCCTACAGTACTTGGAACTGCATCCTTATGTGAAATTTCATTCTTAAGCCTGTTAATTTCCCTTTTTAATTGGGTAACCTCATGGTCGTCTTTGCTGTAAAATGAGCTTAATGTTTGTTGTGCATTACGGTAGCTGTTTAAAGCATTCTGATCTGCGTTCGTATTGTTATGAGATTCTGGAGATAGAGCGGTCAGCTGATTCGAGCCGTTTGCTTCACTCCAATAATCTGAGAGGCTTGTCATAGCATTTCTTTTTTCTTCATTTTTCTGCTCCAACAATTCTAGCTCATATGCCTTCTGCTTATCTGCTTGTAATTTGTCATCCGCGGCTTGTGGCACTTCAGCATTTAAACCTACCTCTTGATTAGTTGTTTTATCATCTTTTGGTTTAAAAATCAGATACAAGGATACCATACAAGCAATGAACATTAAAAAGTAAATGATCGGCTTTTTAAATTTTTCCCACCTTGGCTTACGATCCAAAGGTTCATTTTCGTCTGAGGAATGTATACTTCCTTCAGTGATTCTGATTTGACTATTCTCTTTCATGGGGATGTTTTATGGGGTGAATAATTAGCTGGGTTTTCAAGCGGCTGATGTTGCATCTTTATCTTCTTTGGAATGTTATTGATATGTCCAACTGAAAGAATGGTTCTACTTTTTGAATCTTTTGACCATAGATGAATAACCGTTAAAATCGTCATTATCGCATACCCTGCAAAAAATATCTTGGTCAAAGAGCGTTGTCGTTTGGTAGATAAGGATTTCCATTTCCGTTCTGCTTTATTAACGAATTCCTCTATTTTTAATCTTATTTTTTTCATATAACTGTTTTTATCGGTTAACAGTTTCAACATCTTTGTTCTCAATGACATTAAATTTTTCAATCGTAAACCCCTGAGGGTTGCTGTCTGACCTGACGGAATTGACCAGTTGACAATTCGTTACAAGATTTCGGATCGTTAAATTACTTGCGCGGATAATGAATTGCTTCCCATAAGTCTTTACAGCATAGGGATAGTTGTTAAAATCTGCTACTACACTGTCAATTTCAATTCGCTGTTGAATATTTCCGCTGATGATCCTGTTGTAATACCCTTTCTCAGAGAGATCCTTATAGTAATTGAATGCAGATTGGTCGGCCATATTAAAAGCTCTTTTTACATTGCTCTCAATAGCACTTTTATCAGGAGCTACTGTAAAAAAGAGTTCGTGAAAACGTCTTACATGTTCTCTGGCTTCTACAGGTCTGTTGATAGACATATCCTGGGATAGGGCAACCATCAGTGATTTACCATTGTCAAGGACATATATCTTTTGTCTTTGTTCTTCTGCAAAACTGTACGATTTGTACACAACAATGCCGACAACTCCAAAACAAAGGATGGCAAAAACAAAGGTGAACAATCTGATTTGCTTAAAACTGTTCTCTATATTTCTTAAGGTTTTAAATTCCATTTTTTTGTTTTTTGATTATTTAAGAAGTTGTCCTGAAATATTACCTGCCGCTGCGCCAGCAGTAGCACCCGCAACATTTCCTGACTTTTGTGCCATCTGGGTAACATTACGCATAAAGTTTCCGGCTCCGCCCGCCTGAATGATCCAGCCTGTAACGGTAGGCACAGTGAAATAGCCAATGATTCCAATGATCATGTAGATAATGTAGACCGTATTGGAAGTATCTGGAATAAAGTTGGGATCTGCCAGCATTTCAATATCCCTTTCGATAATAAGGGATTGAATCTTTGCCAGGATAGCACTGAACATATCAGCAACAGGAAGCCATGAATATACACTGATGTATCTGGTCAGCCATTGGGTCAGTGTTGATTGGAAGCCATCCCAAACCGATATTGCAAATGCGATGGGACCAAGAATCGAAAGTACAATGAGAAAGAAAGTTCTGATCGTATCGATAACCAATGCAGCGGCCTGAAAGAGTATTTCTAAAAACTCTCTGAAACCATCCCGAATATCTTTTTTAATGGCAAACATTTCACGTTCGATATACATTCCCGACATTGTCACGAGATCTGAAGGTGACCATCCCAGTTCTTCCAATTTTTTGTCAAATTCTTCATCAGAAATGAGATAAGCCATTTCAGGATTTCGAAGCATAGCTTCTCTTTCCAACAGGTCTTTTTTCTGTTGCAGTTCATTGAGATCCAAGACCTGACCCTCCAGCATCGAATGGCTGCCTTGAACGACCGGACTTAATACTCCGTTGATACTGCCCAAGACAATTGTTGAAAAGAACATAATGCAGATTCCGATGGCAAAAGGTCTCAGCATAGGAAAGAGATCGATAGGTTCGGCACGACTTAATGCCTGCCAAACCTTTACAGCCACATAAAATAATGCTCCTAGCCCTGCAACTCCTTTTGCCACTGCTGCCATGTCTGCACACATCGGCATCATCTCTTCATAAACAGAACGAAGCACCTCATGTAAATTAGTAGGTTCCATTTTACCAGTATTTTTGATTAACAGTACCATACAGGTTGAGAACTCTTTGCGTATTGTTCTGCTTTTTGGCTCTCAGATAACTGACAGAGATATTCTTATTGGTATAATATCTTACCAGATTGTGATAATCTTTAACCTCTTTATATACTCTGTCGATGATTTCCATTCTTTCCTTGTCATTCAATGATAGATTGGTAGAAGTGACAATCTGCTTTAGTTCTTTAAGCAGTTCAGTGCTTTCGTTTAAAAGGGTTGAGTAACCATTAGCTATTGCTGTTAATTCCTGTGCATTGAAATTGGGATCATTCAGCATCTTTCCGAAATTATTGACATACATTTCGGAAACGTCACCCACCAATAAAACAGTCTGCTGAACTTTACGGGCGTCTTTCACCAGATTATTAACTGCTTTTAACTTGTCATAATATTCTTTCCCTTGTTCATACACCTTTTTAACTTCATTGAAATTTTTAACTACATTTGATACTGTAGATGAGGTCTGTACGATTTCATTCGCTGAGTTGAGTATTCCTGAAGCCAGATTAGCTGGATCCGTAACCACAAATTGTGCTTTTGCAAATGATGTTATAGCTAATGCAACAGCCATAACTCTTGTAATGATTAGATTTTTCACTGTTATAAAATTTTAAATGATTTAAGTTTCTTTTGTATTCGATTTGATTCTCTTAAGAGAAATCCTCTTGATGGCATGTTCTACATTGCCATCAAGTTCAGAAGCCAATTGCATGACTTCCATTTTCTCCGTTTCTTCTGTGGTATAGGCCAGATATTCTTCTGTGGAAACTTCCGTGGCATATACAGCAGAGTACGTTCCTCCTAATCCGATC
Source organism: Chryseobacterium sp. C39-AII1 (assembly GCF_039672645.1). Taxonomy (NCBI): domain Bacteria; kingdom Pseudomonadati; phylum Bacteroidota; class Flavobacteriia; order Flavobacteriales; family Weeksellaceae; genus Chryseobacterium; species Chryseobacterium sp. C39-AII1. The sequence goes on from NZ_JBDFPQ010000010.1 coordinate 58,876, forward strand.
CAGACTTCTTTATACAGTCTTTTCGGATCATTATTCATATTGATGGAAAGAACCTGTGCTTTTTCTTTGTCTGTAAGACCCAGCATAGACTGAATATCATCAAACTTGTTCATGTATTTCCGCTGATCCAAAAGGATCTTACAGTCTGAATTGTTGATGATGCTTTCCTTAACAATAGGAGACTGAATGATGTCATCCACCTCCTGTGTAACAACAATGGCTTCTCCAAAGAATTTTCTTACAGTTTTGAAGAGATATTTGATGTATTCAGCCATTCCTTCTTTAGCAATTGCCTTCCAGGCTTCTTCAATCAGGATCAGTTTTCTGATTCCTTTCAGTCTTCGCATTTTGTTAATGAAAACTTCCATGATGATAATGGTTACAATGGGAAAAAGGATTTTATGATCTTTGATCGCATCAATCTCGAAAACAATAAACCTCTTGGACAAAAGATCAAGCTGTTGGTCAGAATTAAGCAGGTAATCATATTCACCATCTTTATAGTACGGTTCCAGTACATTCAGGAAGTTGGCAATATCAAAATCTTTTTCCCTGACTTTTTTTTGCTCTAATACTTTTTGGTAATCATTTTTCACATACTCGTAAAAGCCATTAAATGAAGGGAACTGCTCATTATTTTTGATTCGGTCAATATAGCCGCTGACTGCATTTGATAAAGCAACTTCCTCGGAGCGGGTTGGCGGTTCATCATCTCTTTTCCATAGTGTGAGAATAAGTGTTTTGATGCTTTCCCTCTTTTCAATGTCGAAAATGCCGTCGTCGGTGTAGAATGGATTGAAGGCAATCGGATTATCTTCTGTATAGGTAAAATACACACCATCTTCACCCTTTGTTTTCCCTTTGATCAGCTCACATAACCCCTGGTAAGAATTTCCGGTATCAACTAACAAAACATGAGCTCCCTGTTCATAATACTGTCTTACCATATGGTTGGTAAAGAAAGACTTTCCACTTCCCGAAGGTCCTAAAATGAACTTATTTCGATTGGTGATGATTCCCTGCTTCATTGGAAGATCTGAAATATCCAGGTGAATAGGTTTTCCCGTCAGCCTATCAGCCATTTTGATCCCAAACGGAGAGGGTGAATTCTGATAATTGGTTTCCTCAGTGAAAAAACACAATGCTGGTTCAATAAACGTATAGAAGCTTTCCTCACTCGGAAAATCCCCGGCATTTCCAGGAATGCCAGCCCAGTATAATGTGGCAGTATCTGTTGTATTATGCCGCGGCTTACATTCCATGAGTGCCAAAGCACTTCCTGTGTCATTCTTAAGTTGTTTCAATTCATGGGGATTGTCAGACCACGACATCACATTAAAATGAGCACGGATGGATTGTAATCCAAAAGAATGAGCTTCGTTGAGGTACTTCTCAATCCATTCCTTATTGATCTGATTGGCTCTGCTGTACCTTGCCAGTGAATGCATATTTCTGGCGGATTTTTCAAACTTGTTCAGATTGTCATCACTGTTATCAATAAACAAATACTGATTGTAGATATGATTACAATTGAGCAAAAGTCCCACCGGAGAGGCAAATGAAAGCAAGCAGTCACTTCGGTCAGTACTCAGTTTCTCATATCGACTATGAGATGAGACTGTTCCCGGAAGATCATCGGTATCTGACAAGGTGTGTATGGTAATACGGTTGTTACCAATACGCAATTCTTCTGCTCCTAAATTCAGATCCTGAAGAGAAGGGTTGATTTCTCGGGATAAGGTCAGATATTGTTCAAGAAGACCTGATTGTTTTTCAGTTCCTGTAATTTCATCGGTGGTCATCTTTTCTAAGAAAATAGATCCGCTGTCGTTCATGATTCTTTCAAACTGATCAACCGCTTCCATAAATCGACTCATCACTTCCTTATCCCTGATTTCTTTTGGAATCAAGACTCCTTTGCAAAGTGTTGAGAAATTACTCTGCATCCTCATTCTTTCCTTCGTAGTCTTCGTAATAAAGAGGTAGCAGTAATGATTAAGAAAAGGTCTTTCATTAAAGTGTCTCTCAAAAGACTTTGATAAAAAGCTTTGATCGTCATTGGATAAATCAGGGCGGTAATTCTCTTTGATAAACCAGTCCTGTTTATGAACAATACTGTAATCAGGTAAAGTCTTTATGGCTTTGAACCAAGCCGAATGGATCGCTTCATACTCAGCTGATGCAGCAGTAAATAATTCGGGAAGCCTTACCTTGAAACAAACCGTAACATCAGCATCTTTTGAAATAATGCAATTCTCTTCGACAGCCAGCAGTGGAAATCTGCTTTCCAACGTTGCCACTTTGGATTGATTTCTCATGCTACAGTTTTTTAGAGTGTACCTTGATATACCTGAAAATGGATTTTCGGCTGATGATGTACCTTGGATGCTTCTTTTTTGCTCCCAATTTCATTAATCCATGTTCTCCATATTTTCTGTTGAGAGAAAAGGTCTTCCAAATGAGAAGACCAGCAGTAGTTCCTCCAAGAAGTAAGCAGATATAGGTATTGACACCAGCCATATACATGATCATGATAAATACGAGTATTCCCAATAATCCTCCTGCAAAAATGAACAGGTACTGTGCTTTCAATCCTTTGAACTCAACCGTTGTTCCTATTCCCTTGTTGATATGATAGGTATTCATCATCAATGATTTTAAAGGAAGAATGAACGTAGGATGGTAGCTGCAACTATTAAAAAGATACAGGCTCCAAACCAGCTGGCTGCGGTTTTGCTGGTATCAGGATCGCCACTGCTGAATTTGTTGTAAACCTTAACCCCACCAATCAAGCCGACCACCGCACCAATGGCGTAGATCAGTTTCGTTGCAGGATCAAAATAGGAAGTAACCATCTGCGTAGCTTCGGTGATTCCTGCAGAACCGTTTCCTTGGGCATTAATACCCAAACCTATAAGCATAAGAAATGCTGTGAACATGATTTTTTTTCTTTGTCTTTTCATAATGAATAGAATTTTATGATTTTGAAACCCATGCTTTATGGGCTTTGAGACAAAGGTTATGGATATGCTGATTTTAATCAGAGTATGACTTTTAGAAGAGATTATTTGGCATTCAGAGGAAGGTTAGTATCGAGGATTTTTATGTTTATATTTTAGATATTTTTGAGGTCATATAGACTTTCGATGCCTTTCTTTTTTCTAATAGTAGCTTAGATAGATAAATTGATTTTATTTATAAAAAAACCTAGCCGAAGCTAGGTAAAAACTAATAACCATGAAAACTCAATTAAACATGAGAATCGTTTCTCTTAGGAGCAATAAGAATGCCTAACTATTCTTAAAATATCATAATTCTAGTTATAGAGCGTTAATTTTGTGTTTTTTTACTATTTGTTATCAAATAAACTTTCCAATGTCAAATTCTCTAATATTATCATTCTGCAAAAAAGGAGTACTGTCTTCATATTCATCATCAAAACTTTTATCTAATAGCTCAGCTATTTTATAGGAAGCATTTTCAATAGAATTTTCTAGTAAGGTATATAAATCGGTTCCGTATATTTTCTGAACTACAGCGACTGCTGTTTTCTTTTCAGATGTATCACAGACTTCTTGTTGTAAGATCATCTTCGTAGTATCTAGTTCCTCGAAGGTAACCCCCTGTGCAAAACCATTATCTTCTTCGATAATTCTATATTTTTTCCATTCTTCTTCCTCTTCAAAAAAATCAAGTTCACTATTAAGATTTTTTTCCGGTTCTTCCTGTAGATTTTGAACATAGATGTTTTCGTTGACATCATATTCTATGTCTAAATTAGATGGATCAATTTCCAATTCCATTTTTTGCCTTTCAATGGGAGAGGTCGGCAGCTTGTGACTTTGAAATATTTTTGTTTCTCCCATAATGTTATGAGTGTTGTATGGAGCTCTCTTATCCTCTTTCGAAGAGCTTGGGGCTTGCTTAATAATAATTTTATCATGCAGAAGTAATAAGATTATGATGACTAAGCATATAACAATGACGATTTCCATAATTTACAGTATTGGTTTAAAATGCTGGTTAAAATATTCTGTGATGTCATTTCCATAATCCAAGAAATGTTGTTCCAGAATATTATCAATATAAGAGTAAAGCGTCGTTCGGTCTTCTCTTGTAAGCTGAACAATTCTCAACAGTCTTTCATGATATTCAGGTCTTATGTAGACCACCTTGCCATTACGACCTGAAGGAAATCGATTGATCAAGAATGTATCTTCATAGGTTCCTTTTTTGGTAGAATTAATTTTTGATTTTTCCTTAGATTTTTGAATAGATGGTTCTTTTTTTTGATGTGTTGGTTGTAACGTTGCAGGTTCTTCACCACTGATGACCTGCATTAAATAATCTTCGTCAACATGAGGGTTTTCATGCTCTGTACTTTCTTTATCTGTAGCCATCATTCTCCTTTTATAATTGTGTGATTTGTAAAAACTCTTCAATAAACAAATTCATTTTTGTAGCTTTTAGAAGCGGTGATTCTGCCGGTAATAAGCTGGATCTGAAAATACTGTTATTCATGTCATCAGATTCTTTACGGAATTTTTTGCTATCCATAATCCTAGTATTCATGATGTTAAGCTGGAGTTCTGTAATTACCTTTTCATAAATGTCATATAATCCTGTTTTTTCACGTCCATCAGTCTGATTCCAAAACAACCAAATGGACTGTTCTCTACTGTCATTTTCTGTTTGTGGTAATCCTAAAAAGGCTTTAGTAAAACCTAAAGTGCTTTCTACAACCAGACGGTCAGCAGTTAAAGGAGCAAAGATAAAGTCCATAGCTTTTAATGTACTGAGTACCCCTTTTGTATTGGCTGTTCCAGGGAGATCAAAAAATATAACATCAGGAACAATAGTCGTTTGTTGTAAATAATCTGATGCGGATTCCAATGCTGTATCTGCTTTTGACCTAATAATAGGATATGCTTTTTTGTTGAGATGTTGAAACTGCTTCATAGCTGCCTTTTTATAATAATCATTCACCATGATTGCCTTTTTATCACGCTCTCTCATATTACTTAAGCTATATTGTGGAAAATCACAATCTATAACCAGTACATTGTATCCTAAACGGTAGTGAAGTACACTTGCCAAGAGTGTTGTGATAGTCGATTTTCCAACACCTCCTTTTTGTGTAGAAAAACTTATTTTCAATGTTTTCTTTATTGTTTCCATTTTGTGAAATTTGATTGTTATTTGCTTGATTTGTTGTTTTTTATTGTGTATTTGTAATTTTCAAATAGGTATGTTTTTTTACCTGTTATAAACTTATTTGTATACTTTGAAATATTGTTAAATGTCTTTATGAACTCAGGTTTTGCAAGTGGTACTGTCGTTTTTAAATATTTATAAATGCTTTTACATTTTTATTTCTTGCTTTTTTTACCGCTTGTTTTAAATAATACCGTAAATAAAATACCTTATGAGATCAATGGGTTACTGTATGCACTATCCGGTAGTTTATGGCGCTATTTGGAAACTATGGAAGTTATGAAGTGGAGCAAATAGGATCTAAATTGCAGTATGGATAAATAGTGGATAAATCCGGTTTTTGCTACGTAATCTAAAATGTAATGTAAACTGCTCAAGCAGTTTTATCTGCTATGTTAATAGTGTTCACCTGAACACGGCAAGTTGTGTTTTGAGTGCCTCATAACTGTTTTTTGTGCCTCAAAACAACTTGCCCTGCCGGGAGCTTTAAAACACTCTCCAAAGTCGAGGTTTATAACTGTTAAAATAGAAATCTAATGGATAATCAGAAAAAAAACAATAGAAATAAAGGAGGAAGAAAACCTAAGGTTGATCCCTCTATTCATCGTTATGTTTTTCGTTTGAATGATGATGAGAATAACAAATTTTTGTCTCTTTTTGAAGCTTCAGGAATCGATAATAAAGCTCGATTTATTACTTCTGTACTATTTTCCAAAGAGATTAAAACAGTAAAGATTGACAAAGGATCTGTTGATTTTTATATGAGACTTACTTCCTTTTATTCTCAATTCAGAGCAGTCGGTGTTAATTATAATCAGGTTGTCAAATTATTATATACTCATTTTACTGAAAAAAAAGCCGCTGCATTTTTATATCAACTGGAAAAACAAACTGTTGAACTTACTATTTTATGTCGAAAAATCATTGAATTAGCAAATGAATTTAACTCAATTCATCATAGAAAATTGAAAGAAAATGATCGCTAAAATTGGACGAAGCAGCAAGTTATATAGTGCATTGGCTTACAATCATCTTAAAGTTGAGCATGGAAATGCAAAAATATTATTTACCAATAATATGATTGAAACTCCAGACAATAAATATACAATTCCAAAGCTAATTGAATCGTTTGAACCTTATTTAGCGGCCAATAAAAACACGGAAAAACACACGCTGCATATATCACTTAATCCCGATCCGAATTATAGAGTAAGCGATAAGGATTTTGTAAAGATAGCAGAAGATTACATGAATGAAATGGGCTATGGAAAACAACCCTATATCATATTTAAACATACCGATATTGACCGAACCCACATTCATATAGTTTCAGTAGGTGTGGATGAATATGGTAAAAAAATCTCAGATAAATTCGAGAAAAAAAGATCAATGGAGATATGTAGAAAGCTGGAAAGAAGTTATAATTTGCTACCAGCAACACAGCGAAAAGAATCTGAAAATAAACTGATTTTTAGTCCTGTTGATTACCGGGCAGGAAATAGTAAAAATCAAATAGCTTCTGTAATTCGAAATATAGCTGATTATTATTCATTTAAAACGCTTGGAGAGTACAACGCTTTGCTTTCACTTTTTAATATTAGCGTTGAAAAAATTGAGGGTGAATTGCATGGAAAACTACAGCGAGGTTTAGTCTATTTTGCATTAGACAAAAATAAACAAAAGATTGGGCATCCCTTTAAGGCTTCAAGCATGGGTAAAATGGCGGGACTGAACGCCTTGGAATCACACTTTTTGAAAAGTAAAGAACTTGTGCTAAACTCCTCTAATAAATCTGAAATAATGGCTATTATTGATCATGCTTTGAAATCCAGTAATAATGAAAAGGCTTTTATTGAGAAAATGAAGTCCAAAGGTTTTAATACGATGGTACGAAGAAATGAATCAGGACGTATATATGGTATTACATTTATAGACCATAATTCCAGAACCGTCTGGAATGGATCAAGTCTCGGAAAACAGTATTCAGCCAACGTATTTAATGATCTTTGGAAGAATCAACAAAACCATAGAAAAACTTCCGATTTAAAAAAGCAAGAATCTCAATCTGCTCCGACAGATAAGTTCTTCTCTGCTGAAATCCATTCTTTATTTGGTTTTTTGAATGGTGAAAATAATAATGACATCTATAGCAATGAAAATTCATTCCCTGGGCTTTTACCATTGGTACAAGGAGAGGATCACGAGAACGAAATTTTTGCACAACAAATGATGAAGCGAAAAAAGAGAAGAAAACGATAAAATGGTAAATAAATCTATCCTTCTTTTGCTATTAGAGCCTGCACTTTTCGCTGCAATTCTTTTTTATCTGGTAAGTATAACTGGTATTTTGAAACAAATATTTTATTAGAAATTCCACCCGTTGCATATTCTACTAAGACTTCATCTTTTTCTGCAGAAAGAATAATTCCTATAGGTTCATTGTCATCCACTACATTTTCTTCTGATTTAAAGTAGTTAAGGTAAAGATTCATTTGACCAATATCATGATGTTCGACCTCCTTGATTTTTAAATCAATAAGAATAAAACATTTTAGAATACGATGATAAAATACCAAATCAATATAAAAATGCCTTTTCCCTAACGATATTTTGTATTGTCTGCCAACAAACGTAAATCCTTTTCCTAATTCAAGAAGGAACATTTGAAGATTATCAATGATTTTCTGTTCCAATGCTTTTTTAGTAACCATATTTTCTTGTGGAATCTTTAAAAAATCAAGAACATAAGGATCTTTTACAGCCTCTTCTGCATCTGTAATAATATGTCCATGTTCAGAAAGTTTCAGGACTCCTTTTTTATCTTTACTCAACGCAAGTCGCTCATACAAAGAAGACTTGATCTGACGGTCAAGTTCTCTGTAACCCCAGTTTTCAATTATTGCCTGTTTTTCATAGAATTTTCTGGAATTTTTATCTGATATAGCTAACAATGTGATGATATGGGTCCAACTTAATTTGGCAGGCACTGCCTGCCATTTTGGATAAGCCAGATAAAAACGACGCATATCAAGTATATTACGCCTGCCAAATCCTTTGCCATATCGTTGTTTCAAATCTTTGGAAAGTACTGCTAATAAATTACTTCCATATTCAGCTCGTTCCTCACCATGTTGTTAATACTCCACAATGTGCCTGCCAATTTCCCAATTGGATTTCACCAGTTCACTGTTGATGGCTCGCACGGCATTTTGCCTTGCCGTTTCTATAGTTGAACCAATGCTGTTAAGTAGATTATTATAATTTGATTGTAGCGTATCCATCTTGATTTGTTGTAATGACAAATGTAAATATTTTCAATAAAGAGCAGGTCATCCAAATGCATCTAAATTATATTGTAAACAATGCCAATGATAGCCAAATGAAGCCAATAACAGCCTTTGATATTTTCATGAACTGATGACTTCTACATTCATTCCTGAACTTAAAATTATATCATATGCAGGGTGAAGACGACTTAAGGGGGCTTGCTAAAATCATGGGATTTATGAGAGCTGTAAGCATTGTAATGGTACTTATGCATCTATACTGGTACTGTTATCACGCTTTTGCAGAACAAGGTTGGACATTGGAAATTGCCAATACAATACTGACTAATTTTCAAAAGACTACCGGATTGTTTTCCTATCCTGTATATACCAAAGTTTTTGCCTTGGTATTATTGGCTTTAAGCTGTCTTGGAACCAAAGGAGTGAAAGATGAGAAAATTACATGGGCAAAAATTAGTAAAGTATTAATCATTGGTTTTCTGTTGTATTTTTTCAATTTTCCTTTATTGAAACTGAATTGGTTTCTAGGGACATTTCTTTACTTTATTTCAATTTCTGGAGGATATATTTTTCTCATGGTGGGCGGATTATGGATGCACAGACTATTGACCAATAACTTAATGGAAGATGTGTTCAATAATGAGAATGAAAGCTTTCTGCAGGAAACGAAGTTAATGGAAAATGAATACTCCGTTAATTTACCCACTAAGTTTTATTACAACGGAAAATGGACTCAAGGATGGATCAATATTGTTAACCCTTTCAGAGCCACTATTGTTTTAGGCACACCGGGATCAGGGAAATCTTATGCAATTGTAAACAATTTTATTAAGCAGCAGATTGAGAAAGGCTTTTCCATGTATATCTATGATTTTAAGTTTGATGATCTTTCAACTATAGCCTATAATCATTTATTGAAACATTCCGATAAGTATAAGGTTAAACCAAAGTTTTACGTAATTAATTTTGATGATCCGAGGAAAAGTCATCGTTGTAATCCCTTAGATCCTAATTTCATGACAGATATATCAGATGCTTATGAAGCCGCTTACACTATAATGCTAAATCTAAACCGCAGTTGGATACAGAAACAAGGAGATTTTTTTGTAGAGTCACCCATTATTTTGTTGGCAGCGATAATTTGGTTTTTAAAAATTTATGAAGACGGTAAATATTGTACTTTTCCTCATGCTATTGAACTACTGAATAAAAAATATTCAGACGTTTTTACCATTTTAACTTCTTATCCTGATCTTGAAAATTACCTGTCTCCGTTTATGGATGCATGGCAGGGTGGAGCACAGGATCAACTCCAAGGACAGATAGCTTCAGCTAAAATTCCTTTATCAAGAATGATTTCCCCACAACTATATTGGGTGATGACCGGTGATGACTTTTCACTCGATATTAATAACCCAAAAGAACCTAAGATTTTGTGTGTTGGAAATAATCCGGACAGACAAAATATTTATTCGGCTGCATTGGGGTTATATAATTCCCGTATCGTAAAGCTGATTAATAAAAAAGAAAAGCTGAAAAGTTCGGTTATTATTGATGAACTTCCTACCATTTATTTCAGAGGGCTTGATAATCTGATTGCAACAGCAAGAAGTAATAAAGTAGCGGTATGTTTAGGATTTCAAGATTTCTCTCAATTAACAAGAGATTATGGTGACAAAGAAAGTAAAGTAATACAGAACACGGTAGGTAATATTTTTAGCGGACAGGTCGTGGGAGAGACAGCGAAAAACCTTTCAGAACGCTTCGGAAAAGTATTACAGAAACGTCAAAGCATGACCATCAACAGAAATGATAAATCTACTTCAATATCTACTCAGTTGGACAGTCTGATACCGGCTTCAAAAATTTCAACCTTGTCGCAAGGTATGTTTGTAGGGGCAGTATCGGATAATTTTGATGAACGTATTGAACAAAAAATGTTTCATGCTGAAATCGTTGTTGACAACGAAAAAGTTTTAGAAGAAGCAAAAGAGTATCAGAAAATCCCGGAGATCTTATTTTTTACAGATTTGCAGGGTAATGATAATATGAAAGAGGTAATTGATGGTAATTATAAACACATTAAAAATGATATTATTTTGATTATCCAAAATGAGATGGAAAGGATTAAAAATGATCCTGATTTAGAGTATTTAATTCAAAATTAAAAAGACTGTTTCATATGGAGACAGTCTTTTTAATGCGATTCTAAAAAATTATTTGTTTTTGGGTTCAAATGTAAAAGAGGTTGTATAATCTTCGTTTAAAGCAATGTAGGCGTTAAATTGATTACCAGATTTACTTTTCATCCCTCTAATGAGAGAAGTCTTACCTTTTTTAACAAGACTTTCAATATCAGGAAGGCTCAATTGTATTTCACAAATATTTCTAAATTGTAGCCAATTGCAATTTTCATCAGGACATTTTATTATTGTATGATGAATAATCAAGTGCTGTACTTTACATTTAGGGCATACTAGCTTTGGAAGATCACTTCTCTCTACATGATTTTGTAATAATTCTTCTGTGACAGATTGAGTATAAACTTCAATTTTTTTTTGAAAAGCAGTAGCATCCAATTCTTTATTTTTAATACGTTGAAAATCCAATTCCCATTCAGCAGTCAAAGATACATCAGCAATTTTTCTATCTTTTACCAGTTCATACACTCGAAGACCTTTTTCAGTCGGAATGAGTGATTTCTGCTTTCTGAGAATGTAACCTCTGTCAAGTAATATTTCAATGATAGAAGCTCGTGTAGCCGGAGTGCCTATACCTAAATTTTTTAAAACTTTTTTCTGCTCTTCATTTTCAATTTCTTTTCCGGCATTTTCCATGGCAGACAGTAAACTTGCTTCAGTATAAAGTGCAGGAGCCTGAGTTTTTTTATCCAATATATTGATCATTTTAGTCTTTACTTCCATTCCTTCTTTTAACTCAGGGAATTCTTGTACTTTTTCAAGATCATCTGAAAAACTTCCATAGATACTTCGCCAACCTTTTTGCAATACCTTAGATCCTTTGGCTGCAAAATCGTAATGAAGTATTTTCAAAGTAATAGTAGTAATTTCCTTTATACAGGGTTGTGAAACTGATTCAAGCAATCGAAAAGCAATCAGTTCATAGATTGCTTTTTCTTGCCCTGACAGAGCAGACGGAACCTTTTCAGTAGTCAATAAACCATGATGATCTGTCACCTTTAGGTTGTTAACTATTTTTTTATTGAAGTTTCCCCAAGGAAGAATGCTCGTAAATGGTTTGTATTGTTCGTTTTCATGCAATGCTCTTATCAGGTCAGGTATTTCTGGCCAGACGTCCTCCGGAATATATTGACTTCCTGTTCGTGGATAGGTGATGAATTTTTTTTCATACAGACTTTGAGCAATATTCAACGTTTCTTCTGCTGTAAAGTTGAATCTTTTGTTGGCTTCTTTCTGTAGTCCCGTAAGATCAAATAACAAAGGAGACTGTTCAGTCACTGTTTTTGTATCAATTGCTGCAATAGTAGACTGTATACCGTTTCTTTCTATTAATTTAACAAGATCTTCAGCCTGTTTTTTTTCAGTAAATCTAGTAACACTTAGACTTTTAAACTCTACAAAATCTTTATTATGCAATAATTCAATCTGCAAGTATTTCTGGGATGTGAAATTTTGATTTTCCTGATATCGTTTACAAATGACTGCTAATGTTGGAGTCTGAACTCTCCCTAATGAATAAATACCATCACCTACTGCAATACTTAATGCCTGTGTTGAGTTGATTCCCAATAACCAGTCGGCTCTGCTTCTGCACTGGGCTGCCGCATATAAACCATCATAATAATTCCCGGGTTTTAAATGTTTAAACCCTTCTTGAATGGCTTTTTCTGTTAAAGAGCTGATCCATAATCTTTGAAAAGTTTTTTTACAATTAAGATATTCATAGATATATCGGAATATAAGTTCACCTTCCCGTCCTGCATCAGTAGCAACAATAATGCTTTCACATTCTTTAAATAACCTTTCAATAACTCTTAATTGGTGACCTGCTCTTTTATCAATAACCAATTCCTTACCTTTTTTTACTTTTCTTAAAGTCAGGATAAAAGGATTGGGTAAGAAGGGTAAAGCTTTTTTATCAAAACCTGATATACCGTAATCTTCTGGCATTCCAAGAGCTATAAGATGTCCAAAAGCCCAGGTGACAGAATATCCGTTACCTGCCAGATAACCATCTTTTTTTTCTGATGCTCCCAGTAAATTGGCAATTTCTCTCGCTACACTGGGCTTTTCTGCTAATACTACTTTCATTCAATGTTTATTTTGGCAGTTCGTATTATATTCTGGGTCTGCGGACACGGGTCTGCGGTTTATTTTGCTGTTCCTGCTGCTTTTTATCTTTTGGAGACTGTTGCCCTTTTTTTAAAGATTCCTTTAAACTTTTGGTGGCTTCGTTGGTTTTGCCTTCCGAATTGACAGCCGTCTGGGTGGTATGCGTGTCCGTAGGTTTTACCTGCTCAATTAATTTAACTGGATTTTGGAAAGAAAAATCAATTTTTCCATTTTCTAGATTTAGCGTAATATAGCCTTGATAAGGCTGGTTTTTTTTATCAATCAGACCATCGATATAAATGGTTTGGCCCTGCTTGAATTGATTATATTGCTCATCACTCAGTTCTTTTCCTCTGAATGTTCGGGGAATTTCATTATTCTGATTGGTTTGGTTTTGTTGCTGATTTTGGTTTTTATCAAAAAGAAATTCAACATATTTCTTATCGGCATTAAATTGAACATGCGCATTAAAAGGTTCCCCTTTGGTGGAAATCATTCCTTCCAGATATAATGCCTTGCCTTCCATCAGCATTTGCTTTTGTTCTTCATTTAATTTGATACCTTTAATTTCATTGGGAATTTTAATATTCTCAACTTTGTAAGCCACAAGTTCATTGGTTAATCGGTCTCTGCTAATAAGAGAAGGTATGATTTCATCAGTCTTTGGGTTAATAAGGTCTACAACACGTCCCATGTTGCCATTTTCCATTAGATTTTTTTTATCCTCAAGACTGAATTCATGTCCAAGGAATTTAAAGTTTAAATTAGGTTCTTTTCTTATTCCATGGATATTGATGACAACGTCTCCTGCATCATTAGTGTTTAGTGAAAGACGGGCATCCATTCTGGTAAGAGCTGTCCCAAGATTAATGGTTACAGGAACAAGACCATTGGTTTTAAATCCTTTTAACATAGGATCTAAGGCATTGGCTTTTTCTAGTTTTTCCTGGGTTAAGCCAAATTTTGACATCATATTCCAGTCAATTTGATCAGCAGAATACTGATATTCTTTTTTCGATAATGGAGTAGTACTCATAGTATTGGTATTTGAGGTTAATATTTTGTAGGTATTTAGAAATTCTTCCCCTTCAGTACTGGGGTTTTTAAGATGGTGCTGGATCTGTTTTCCTATATTTTCAGACTCTTTAAGTGGAGATTTAAAGAAATTGAATAGGGTCGGGTTTTTGAGCTGACTTAAAAAGTTGGAGAAAAAATTAGAGAATAAATCCCCTTGCTTATCAATTTTTAAAAATTGATTTTGATACTTTTCTGTATTGGGTACTGTCTTCAAATCCCCTTTATTGTCAACTGTTTTGACTGCTTCAATCTTATTGGTTTTTGGATTTAAAACCAATAGAATATTGATTAAAGAAGGATCTGGATTTTGAGCATTAGTAATATTTTCCATGATGCTAAATGTTTATTTAACATCGAATGTAAAAGATTAGAGTAACATAAATTGAAGATGGAAGTGAGTGGAGAAATTTGGCTTAGATTGTCAGCGATATTATCACCAAGATATTTTAAAAGAACTTAAATAATTTTTTGATAGCTCTTTGTTATCTCTTATTATCTAAAAATAGTTAACTTTATAGTGTCTCTAGTAAGAGATATTTTTTTTTCATCATTTGTGTTTTAATCCTGTTCCATGAATAATAGAACAGGATTTTTATTTTTTGCCAGAAAGTTTTTAATATCCGTTCAGATGAGAAGTCTTATTTTCAAAAACATTGATGTCTATAATTTTATTATTAAAAATATCGTAAATAAGCTCTACTGAAAAATTTGAAACTTCATACAAAACATATTTTGATTGAGAAGTTGTTCTTTCGCTTATTAAACGTCCATGAGTAATAACAAAATCATATTGAGCTTGGCGGTCAGGTAAGTTCTGGAAATCGTAATAAGATATGATCATAATAGGTTTAAGTTATTAGTTTTTTTTTGAAATCTTTTCATCGAGTCCCTGAATATCTTTTCGGATTTCAAGAAACATTTCTTTTAGATTGTAATTTTCAAGACGGTCAGGTTCAAAGTCTTCTGGGAAAATTCCTGAAGCATACTGCCATATTTCAACGATTTCTCCTAAAGGAACATCATAAGGTTTATAAAATGAGTTGTCTGCAGAAACAGTTATTGATTTCTTATTTCTGAAAGTAAATCGTTTATAAGAAATACCATCATTTAATGTAACAAAAACATAACTTTTATTTGGTTTCAGATCATCAATATTTTCAAGATATTTTCCAATAATATAAGAGCCATCTTTAAAAGGAGGCATGGAGTCCCCTTGAGCAGGAAAAGCTCTGTATTTACCATTGGTTAAGAAAGGTAAAGAAATCCTCTGTAAGCTTTCAATATATTCAGGATCACTGTACCCTGACAGATAGCCCATAGATGCCTTTTGCGGAACAATTTCAATGCTGTTATTACCCAGTTGATCCACAACAACGGGTAAAACAATTCTGTTATCCGGAAGTTTTAATACATCTTCCAACGGATACTTTCTGATATCTACCGTGAGAAGTAAATCAATACTTAAATTAAAATACTTGGAAATCCTGATAAGCAACTCATAGGGAGCCTCAGAACGTCCATCTTCGTATTTGGAATAGCGAACCCTGCTCATCAAAATTTGATCTGCAAGCTCCTGCTGAGATAAATTTTTCTGAGTTCTTAAAAACCTGATGTTATCTGAAAAAATTGACATTGATACAAATTGTATCTGCAAATATAATAAAAATGATACAATTAGTATCTAATTTTGTAACGTGAACCGAGCAATTGTACATATGGATCTGGATACATTCTTTGTATCCTGTGAGAGACGTAATAACTCTCAACTTGACGGGATTCCCCTCATCATAGGAGGTGGTGACCGTGGAGTGGTAGCATCATGTTCCTATGAAGCAAGAAAATTCGGAGTACGTTCTGCTATGCCAATTCGAATGGCACTCAGATTATGCCCGGATGCGAAAGTAATTCGGGGAGATCATGAATTGTATTCCAATTTATCCCATACTGTCACTCAGATTATTCAGGAAAAAGTTCCGGTCATGGAAAAGGCAAGTATCGATGAATTTTATCTCGATCTTTCAGGAATGGATAAGTTCTTTGGGTGCTACCAATGGACTAAAGAAATTGCCACAGCCGTAACCAAAGAAACCGGACTTCCCATAAGCTTTGCTTTATCAGCCAATAAAACAGTTTCGAAGATTGGAACAGGAGAAGCAAAACCTGTCGGAAGATTGGAAATTAAAGATTTAGAGATTAAACCGTTTTTAAATCCGTTATCAATCAAAAAAATTCCGATGGTGGGCGATAAAACATTTCAGTTGTTATCAAGAATCGGAATACGTACTATTCGTACCTTATCGGAAATGCCTGTTCTCGTCTTACAGCAAATGATTGGATTAAATGGAAAAGAGCTTTGGAAAAAAGCCAATGGTATCGATGAAAATCCAGTAGTGCCTTATTCCGAAAGGAAATCTATTTCTACAGAAAGAACTTTTACCAACGATACCATGGATGTTATAGAACTGAAAAGGCTGATCTCAGGAATGGCAGAGCAATTAGCCTATCAGTTAAGAAAAGAAAAATGGCTAACTTCTACGGTAGTTGTGAAGATCCGTTACGCCAATTTCGACACCGAAACCAAGCAATGCAAAGTTTCTTATACTTCTGCTGATCATACTCTATCAAGAGTAGCTTTGGAGCTTTTTAATAAAGTATATACAAGAAGAATGAGGCTTAGGTTGGTAGGATTACGCTTTACCGGGCTCGTTCACGGTAATCATCAGATGAACCTTTTTGAAGATACCGAAGAGCAGATGAGCCTATATCAAACAATGGATTACCTGAAAAACCGCTTTGGTATTGATGCAGTAGGCAGAGCCTCTGGTTTTGATTTTGAGAAATAAAATAGAATTATAAATTTTCCAGCATGTTTTTAAATTGTCATTCTTTCCACAGCCTTCGTTATGGAACTTTATCCATAAAAGAAATGGTAAAGCAGGCTTCCGATTTAGGAATTAAAGAATTAGTGCTTACCGATATCAATACCGTTACGGGCATTTATGATTTTAAAACAGAATGTGAGAATGTTGGTATTAAACCTGTTGCAGGAGTTGAAATCAGAAAAGAAGGGAAACTGCTTTATATTGCTGTAGCAAAAGAATTCTCAGGAATTGGTGAAGTCAATACCCTCATTACGGAGCATAATTGTGATGGCAAAGAACTCTCGGAAACGGCACCGGAATTTAAAAACGTTTTTATTGTCTACCCTATGAGCAATATTCCTGCTGAACTTAAGGAAAATGAATTCATAGGCATAAGAATAGAGGAATTGAATTTTCTGATCAGACCTGAATATCAGAAGCTACTATCGAAGATGCTTGTTTTACATCCTGTTACTTTCAGTACTGATGAAGAATATGAACTTCATAAAATTCTCAGGGCAATCGATAACAATACCTTATTGTCAAAGCTTACCAAAAGAGAGGTCTGTAGAAAATCTGAATATTTTATAAGCGAACAGGCTATTGCAGCAGCATTCGAAAGATACCCTGAAATTATTCAGAGAACAAAAGATAGGCTGACACAATGTAGTTTTGAATTTGATTTTAAAAAGGTCAAGAATAAACAGTTTTATACTAAATCAAAAGCTGATGATGTAAAATTGCTCAGGAGGTTGGCGTATTCAGGCTTGGAAAAGCGATATGGCAACCGACATGAAATAGCTCAAAAAAGAGTGGAAAAGGAGTTGAAAGTAATTGATGAGCTTAATTTTTGTTCTTATTTTCTGATTACCTGGGATATTATCTGTTATAGCAACAGCATGGGCTTTATGCATGTAGGAAGGGGGAGTGGTGCCAATTCTATTGTGAGTTACTGTTTGGGAATAACCGACATCTGCCCGTTGGAGCTGGATCTTTATTTCGAAAGATTCCTTAACCTTAACCGAAAATCTCCACCCGATTTTGATATCGACTGGAGCTGGCAGAACAGGGATACCATACTGGAATATATTTTTGACCGGTACGGGAAGGATCATGTTGCTTTTTGCGGAACCAACGTAGAATTTAAGTACAAATCCATTTTCAGAGAAGTGGGAAAAGTATTTGGACTCCCTAAGGAAGAGCTGGATGAGTTGGCAAAGAGACCAATGATACAGCATGACCAGAATCAGGTAGTACAACTGGTGCATCAATACGGCAAGCTGTTAGAAAAATTTCCTAATCAGCGAAGCATGCATTCCTGTGGAATTTTAATCTCAGAAGAACCTATTACAAATTACACCGCTCTAGAAATGCCTCCTAAGGGATTTCCGATCGTTCAGTTCGATATGAATGTCGCCGAAGATATCGGCCTCGAAAAATTCGATATTCTTTCCCAGAGAGGATTGGGTACCATCAATGATACGGTAGAGCTGATCAAAAAGACAAGAGGAATTAGTGTCGATATCAGAGATACCACTTTGTCTAAAGATGAAGGGAAAGCCAATGAATATCTGGCTATCGGAAAAACCATAGGCTGTTTTTATATCGAATCTCCCGCAATGCGGGGGCTTTTAAGAAGATTAAAGTGCGATAATTACAGAATTCTTGTTGCCGCTTCCTCCATTATCCGTCCCGGAGTGGCACAAAGCGGAATGATGCGCGAGTATATTTTCAGGCATAACCATCCCGATCAATTCGAATATTTCCATTCGGTATTCGAAGAACACCTGAAAGAAACCTATGGCATTATGGTCTATCAGGAAGATGTAATCAAGATTGCCCAGTATTTTGGCGGTTTGTCTCTGGCAGATGGAGATATTCTCCGCAGAGCCATGAGTGGAAAAGGTCGTTCCATTGAGAAACTCAGAGAGGTAAAAAACAATTTTTTTGAATCCTGCAAAAAGTGGGGACATTCAGAAGCATTAACGGCTGAAGCATACCGACAGATAGAATCTTTCGCAGGATATTCTTTCTGTAAGGCACACTCCGCTTCCTATGCAGTAGAAAGCTATCAGAGTTTGTATCTCAAAGTATATTACCCCTTAGAGTTTATGGTTTCGGTGATTAATAATCAGGGAGGGTTTTACCGTACAGAAGTCTATATTCATGAAGCAAAAATGTCGGGAGGAAATATTCAGGTTCCCTGTGTGAATACCAGTGAATTTCAAACCATACTCCAAGGAAAAGATATTTATTTAGGCTTGATGGTATTAGAAGGCCTCGAAACAAGGATTGCCCACGGAATTGTAGAAGAACGGGAAAGGAATGGTGGCTATAGATCATTAGAAGACTTTATAAAACGTATTCCTATAGGTATTGAAACCGTGCAGATTCTGATTTTTATAGGTGCTTTCAGGTTCACAGGAAAGCCCAAAAATGAGCTCCTCGTAGAAGCAAGAATTTTACTGGTCAACTTTAAACCCGAAAACAGAGGGCTTATGCTCATTGAAGAACCTGTTCAGGAATTTAAGTTGCCCCAATTGAAAAGAGAAGCCTTTGAAGACGCTTTTGATGAAATAGAACTCATCGGATTTCCGGTTTCATGCAGTCCTTTTGATTTATTGCAGACAAAATACAGAGGCTCCGTTTTTGTAAAAGATCTCTTGGCATTTCACAAACGACAGGTAAAAATGTTGGCGTATCTCATTTCCAGAAAACATGTTCCCACCAAGAAAGGCACGATGTATTTCGGAACATGGATCGATGCAAACGGGGAGTATTTTGATACGGCACATTTTCCGGATAGTCTGAAGCAATACGATTTTCAGGGGGGAGGATGTTATTTATTGCTAGGAACAGTGGAAGTAGATTTCCATTTTCCTACCATCACTATTCACAAAATGGCAAAAATGCCCATGATTCCAGATCCTCGGTATGCTTATGACAAAGAAAAGCAATATGATATTCACCGCCAGATTAAAGAAGATGTGAGTATGACCCATAGAAAGCCTTATCCTCAGGCGCATGAGATCGGATTGATAAGATACAAAATAGAATAACCCTACTATTACAATATAAAAATGAATCAGTTGAGTTTATTTAACACAGAAGAATTCTACGAATTTCCGAAAGATCTTTTGGATTACAGGGAAAGCTTTCTAAACAAGGAAGAAGCAGACCTGCTTAAAGATATATTATTACATACAGCTCCATGGGAACAGAGTACTCAGAAGATGTATGATAAAACCGTGCTGACCCCACGATTAACAGCATGGTATGGGGATTCAAAATATGCTACATTAAAAGAAAATAAAAAGCCTACGAATCCATGGACTCCAGAATTGTTTTCTTTAAAGCAAAAAATTGAGGAAGAGTTTGGCTGTCAGTTTAATGGGGTTTTACTTAATCTCTACAGAGACCACAATGATTCTGTTGCTTGGCACAGAGATAAAGAAAGCCGTTATGGGAAACGTCCTGTGATTGCATCCATCAGTCTGGGACAAACCAGAAACTTTGATTTTAGAAAAAAGGAACATCATCAGAGTAAATATAGTCTTCCGCTTCCACACGGTTCATTGCTCATCATGAAAGGAGATTTGCAGGAACATTGGGAGCATCGAATTGCTAAATCTACATTCCTGATGAAGGAGCGGATTAATCTAACTTTTCGTTTTGTGAAAGAAATATAAACAAAATAATCCTGACCATTTTTAGTGGAGGGTACATTTTAATGATTTATAATGGTCGACAATCTAATTTTAATCCATCGATATGACAACAAACGAATATGGAAATTAAAACCATTTTCTAAAAAATAGAGTGAAGTCAAGTAGTTTCAAAATAAGATTCGTTCATAATAATTATTAGGTAATTTATATTCAATTAATAGATGATCTTAAGAATTTATTACTTTTGTGAAAACTTATAATCATGAAACAACTACTGCTGTTCTGTGCAGTGCTATTTTTGCATTTTTATTCTTGTCAGCTGAAAATTGACTCGACAGTTATTTTATACAGTAAAAATTCCCTTATTTATTCAAGTATGAGTAATTCCTGCTATGGAAATGGAGATTATAGTAAAAAGTATCAGGCTCAAAATATGCTTTTTGTAAGTGGAATTTCAGAATGTATCAACTATTCTAGTAAAAAAGATATTATCAGTTTTTATTTTGATGGAAAAAAATACTACATGGCCGATGAAGCGGAACAAAAGAATGCATTTTTTGTAAATGGTTATCGAAAACAATTATCAGATCTAAAAAATAAATTCAAAAATTTTACACCATCTGAACTAGATAGTATTGATGGTTGGTCACGGCGTTTATCAGAAGCTTATATGCGCCAACTTAGGAAGGAGGCTTCAGATAAAGTTTTTAGTAAAGAAAAAAATGGAATCGCCATTCTTGCTGCGCATCCTATTGAAGAGTATTCATTTACCGGAGCAAAGTTCAAAATATTAAATTTCAGTCGAAAAACTATTAAATATATTACTTTCAATTTCTACGGTAAAAATGCAGTAAATGATAGAGTAGGTAAAAATGTTAGTAGAAAAGGTATTGGTCCAGTTGAAAGTTCAGCAACGGGATCGTGGTTATTTGAGAATGTTTGGCTGACCGATATAGTCGAATCGATGAAGTTAATTTCAGCTAATATTATTTATATGGATGGCACAACAAGGGTCATAACAATAACAGATAACCATTGGTTAGATGAAGAAGATTTGGATCATTTAGATCGTCTGCTTGAATAAAAGTCTAAGTGATTAAAAATGCTGTTAATCTCTTGTTTACAATCGATTTAGCGCACTAATCAATTTTTCCTTCTCCCCACTTCCCGTAGTTGAAAACCTCATCAACGGAATTCCATATTTCTCCAAAATCGCATTCTTCATGACATCTCTTTCAGCTTGTCTGCTTTCCAATTTATGGTACTCATAACCATCAACTTCTATGGCTAATACAGGATTTTTTCCCAGCTTATTGTAAATTAGAAAATCAAGATGGGTGGCGTGATGCCTTGCATATCTTTCTTCTTCAGGACTTAATTTTGAATAATCTAACAGTAAATTTCTTAATGGATGATGCAGAATAACGCCATATTTTGAAAATTGATCGTCGGACAACACTTCTCTAATTAATGCATACATGAGATTCTCACTATCAAAAACAGATTTCTTTTTTTGAGCCGATAAAAGGGCTCTTCTTTTTTCTTCATAACCTTTGTACAGGTAATCGAAAATGGAATGTACCTCACTTTTGATCGTGCTGAAATTATTGTAATCGATATATCGGATCAGATCTGAGATATTCGTTTCATTGTCACTTTCATTTCCGTTCACTAATAGAATCAGCTGATCTTTGGCTCTGGAAATAGCAACATTCAGGCGGTTGGAGTTGTCGGTAAATTCAGAGATTTCATTATCTACGGTAGAGAGAATGATCACATCATTTTCTCTTCCCTGAAATTTATCCACCGTATCGGCTTTGATATCCGTTCCCTGAAAGGTTCTTTGAAGTGCGATGGTCTGATTTCGGTATGGCGTTACAATTCCCAGATTCACACCTTCCAGCTTTTGCTGTGGAATGATTTCCTGAATAATCACATCAATCTGCCGCTGATTCTCTCTTTGGCGGGCATGATTGCCCTCAGTTGTTTTATAGACTAGCAATGGCTCTCTTTCCGTCTGTCCTTCCGAAAGGATGACTAACTGATCATTATAGAACTTACGGTTACAAAAATCAATGATTTTTGGATGACAGCGATAATGTTCTTTTAACAGTGTTTTAGGTACCTTCGGAAATACTTCTGTTACGGAAGAAAGCAGGCTATGACTGGAATACCGATAAGGTTCTGGAATATCATAGTTCTTAAAGATCTGATCTGTATTTACTGCTGTTTCAGAATCTACTACATTGGGAAGCTGTTTTAAATCTCCTACGATAACAGCCTGTTTTGCGCAGGATAATGCGAGGACACCCGTTGCAAGATCCACCTGTAAATTTGTTTAAGCTAAACTGAAAATATTATTTACAATTCTAAATTTGACACTGTTTTTGCTCTGTAATGTCAAATAATTGATATTTATAATGGAAAAATATATCTTCAATACCACGCCAGAACGCTCTAAGTTGATGTCGAAAATAAAGGGCAAGGACACGCAGCCTGAGATCATGTTCAGGAATGCACTTTATTCATTGGGTATCCGCTACCGGATAAATGTTGCTAAGCTTCCCGGCAAGCCGGATATTGCTATCAAGAAATACAAGCTCGCGATTTTTATCGACGGCGATTTCTGGCACGGCTACAAATGGGAAGAAAAAAAGATTAGAATCAAGTCGAATGCAGAGTATTGGATAGAAAAGATAGAAAGGAACATGGAGCGCGACATCGAAAATACAATCGCATTGGAACGCATGGGCTACACTGTGCTGAGATTTTGGGAGCATGAAGTAAAGAAAGACTTGCAAAGCTGTATATTCCGTGTCAAGTCTTTCCTCGAAAACCTAACTAATGTTATATAAGCTTTTCGAAAGTTTCGTTCCTGATATCACACACATAGCTTCCTTTTGCGTTTCCTTTAGTATCATCGACCCTTTGCTGGTAATAATGGAGGTTGCAGGTAGCAAGGTAGCTGTTGAATTTTTTGAATTCGGTTTTCCATACTCCGTATAAAGGTTGCACAACCATTTCGTTGGCTCCCATTTTAAATTTTACGGCTTTCCAGTCGACCCAGTAATATATTGTTATGCCCGGATATTTCTCTTGGTATCTCAGCTTGTCTTTTTCGTTAAAGACGACTGCGTAAGTGGGATCGATGCCATACAGTTTTTGAGCTTTGAAAAATGGGGTAGATTGTAGCTTTAAATCTGCAAGTTGCCCAGTCTGTGTATTGATGAGGTCTGGGGCATAAGGGTCAGTTGCCTTTGCCGGGTTTATAGCTAGATTAAGTTCGTTGCCATACAGCCTTACGAAGGCTTCTTCAATCTTTTCGCCGTCTTTGCACCAATGGGATTTGTCCTGAAGGTCATGGTGCTCTATTTTTTTTCCCTCAATATCAAATAGTTCGTACATAGTTGAAAGTTTTTGTAAATATAATGGTTTATTTTTATTGTTCGGTTTATTAAAAAAGTTTATATTTGTAACCATTGTTTAATGTTGTGTATTATGGTTATTAATGAGTATTTGTCTTTGGCAGAAACAGCAGAATTGCTGGGTAAGAACAAGGAGACGCTTAGGCGTTGGGATCGTGATGGGAAGCTTGTAGCAGTCAGGGAACCAATCAGCAATTACAGGATGTACAAGAGGGCAGATGTGGAGAAAATATTTAAAGGATTTATGCATGAGCCCTTCAACGAAGGAAACTATGTGGAAGCTGAAAATGACTATAAAGTACTTGAGCTATTTGCAGGTGCAGGGGGCTTAGCTGTTGGCTTAGAGAAGGCAGGGCTTAAATGCGTAGCTTTAAACGAAATCGACAAGTTCGCATGCCAGACATTGCGTAATAACCGCCCGAACTGGAGGGTTATGGAAGGCGATATCAAGGATTTTGATTTCACTGAATATAAAGACAAGGTAGATGTGGTTACTGGGGGATTTCCTTGTCAGGCATTCAGCTATGCAGGCAAGAAGCTTGGGCTTGCGGATGCTAGGGGAACATTGTTCTACGAGTTCGCGAGGGTAGTGAAGGAAGTAAACCCGCCTATCTGTATTGGCGAAAATGTACGAGGTCTCCTTAACCATGACAATGGCAAAACCTTGCAGGGGATGATATCTGTATTGGACGAAATCGGTTATAAAGTTGTACCTGTGGAGGTCTTGAAAGCCATTAACTTCAAGGTGCCTCAAAAGAGGGAAAGGCTGATTTTGGTTGGCATACGTAAGGATATTAGCCTTGATTATCAATACCCTTCTCCATATAATAAGGTTTATAACTTGAAGGATGCTTTGAAGAAAGGGGAGCTTTACGATTCGGACGTCCCCCTGTCAGGAGGTGCAAAATATCCAAAAAGGAAAGCAGAAATACTGGATCTTATCCCGCCAAAAGGCTATTGGCGCGATTTGCCTCTAGACTTGCAAAAAGAATACATGGGAGGCAGCTTTTATTTGGGCGGCGGAAAAACTGGGATTGCCAGAAGAATCGGATGGGACGAGCCGAGCCTTACCCTGACTTGCAGCCCTGCACAGAAGCAGACGGAGCGTTGCCATCCGGATGAGACCCGGCCATTTACGGTAAGGGAATATGCAAGGATCCAGACATTCCCAGACGACTGGGAGTTTGCAGGTTCGCTAGCCCAGCAATACAAGCAGATAGGAAATGCAGTGCCTGTAAACCTAGGGACTGAAGTGGGCTATTCCATTATAAAATTCCTTAATTCGCTTTACAAAGGATAATTTGCTATATTTATAGCCAAAAATTACCTGATAAGCATGCCAACAAGGGAAGAAGTATATACAATTGTTCGTGAAACAGTTGTAAGTTCGATATCAAAATATATTAGGAACAGGCGCAACGTGGTTCCTAACTTCCAGATACTTGATTTAATAATACCAACGGAGCGCAAGATACGTTCTGTTGTGGGAGGAATGGAAACGTCTTTAGGGACTACGTTGTGGGAGCCTTTAGCCAAAGCAATTGCTAGATCCAATGGGTTTGAAGTCATCAATTCAAACCTTCAAGCTCCGGCCAATATGCCTGCAATACTTCAGAATACAGTGCAAATGCTGATTGAGGGCCGGAACAATAAGAACGTGACTTATAATGCCCAGTACTGCCATGATAGGATCAAGGAATCGTGTCAGAATTTCCTTATTAACCCAATCAACGACTTTATTCCGGCACCTAAAGGCTTCGGCGTGGATATTTGGCTGAAGAAAGGCGGTATAGATTATTTCTTTGATACAAAAACGGTTCAAGCAAATGTAGGCAGTTATGCACGATGCTTTGTTCAGGTTCTGAATTGGTATTCTTACTTTTATTCTAAGTACCCGAGTGGAAATGCATTTTCAAGGATCGTTTTTCCCTACAACCCTTATGGCGAAATCGATTTTTGGTCAAAGACAATAGGGAAGGGTTGGCCTTTAGAACCTTATAATGAAGGCTGGGTGCAGGATGATTTCTGGGATTTTATTTCTGGTATTGAGAATACTTACTCGATAATTTATCAAGCTTTTAACAGTATTTCGGAAACAGGAGACTTGGAAGATGTAATACAAGAAATATTTTATGGAAATAGCCAATAAACTATTTACTATAGGATATTGAGGATAGAAAATGTTGCAAAGGCTTTATATAAAATCTGCAACATTTTTTATTAAAGGATATTATATAATTGAAAATTATTCTTCTATTATATTTCTTATTTTTTCAAAAATTTTCTTTTCATAATTATCAAAACTATTACTTATACTTTTTGCTTGCTCAGGCGTTTTTGCATCATAGAAAGCAACTATTTTATTAGGAACTCCATAATCACTAGCAATTTTTGCTTCCTCCGAAAATGCATTGTATTCAAGTTTAATTAAAAGTATGTCAATACCTGAAGTCTCCTCTAATGATTTGTTTTCAATTTTTGAAATATAGTACTTATACATTAGGTTGAACACTCCTAAATATTTAACCAGTTGATATTTGAATGTATTATAAATTAACTCTGCTGTCTCTCTCATTGCAGAATCTACACACATTGAAATTTCATCATTATTAAGAGTAATATTATTTCCTTTCAATTTTTTACCTGTCTTTTTAGATTCCTTTTTTAGTTTATTTTCTAACTCGACTTTCTTTTTAGAGATAGTTCTTTGTAAGAAATAGTCATAATTACCTTTAAATCCATCTGAAATGTATTTATGTAACGCTATATATAGAATTGAATATGTTTTTTGATTAAACTTATCAGTATATAGACTAGTTATTAAATGCTTTAAAGCTTCACTCTCGACTTGAGGTAAAATAATATTTAAAACAATTTGAAAGCCATCTTTATCTAAACTCATTGTAGTAGAGTTTAAACTACTAATCAGTTTTTTTATAAGTGATATTTGTGTAGATGTTAATTGGGAAATATCTTTATAAATATTTATTTTTTGTCTTTTACTTATAACTTTAAATTGATTGATTATGTAATCTGGAATTCCAAATTGTTCTTGAAGTTTTTTTAATTCTTCAATTTGTTTTTTTGTTCTATCGTCTAAATACTCTGCTTTAGTCATTTCAAATTCTACTTCGTTTTTCGAAGTCTCAATATCATAATTTTTATGTTCTATTGGTTTTCCTTCTTGTTCAATTACTTCTAAAAATTCATTGTCAAGAGTAATAACTCTACCAACATAATGCTCCATAAATCGACCGGCTCTTCCTGCGATATTTTTTGCATCAAATTTCAGTAACGGTTTGATATGTTCACCACCCCCTTTACTGCTTTTGTAAACAATCATATTTTTTGCAGTCGTATTAACGCCTTCTGTTATTGTAGTTGTAGCGGATAAAATATTCAAGTTGTTTTCAGCTTGATTAAATAAATCAATGATTTCTTTCTGAATGTATTTCGGAACAACACCGTGGTGAACACCAATCCCTTTTTTTAAAGCTTTAATAACAATCCATCTTTCGTCAAAAGTTGTTGTTAGATGATTTAAGAAATCAGAAAAGGTTTCAGTTGAAATTTCAATTCTTTCATAATCTCGGGCTATTTTCTCTGCATTTGATTTGGTGTTACAATAAATTATTGCGTTTTCGTTTTGTAAAAGAATACGGTCAAATAATTCTTGAATCTTGGCTTTTTTTGTTCCTTTTCCTTTCAAATTGACATCAAGAGAATCAAAATTGGTTTGTATTTTAATATCAGCAGAGTATTTATTTACTTTTACAATTTCATATTCATTAAGAAGTACTTTTTCAATCTTAAAGTCTTCTAAAAATAAATCAAATGACGGATTGTATTTGTCATCGGTTTTCTCAAATACATCAATGTATGGGCCTGCAATAAATAAATCAACATTTGTATTGATTGTTAAACCAAAAAATAACGACATTCTATACGCAATATCTCTTTCGTTTTCTTTGCTTTCATTGTCAATAATATAGCTGTTATCAATTTTATAAACTTCATCAACAAAAATAAAATCTACGTTAAGTTCTTTATTTTTGTCTAGATATGACAAATACCTTTCTGGTGTAAAAATTAATATATTATTTTCTTCGGGATTTATTTCCGAATCACTTAGAGTATGGATTTTGAAATCATTTAATAATTTTATCTTTCCCTCTTTTATTCTTGATAGATTTTCTGATAATAATGCAATGCTCGGAAATATTAGAATTACGTTTTTGTAATTCATTTTATTGATTATTTCATACACTAAATGGGTTTTTCCAAATGAAGTGGAAGCAGATAAGAAATAACGATTTATTTTTCCAGTTGTAAAAAAGTCTAAAACTTCTTTTTGGTAGAGATGTAGTTTTGAATTTTCGTTTGTATATAAAGTCGATTCAAAAATCACAGCTGAAATAACGTCTAATTTCACATTTTCTTCATTTTTTAAAAGTATTTTGTCTTCATTGAACTTATGTAAAATATCGTAGTAATGAGGTACCCCAGCCTTTGAAGATAGGTGAATTAAAAAACGGTAATCTGCATCGTCTAACTCGTAACTTTTAATGAAGTCAAAATATTCACAAACTTTTTCTAGGAATTTATGTCTTGGTAATTCCTGATTTTGAAATTGATTTAAAGCAATTACAACATCAAGGGTTCTTTGTTGTCTATCCATTCTATAATTTGTTTTTTACATTGCTTTACATCAGATATTGGAAGTAAAATGAAAAAAATTGAATAATCGATTCCGATGTTTGGGAAGCTTGTGGTGTTATATTTCGTATTAATGTGCGTAATTATTTCGTTGATTGAATCATTGTAGCCATCTTTATGCTGGTCATAGGTTATTAGAATTGGATAAACTAATTTAATGTTATTTTTTTTTAATTCTTCAACCATATTGCTTATCAATCTTTTATTCCAATCTTCTAAAAGCTTATAAATCTTAGTTGTCTTATCTTCTATATTCCCTCTGAATTGTCTAATTGTAGCAAAATTGGTATTAACCAAATAGTCATCACTGATTGCTTTAGAAATGTTTTTGAATACATCATTCACTGCTGCTTTACCATTTTGCCAAAATTTGGTTTCTCCAAACCACAATTCTAATTCATCATCTTTTTGTATAAGGTGGAAACAATCATATCCTGTAACTTCTGTCTTCTTTTGAATATCGTAAAAATAACCTCTACTGATTAAAGTATTATTCTTATAAAAAATTTTCAACATTGAGTACAGGAGGGCTTCTCCATAAAAACCAAGGCTAAGTTTATATGTTTCTTTAGCTTTATGATTAAATTTAAATTTTTGACCGAAAGCATTTTCAAACATACCTTGATGAAATCCACCATCTAATTCATACTGGTCATATGAATAGTATAAAATACTCTCATAAATAATTTTAGATAATTTTTCTAAATCATCAATTTTATAGCAGTCGTCATTTAAATCGTTGTGAGTAATACAAGATTTCTGATAGCTTAATGTTTGATTAGGTAAGTTATATTCCAGTATAATACTATTGGTAATTAAATCAATTAAACTTTGTCTCATTTAGTTTGCATTGTATTAGTTTCTTATTTCAAATATACAAAACCATATAATCAGCTGATTACGGTTTTCAGTAAAAAAATGATAATCCCAACTGTTGTCGGGATTATTTGTAATCACTAAATTTTAATTATCATTGTAATTCCGTCAAGAGTCTTATGAAATTACGTTAATTAAGAATGAGTCACATTAATATTTGCAATGGTACGAACATTCTTGTCTACTACTAATACAGTTTTATATGTATCAGTTGAACTAATTGCTTCATTATAGTGAACATTGAAAAATTCTGTACCTTCTTCTGTTACTAAATTTCCGAATTCTAATGTGAGTAATAATTCAGTAGGGTTTATACCCTGCGGATCATTTTTTATTAAATGATATCCTGGTTTTTGTCCATCAGTAGGGAACGTACCATTTACATTAATTTGAGGAGTTTTACCTTCATTTTTGTAATAGCTGTCCATTCGCCGATGTTGTTTTTTGTTTCCATTGTAATTATTATTAGTTTGTTGTTCGAATACAAAATTATTATAAATTAGATGAATTGTAATTTTTTACATTTAAATAAAATCACATCTATGAAATTACTAAAAATCTACAGCATTTTTTCAACTATTGCAATTGTTGTTTTATCAATTGGTCTATATCAAACGAATAAAGACTATATCAAAGCCAAAAAAGAATTTAAAGAAACAGAAGAAGTTCTAAAAAAATGTTCTGAACGTTATTATGAAGAAATTGGTAAATAAGAGAAAATCCCAACATTTAGTTAGGATTTTCTCTTATTTTTATTTTTAAATTCTTTTTGTAAACCATCAATTTCTAATTCTATTTTTTGCAGTTCTTTTGAGTCCAATTTTGTGAAAAGAAATAATATATCAATGTCTAAAAAGTTGCTGAGCTTCACAATATTTTCAATTGTTGGATTGGTCAATCCTCTTTCAATCCTACCTACGTGATCTTTAGAAATATTTAATTCCAATCCTAATTGGAATTGGGATAATTCTCTCCTTAATCTATGGACTTGAATTAATTTACCAATTTGAAACTTTAAATCCTCTATCTGCCATTTATACATGAAGTAAATTTTGATCTTTTAAATTCTTTTCATGAAGATATATATGTCGTTTATTATTTTTTTATTATATTTGTAAAATAGGTTACAGATAATGTAACTTTGCGATACTTCAACGAAATATTAGAAGCTATTGCTTAGAGTCTCGGTTCGAAAACTGGTAATTTTTAAATCCCTGAGATGATAAGTAAGCGGCTCACGACCTAGGCGTGGGTCTCTCTTATCTTGGGATAGGTATACCAGTACCTCGAATCGGATAATGTAGAGTACCCATGCCGTTTTATTTTCCAATGCTGTTCTGCTTTTCTACATTATTACTATTTCTAAGCTGCTTATCCACATAGAGTATCTACGACATGTTACAATGGGGTGTACAGCCCATTGAGGCTTTGCAGCTTTCAGAGAACACAAATTTCATTCATATTAATTTTTATGATATGCTTTGGGTAGGGAGTGTTTTTATTACTAGAATGCTTCCTCCCAGGCATAAATTTACGATCAGGAACCTAAAAAAACATACAAGAAACAGAAAGTGTAGAGTAACCATAGAAAAAAGAAAGCCCTTTCCGCATGATAGTTTATTGGCATTAGACTGTGCAGGAAAGAGCCGTGAGCTTAATTTAATTAAACGTATTCAAAAGTATGAAAAAAAACTTTTGCAGCCTGAGTCATCTTCAAATGGCTTTGGGCTTCACATTGCTCGCTTCCAGCGTAGCAATAGGGCAGATGCGTACCATTTCAGGTACTGTCACAGAGAATAATAAGCCGTTACAGGGGGTATCGGTATTTCAACAAGGTAGTGAGTCCGTCGCAATTACAAATGACAAAGGGTACTACCAAATTCAAATTGTAGGAGCCGAAGCAGTTCTTGTGTTCAGGCATCCGGATTATCCTGATCGTAAGGTGGTGTTGGGAGATCGAAAGGTAATGAATATTACGTTAGGAGGGCAGGAAAAGGAGATTGAAGAAGTTACTATTAATGCAGGATATTATAAGGTAAAGGAAAAGGAGAGTACAGGAAGTATTGCCAAAGTAACCGCGAAAGACCTTGGAAATCAACCGGTCAATAATGTGCTATCTGCAGCACAAGGAAGAATGGCAGGAGTAAGTATTACCCAAAATTCGGGTATTGCAGGCGGAGGCTATGATGTGCAGATCAGAGGGAGAAACAGTTTAAGAACATTATCCAATAGTGCTGTAGATGGAAATCAACCGCTATATGTTCTGGATGGTGTTCCAATGTCTACGTCAGTGACTTCTACCTTTTCGTCACAAATACTTCCTTTCAGAAATATTAATCCATTAAATAGCCTAAATCCCAATGATATTGAAAGTCTTGAAATTTTAAAGGATGCAGATGCAACGGCAATTTATGGGAGCAGAGGAGCTAATGGAGTCATTTTAATTACTACAAAAAAAGGAAATAAAAATAAGTCTACCATTAGCATCAATTCAAGTCTGGCTTTCAGTAATGTCGCATCTCATCTGAAAATGATGAATACTTCAGAATATATTGCCATGCGTAAATCAGCATTTACAAATGATAATATTTCTGCATATCCAGCAACGGCATATGATGTAAATGGAGCTTGGGATGAAAACCGTTACACTGATTGGCAAAAAACACTTATTGGTAAAACTGCCACAACCTCTAATACGAGTGTAGGTTTATCAGGAGGCTCAGACGGCTGGACATATCGTGTTAATGTCACACATAATGAGCAAACAACGGTCTACCCTGCCGACTATCAATATAAAAATAATACCTTATCAATGGGGTTCACTCATAGGTCAAAGGATAAAAAATTAAATATTGCGCTGTCAAACAATTTTTCACAGCAATTTAATAATGTGATTAATGAAGATTTAACAACTACAAGCATCTTTTTAAGTCCTAATGCTCCAACATTATATAATGCAGATGGTTCATTAAACTGGCAAAATAATACTTTTACCAATCCGATGGCTTCCTCGGTTGTTACGTATCAGAATGATACAAAACAGATCAATAACAGCCTGAATATTTCTTATCAGATTTTTCCCAATATAAGTTTCAGTATTAATTCTGGGTTTAATTATCAGAATTTTGAGGAATTTAATTTAAGGCCTCATACAAGATATAATCCTGCCTTAAATTTTACAAGTGCCAACGGATCAAGTACTTTTATAAGTAGTTTTTCTTCATTTTCATATAATGTAGAACCTCAATTGACAGCAGATTATAAATGGGGAAGACACAAATTAAATGTATTAGTTGGAACTACAATCAATTCATCGGAATCTAAACAATCTTCTATTCAAGGTTCCGGATTCGAAAGTAATGCACTTATGATGAATATCAATGCAGCAAAAACAAAGATATTTTCTGATATTATTTCTACAGACTACAAATATGTTGCTGTTTTTGGAAGGGTAAATTATCAGTTTGATAATAAGTATATTATTAATTTTACAGCAAGAAGAGACGGCTCCAGCCGCTTTGGACCGAACAACAGATTTGCAAATTTTGGAGCTGTCGGAGCAGCATGGCTCTTTTCAAAAGAAAATTTTTTGAATAGTAAAAAATGGCTGAGCTTTGGTAAAATAAGGGGAAGCTACGGAATAGCAGGCAGTGATAATATTGGAGAGGCTCAATATCGGGATACATATTCTGTTGCGTCGTCAAGCATTTATAATGGAGTAGTAGGACTTGTTCCCACCAGATTGTTCAATGGAAATTTTAGCTGGGAAAAAACAAAGAAACTTGAATTTGCGCTTGAAACCTCATTTTTTAAAGATATAATAGGGCTTAACATCTCTTGGTTTAGAAACAGATCAGATAACCAGCTAGTAGGATTGCCTATGCCTGCAACAACAGGATTTACCTCGGTTCAGGCCAATTTGGCCGCAACTGTTGAAAACACAGGTTGGGAGTTTGAATTCAGAACTTCCCCAGTGAAGACAAAAACGTTTTCATGGCAATCAGATTTCAATCTGACTATACCTCGAAACCGCTTATTGGAATTTCCGGGGCTTGAAGGCTCTACCTATGCCAATCAATATGTCATAGGCTCTAGTACATCAATTGTTAAACTCTACAATTTTTCGGGAATCAATCCCAATACAGGGCTTTATTCATTTGCCGATGTCAATGGAGACGGTAAAATATTATCTCCTGACGATAATAAAAGTATTGAAGATTTAGCGGTTAAGTTTTATGGCGGATGGTCAAACAGGTTGAGATACAAGAATTGGGATTTATCGTTTTTATTTCAATTTACAAAACAAAGAAATTATAATTATCATAGTTATATGCCTGTTGCAGGAACGATGAATAATCAAGCTCAGGTAGTTTCGAATGTTTGGTCTGAAACAAATCCAATGGGATACTATATGCCTTATTCCACCGGTGTTAATGCGGGAAAGAATGCCGCTCATGCCAATTTCATGCGAAGTACCGCAGCAGTAGGTGATGCATCATTTATTAGACTGAAGAACGTTCAGCTTAATTATAGAATCCCTTTAAATAATGCTGCTACCACAGAGGTTATTCTGTATGTTCAAGGGCAGAATGTTTTAACGTGGACAAAATATTTTGGACTAGATCCGGAATTTGTGACAACAGGTTTTTTACCACCCTTAAGAACATGGTCAATTGGAACTCAAATTAACTTTTAAATCTTACAAAATGAAAAATACTATTATAAATATATTTAAGTGTCTGTCAGTGGGTGTTGGGATGATTTGCTTGTTTTCATGTGAAAAATTTATTGACACAGACCTACCCATAAATCAGATAGGAACTTCTGAGGTATTTTCAGATATATCATCTGCAAATGCAGCTTTAGCAGGTTTATATGCCGAATTATGGAGCTCTTCAATGATTTCAGGGGATGTTACTGGTTCTGCAGCTATTCTTGGAACATATACAGACGATCTTACCTGCTACGCCCCTTATATTCAAAATGGGTTAGTCGATGTATATAACAACGTACAAATTCCAAGCAACACGATTGTTTATAATTTGTGGTCGAAAGCTTATAAACACATCTATTACGCAAATTCAATTATCAAAGGGGTTAAAGAATCCTCTTCAATTTCTCAAGTAAATAAAGACCGTTTAATAGGTGAGGCAACTGTCATACGCTCTCTGCTGTATTATAATCTAGCTCAAATTTTTGATGAAGTGCCTTATACGGATACTACGGATTACCTATACAATAGCCAGCTAAAAAAAATAAGCAAAGTACAACTCATGTCAAATCTTGAAAGTGATCTCCAAACAGTATTAAATGGTTTGAACGATCAATATGCGAATCAGGAAAGAATCTATGTCAATCGAAAGGTGGCAGAACTTCTATTAGCAAAGGTATTTTTAAGTCAGGAAAAATGGAATCAAGCAGAAAATCTGCTTTTTCAAATTACGCAGTCTCCTTTATATGTCTGGGAGACAGATTTGAGTAAAGTTTTTACCAAAACAGGAAAACATATTTTATGGCAGCTAAAACCTGCAAATTCAACAGATGCTACCAAAGAATATCTTCTCTATAATTTTACGACAAGCTTACCAACATCTTTTTCATTATCGGATGCTTTAGTGAATTCCTTTGAACTAGGTGATCTACGAAAAACAGCTTGGATGCTTCCAATCGTAATCAATCAAAAAACCTATTTCCGTCCCATGAAGTATAGAAATCCCGCAAATTCCAATACCACTGAAAATTCAGTAATATTTAGAATTGAAGAAGTGTATTTATTGTATGCTGAGAGTTTAGCGAATCAGAATAAAATACAGGAAGCTAAAATAATAGTGGATAAAATTAGACAAAGAGCAGGATTGAATCCTTTACCTATAGGTCTTTCAAAACAGGAAATGATTGACAAAGTTTTAGATGAGTCCAGACATGAGTTTTTTGCTGAAATGGGACATCGTTTTTTTGATCTTAAGCGTTTAAAAAAAATAGATATTCTTGCTTTATCTAAACCAAACTGGAAAAGTTTCCATAGTGCATTTCCAATTCCTGAAAAAGAAATGGTCATTAATCCTAATCTTAATCCGCAAAATCCTGGGTACTGATGGAAAAGTTAATGTTATTCCTTTTAATGTGTATATATCAATGGGCATATACACAAAAGGAAAAAGATTCCATTCCCTACACCGAACAAAATAAAGCCTATGATATTTATTTAAAAAGTACATCGAAAGAAGGGAAATGGATAGCGTTTTTTAAAGTGTATGATAGCAACAGTGACAGCCTTTTCATAATGAATCGATTAAATCCAGACAAAAAATATTATAGAATAAAGGTTTTAGATCATCAATGGAGCAGGGATAAGCTCATTTTAAAATATCAGAATCAAACAGAAATTTTTGATTATCACAATGGCAAGAACAAGATTTTACCCGCTTGCGAAAGCATAGGTACAATAGAACATGAAAATGTACTTGTTCTAAAAACCTCAGACAACGTACAGATTTACGATTTAAGTAGAGAAGAAATAATCGGTCGTATCAATAATGTTATAAATGTTTTTTACGTAAACAACCGTATTTATCTGCAGATTAAGGAGAACAATAAATTTCAAATCATAGAATGGAGTGAAATGAAAAAAAATAAACTCTATTCTTCGTCAGAACAGATTTCGAACGTTGTGGGAGCACAGGTTAATTCATTTTTAATATTTAAAAAACAGAAAAATAAGTTGAATGATATTATATATTATAATACGAAACATCAATTGGAATATAAGTTTTCAGAAGTTCAGCCACTACAGTTTAATTCGGCAACAGCATACCAGAGATCCGACGGCAGAATTGTGATTAATGCCGAAAAAGTTAAAGATAAAAAATCAGCTGAAACACCGGAAATCTGGTTAACATCTGACAATAACCTTATTGAGAAATTTAAAAAGTCCGAAACAACAAAGTTTCTCTGGTCACCAGTAGAACAAAACGTCAAGGTGATGGGAACGGACAAGTTAAACAGGGTGGTGGATATTGGCAATAAGACTTATTTCTTAGCTTTTAGTTTTTCTGAATTACAAGACTATACAGCTAAAAAAGTACCTGCTATAGTGTATCGTTATAATGCATCGAGTAATCAATATGATTATATTGATACAATAAGATCAAATGTCAATTATTCTCCTGATGGTAACTATCTTATTTATAAGCACGGACAGAAATGGAAGTTGTTGGATGTGAATACAATGAGTTATAAATATATAGGAAATTTGAACTTCGAGAATGCTTATTTTACAGATGAGAATAATGTTTACTTTGATGGTCCCACAGGTATATGGAAATATAATAGCAAATTAAGTAAGATTAAGCAAGTGTTCACAAATAATAAAGGCAGTTGTAAAATTTTAGATTTTAAGAATAAATCAAACTTTGCCAATTATCCTTTTGAGCTTTCATTTTATTCTAAAGTTCTTAATGAACTTAACTATATATTCGAAGTGAATGACGAAGCGAGTTTTACAAAATCTATATTTGAAAAATATGCGGACAAGTATTATCAAATAGCTGATTTTACCACATCTAAAATGATTTATCAGAAGACGGATAAGGCAAAAAATGCTTATTTATTTACTGAAGAAAATTTCAATAAACCCAAACGGATTATTGATTTAAGCAGAGCATCTCCTAAAAAAGTACTTTTTCAATCCAATGCTAACGATAAGGATCAATCGAAAATGAAAGTGGAAACTATTAAATACAAAAATAGGGAAGGGGTTGAGCTAAAAGGTATTTTGTATTATCCTTTAGATGTTGAAGCAGGAAAGAAGTATCCTATGGTGGTACATGTTTATCAAATTCAGAGCGATAAAATTAATGAATATCCTCTTTTTTTAGAAAACAGTGTAGATGTTGGGTTCAGCATCAGGAAGCTTATTGAAAAAGGATATTTTGTCTATATGCCGGATATTGTTTTTGATAAAAAAGGAACTGGAATTGCAGCATTGGATTGTGTTAATAAATCAATAGATGCTTTGGAATATAATGAATTGATTGACTTCAATAAGATGGGCTTAACTGGACATTCGCATGGGGGATATATTACCAATTTTATTGCGACGCATTCAGATAGATTCGCAACATATGTTTCAGGTGCTGGTAATAGCGATATTGTTAGATCTTATTTCTCATTAAATGAATATTTTGTGAGCCCTTTTTACTGGCAGTTTGAAAATGGACAATATGAAATGAATACTCCGTTTATAATGAACAAAGACCTATATTTCAAAAATAATCCAATATATTATGTTGAAAATGTATCAAAACCAATGCTTTTGTGGACAGGAAAAAAGGATTTGAATATAGAGTGGGGGCAAATCATGGAATTTTATATAGGACTAAAAAGAAATAATAAAAATGCAACGGTCTTGGTTTATCCAGATGAGGGGCATACGATTATTTCTAAAAATACTGCTAAAGATCTTCATGATAAGGTTCTGCAATGGTTCGGTTATTATTTGAAAGGAGAAAAAAAAGCAGAATGGATGAATTAAAAAAGGATGCCTGTAGGCATCCTTCTTTTTTAATTTCTGTGTAATGTTACTCCGCATTCAGTTTCACTTAAGAACTGCTGCATAACTTTGGGTGAGCCACCAATCAACTCGGTACAAACGGGTCCGCTGGTAGGATTGCAATCAACTTCTCCTACAAAGATACATTTCTCATCCGGAGCTGATGCATCAAAGTAATAGGCTGTTTCGCTTGCTTTTTTTTCTGTTTTTGCCTTATTAGTAGCAAAAGCACTTCCGACACCAAATACCAAGATGGCTACGGGAACTAGAATGGTTTTAAGATTTTTCATAATAATAAAGTATTAAGATGTGCCTACAATTAATTCAGGTTTTCGGCATTACCTGTGAAGTTGTTCAAGTATCGGTTGCGCAAATTGATACTTGACAATTTCATTTCCAATTAAAATGTATAAGTACTTACCATCAATAAACATATCCTTCAGTTTTTCACCATGGCGATCCGGTACCAAAAAACTTCCGGAATAATACTGCTGATCCGTCTTATAAATATCAATGATGCTTGCTTTGTTCCATTGCAAAATTCCGTCATGAATTGCTTTGGAATTTGAATTAATAAACAAAAGCTTATCTGAAATGACTGCATTCTTTACGGATTGCTGTAAAGGGTTTTTGATTTTCGTAGTTCCATCAGACAGCTTAACAGTTTCCATACTTTGCTCCTTTTTGAAGCTGATTAATCTAAATTTGTTACGCTTCCCGAATGTATTGTTAAATGAAACAAATTCATTTTTATAATAATATACATAAACAAAAGATTTGTTGTCTAAATCGGAAATAAGTAAGCCGTCATTTTCTATGTAACCTGTATTTTCTGTTCCAAGAAGATCATAATGAAGATTCATTTGATGATTTTTGTAATCTCCAATGATAAAGCTTTTGTATTTTGAACTCTGTGATCTAAATAAAAAAGAATTATCTGAAGTTGCATACAGTTGATCAAAATACATTTCATCAAAACTTACAATACGTAACGAATCCGATTTCTCTAAGCTTCCTCTATAAATAATTGGTACAGTCCCATCATAGATATAATAATTTGGAGATCTCCAATTTACTTTCAGGCTTTTAAAAGGATGAATGTTTGTTTTTAAAGGAATTCTAAATTTTGAAAAACCTTTAAGGTCTTTTCTTACAATGGTAATATTTAAAGGAGCTGTGGTATTTCCTAAATAAATATTACCATCATCCTGCCCGGCAAAGTAAAAAGAGTTATAATTAAGATCAAGTGAAACTTCATTTTCTATCGCATGAGGAATATATCTGCGAGTAAAATTATTATCTATTCTTAGCTGCTTTTCTGATTTAATATATAACAGAAATACACTGAAAGAACTCAAAATAATGATTGTGAAAATTAAAAAAGTATATTGTAATAGCTTTATTTTTCTACTAGTTTCAACAACAATAACGGTAATAATTAGGACTAATACACAAACTATATTAAAATACAAATGTTGTCTCCAATTCATATTTTCAAGAATTCCTCCACAGGAACAAGGTACAAATTCACTGTACTCAAGAATTAAATAAATATAAACAGTAAAAGCAGACATAATACCTATTGAAGAGTAAAGTCCAATTAATTTGCTTTTTTGAAAGATAAGTGCTGCAACAATAATCAGCTCTGCTATAATGACTAGATATGATATCGTTCCTGCATATGTGCTAAGCAAGGGTGATTGAGCAATTTGAATCTGAAAATTTTCAAAATCCAATACTTTGCTTACACTAGCGTATATAAAAAGCAAAATAAAAAAATATACAGCCGTATTGATTATTAGTTTGTTTATATTTTTCATATCAATGTTAACATTTATATAATAATATCCATGATACTTTCATTCCGCCATAATTGGGCATCTTGTTTTTTTGAAGTATAGGCATGGTTGTAGTGTATTTACCAATTACTTTCCACATGCCACTAATAGGACATTCTGTGCCTGACTCAGCAATTGTTTCTTTTTTAGTATCCATAAGTAAACTAATTAGATACTTTCCAGTTATCCCGATCTTTAGGAGGATCGTTTTCTGTAATCTCTATTTCTTTCTCTTGACTGGTGCTGTCCGATTTCGAAGAAGTTGTATAATGATTTTCCTCTGTTGCTAGTTTTGGGATTTCATTGTGATCTAAAATTTCTTCTGATCGGCATGACTGTGCAGTAATGACTAATAAAATACTTGCTAGAATATAGATTGTTTTAATGTTCATGATTTGGGATTTAAAAGTTGATTAATCCCGGCCGGTGTTAGATGTTACTGTTAGAATTCTGAAGCGAAATTAGAGAGCTAAGCCTTCAAAAAAAAAAGTTTAAAGACCTGATTTATAAACTGAAAATACTTTTTTTATAAATCAGGTCAGACTATTTTTATATAGCAATGTGCTGATATTCAGTTATTAAATCTCTTTTATAAGGTTGTGTAATTCCCTGCTTTTGGAAATTACTTTAAGCTCTGTTCATTTTGCTTAATTTTATATCATAATTACCAGATAATAATAATTTACTATGAAAACTATTTTTGGCTTGAATAGAATGTCAATCATTCTTCTGTTTTTTTGTGTTTTTTTCAAGGCAACTGATTTCGAGAAATTAAGAGCAGCTTATGATAATTTTGCAGAGAATGATGAGAGAGGATTGGAATTTGTTGGTTTCTATATGAAGCAAGCTAAAGCTGAAAATAATTTCAAAGAATTATCTCAGGCTTATCGAGATGCAACAAGCTTTTCAGAAAATAATAAACTTCTGTATGCAGACAGTATAATATGGGCAGCTCAGCAATCAAAAAATCGTGATGTTATTGGAAATGCATATTTGACAAAAGGAAGTGTTTATTATTTTACTTACAGAAAATATCAAAATGCCCTAGATGAGTATCTTAGAGCATGGAGATATCTGAAAAATTCCAATAATTCATATTTACATTATAAGAATTTATATCAT
The DNA here is from genome assembly GCF_039672645.1 of Chryseobacterium sp. C39-AII1. Lineage (NCBI taxonomy): Bacteria > Pseudomonadati > Bacteroidota > Flavobacteriia > Flavobacteriales > Weeksellaceae > Chryseobacterium > Chryseobacterium sp. C39-AII1. The sequence goes on from NZ_JBDFPQ010000010.1 coordinate 99,824, forward strand.
ATTGGATTGGTGAAGAGTTATTTAGGGTATTATGAAGAAGCATTTCAAATTTTTTCAAAATGTAGATCATATTATCAGGTTTATAAACTTAATGATCACCTACCCAATTTAAAATACAATACCAAAAAAGGTTATTTAAACAGCGTCAATCAAATGGCTATCTGCTTATTCTATCAAAATAAATTAGATGATGCATCAGAACTTATTGAAGAAGGGATGAGAGAATCTGCAAATGACTTGAATTTTGATATAGAGAGAAGCAATTTTTATAAACTAAGAGGAGTCTTAAATTTTATTAAAAAAAATGATAAAATGGCATTGTCCGATTTTAATATTGCTTTAATAGGAATAGAGAAAAAACAGGACTTTACAAATACTTCATTAATTTACTTTTTAAAAGGAAAAATTTTTCTGAGAAATAATCAAGTAGAAGAAGGATATACCAATTTGAAGAAAATAGATTCCATATTTGTAGAACACAGATTTGTTTTACCGAGAGTCAGGGAAGCTTATGAATTACTTATAGACTATTGTAGAGATACAAGAAATGCCGAAGATGAACTCTATTACACAAAGCAACTTTTAAGTTTTGATAAAATACTATCTACAGATTTCAAATATTTGTCAGGAAAAATTTATAAGGAGTATGACACAGAGGATTTAATTCGTTCAAAAGAAAAATTAGAGTCATCATCATTGTTTGGTTATATTTTAGCCGGAGCTACAATAACGACATGTATTTTATTTTCAGGTGCTAAATATTACCAAGTCAAACGAAAAAAAACAAGTACTGAAAATAAAAAAACTTCATCAATTGATCCAATATATCTTGATGAGAAAGATAAATTACCGCAGAAACTATCTAAGCTCACAGATAAAGTTGTAAATGATATCTTGAATAAGTTAGAAATCATGGAGGGAAATAAATTCTATTTAGAAAAAGGATTAACACAAAATCAACTTGCTAAAAGATTAAAAACAAATACAACTTACTTATCTGGTATTATTAATGAATACAAAGGTTCAAATTTCAATACATACATTAATCTTTTAAGAGTGGAGTACGCTAAACAAATGCTAACATCAAACAACGAATGGAGAAAGTATTCAATAGAGACCATAGCAAAGGAATGTGGATTTACGAATAGGTCTAATTTTTCTAAGATATTTATAGAAGTTGTAGGTGTTAATCCAGCTGAATTTGTGGAGAGGATCCAAATGAATCGTAGTGAATAGTCAACTTCCTATTTAATTCGTATTTTTTAATAAAAAAATATGGATAAAAACTTATTTATTAAAGAATGTAAAGTAAAATTAAGTTCTTTAGAAAAAAAATTGAATCTGATTGAGGCAAAGTTTCAAAATGAGAAAGTTGATTTGTGTGAAAGAGCGTTAATGGAAATTGATATTCCTGTTAGAGAAATTAAAATTTTATTAGCGGAGTACAAATTTGAAGCCCTTGCCGAAGAAGTTTATTTCTTTAAAATAGTTAAACCTCAATTTATTTCTAAGTTTATTTATTATTCTAAATTACTTTCGATCGAAGTTGCTATTCCAAATGCAGGAAAAGCCATACTTAAAGAATATTTTGAATGTGAACTTCTGACGCTCAAAACTTTTTACGATCAATACACTGATTTTTACGAATATTATCGTCGTAAAGCAACTTTTCTTGACGATAAGTACTTTGTGAGGAATCAGTTCGATCTTAAAATAAAGCTTGAAACAGGACTTTATGACTACGATGAAAAGTTTGCGACTTCTCATGATCATATCGTATCAAAGATCATAGCCAACGATTTACTTGAAAAATATCTGTTGGAATCAATCAAGAATATTGATGGATATACTTTTAAAGAATCAGAAGAAAAACTCATTTTATTATGGTCTTCTTCAAAGTCTTCATTGGTTGAACTTCTCTATGCTTTATACTGTTCCCATGCTTTTAACGGTGGAAATATTGAGTTTTCCGAAATTGTAAGATATACTGAGAAAACCTTAAATATTGACCTTGGAAATTTCTACAAAACGATACATGAAATCAAGAATAGAAAAACAAATAAAACTAAATTTTTGCAACTTTTAAACGAAAATTTAAGTAATAAGCTGTTAGAGGACGATTAAAAAAGCTTAAAAAAATGACATTTACTAAGTAAGAGTAAATTTTTTAGAAAGACAATCTATCTATTTATTATCCTTTACATATAATCTCTCGGTAGTGCGAAGAACTACCGAGAGATTCTTATATTTTTTTTAAAACTTTGCGATAACCATAAAACAAAAATCATGAATATTGATAAAGCAGAATTTCTTTCATGGATGGACAGAATTATGACAAGATTCGATATCTTAAGTGAAAAAGTAAAAGAAAGTCAAAATGCATTACGGAGTATTGATGGAGAACAATTATTAGATAACCAAGATGTTCTACAGTTATTAAAAATCAGTCCCAGGACTCTCCAGCGGTATCGTTCAGAGGAAAGGTTATCATATTACACCATCAGCGGCAAGCTTTACTATAAGCTTTCTGATGTTCATCAATTAATTAGAGACAGTTTTAAATCTTCTCACAAAAAATAATCTGACAGCTATTAATAATTTGTTGAGTTTTCGGAAAATGCACCGTTGAGATCCCCAGCAGCTTAATGTCAAAAGAATTACTTCAAAGATTTTAGCTTATAATGGATGAATGAATAATCCTGTGGTCTTCTGAAAATTCGAAGATTTTATCAATAATCTCTAAAACCCACCCGTGCTCCAAAAAGAACGTGTAGCACAACCGATAAAATTGCATTAAAACCAGCAGAATACTTACTGCTCTCATAAATCAGATTATTTTAGCTAAAACTCTAAAATCATCTTCTCCTTGCATAATTATTTTTTTTAATTATTATGGTCGAAAGTAATGTTGAATCTTGGGGATTCTGATAATTGCCATTGTATGGCTATACATTTCTGCTATTATCTCAATGCACTTTTGAGAAGAAACCATGAAATTTAAAATTAATTAGGTTAGAAGTTTAGTATTTATCTGATTATTTGTATTTTAGTTGAATCTAAGAACACTGAATTTCTTCATAATATTTTTCTTGATACCATTTGAGAATTAAATTTGCGACTAAACTATATCTGCTTAAGAATTATTATTAAAATTTAAATGAAAATTACTGTTTTTAAAAGCATTATTTTATTTGACTATTATGCAAAATATTCAGATAGGAGTCTAAGATTTTTAAAAGCTTACTTTTAGATAATCACTTCCGAAGCCAAGTACTACAGTAAGAATGTCTTTGTTCAAAGAAAATAAGATGTACCTGATATATTTATTTTAAATACATCAGGCATGAAAAATAAGATTGACGTTAATATTATTAACATTGAGGAGATTGTTAAAATCTTTAAAGAAGAGGAGGGAGTTGACTTAACCTATGAGGAAGCAGAACAAGTAAGTATTTTTCTATCAATGCTTTTAAAAGCTACAGTAAAATGTTTTTTAGAAGATAATTTTTTTTAAAATTTCAAAAATGAAAAGAGCTGATTTATATATTCGAGTTTCAACTGATGAACAAGCAGATAAGGGATATTCACAGAGGGATCAGGAAGAGAGATTGAGAAGGTACTGCGACCATAATAATATTGCTGTCGGTCATGTAATCTATGAGGATTATTCAGCAAAAACTTTCAATAGACCAGAATGGGTCAAGCTGCTTGAAACACTCAAGAAAAAAAGTTCAAGGACAAATTTGTTACTATTTACAAAATGGGATCGTTTCAGTAGAAATGCTGGTGATGCCTATCAAGTGATAAATGTCCTTAAAAAACTTAACGTTGAACCACAGGCCATAGAACAGCCGTTGGATTTGTCAATTCCTGAGAATAAAATGATGCTGGCTATTTATCTCGCGGCTCCTGAAGTTGAGAATGACAGGCGTGCCCTAAATACCTATTACGGAATGCGTCGAGCAAAAAAAGAAGGTAGATTGATGGGTAGGGCTCCTTTCGGATATGTAAATAAAATTTCAGAGAATGGTAGAAAATATGTTGCTTTAAAAGAACCTGAAGCTTCTAACATGAAATGGGCGTTTAACGAAATGGCAAAAGGTATATTTTCTGCTAGCCAAATTATGGATATGATGAATAAAAAAGAAGGCAAATCAGCTAAGCTAAGTGCCTTTCTCGCCAGCTTGCGAAACACTGCATATTGTGGGAAAATATTTGTCGAGCAATATAATGAAGAAGAAGCGCATTTCGTTCCGAGCATACACGAACCTTTAATTAGTGAAGAATTATTTGAAAAGGTTCAAAATATTATGGATGGAAATATTAATATTCCCAGACCCAATGTTAAAGTTTTGTCTGATGACAACCTTCCCCTCAGAGGATTTCTTACGTGTCCGGACTGTGGTCGTATTGTTACTGGAAGTGCATCTACAGGACGTTCAGGACAGAAGTATTATTATTACCACTGTAAAACCCCTTGCGGATATCGCTATAAATCAGAAATTGTAAATAACAAATTTTTGGAGGTACTCCAATCTTTGGAAATGAGAGAGTCCATAAAGAAATGTTTAAGAAAAGTCTTGAAACAAAACTTTGAGAAGTTAATAAATAATCCTCAGCACGAAAGAAAAGCAGTGTTATCAGAAATTGATAAATTAAACAATAGGTTAAAGCTTGCTCGAAACAAGTTATTAGAAGATGTAATTGACGATGATGAGTACTTTGAAATTAAGAGCGATTGTAAAGCCCAAATTGAAAAATTGGAAAGGAAATTGACTAAAGGAAAAGATCACAAGAAGATAGATTTTCCAAAGCTATTAGATAATGCTCTAAACCATGTCGTAAATCTTGCTAAAGTCTATAGTGATGGGGATATTCAGATAAAACGTAAAATAATTGGTTCGATTTTTCCTGAAAAATTAGAATTTTTAGAAAATCATTATCGAACCGCTCGAGTCAATGTTTTCTTGTCCTATATCTTTCAAATAAACAATGAGTTAGGAGCCAAAAAAAACCGGAAAGAAAGTGAATTATCACATCTTTCCGGTCTTGTACCCAGGACCGGGATCGAACCGGTACTCCTAAGAACTGGTGTTTGAGACCAGCGCGTCTACCAATTCCGCCACCTGGGCTGGTGTGTTACCTTGTTTCTAATTGGTGTGCAAATATAGGAACTTTTCTTTATACTCCAAATGTTTTTGCAAACTTTTTTCTAGAAATTTATTTCCAAACCATCGTAGGCAAGGTGTATTCCGGGTGGAAGTTGTTTATCTTCAATATTATGCAATCCTAAATGATGACTGATGTGTGTTAAAAATAATTTTTTAGGTTTTAGCTCTTCAAACAAATTAATAACATCAGGAAGGATAAAATGTGCCGGATGCGGATCAAATTTTCGGATACAGTTTAAAATTAAAACATCAAGATCTTTTAATTTTTCTTTTTCCGTGTCTGAAATAAAGCCTGCATCAGTAATATAAGCCGAGTTTTTAAATTTATACCCGAACGCCGTAATTTTATAATGAATCACTTCAAGCGGAGTAATTTCGGTATCTAAAACTGTGAACGGTTTATTTTCAATTTCATGCAAATCAAAAGCAGGCGCTCCGGGATATCTTACATCTGCAAAAGCATAGGGAAAACGATTTTTTACCTCTTGTCCGACTCTTTGAGAACAATAAAGGGGCATATTTTTTCCACTTTTAAAGATTAAAGGGCGCATGTCATCCAAACCAATTACGTGGTCGTTATGTTCATGAGTAAGAAGTGCGATATCTACATTACTTTCTTGATTAATAAGCATTTGTTGCCTAAAATCAGGGCCGCAATCAATTAATATTTTTCTGTTTTCGTCCGTAGTTATAATTACGGACGAACGGAATCTTTTATCTTTTGGATTTTCGGAAGTACACACCTCACAAGTGCAGCCAATAACGGGTACACCCTGCGAAGTTCCAGTTCCTAAAAATTTCAACTTCATTTTCTTTTGAGGTTGGTTTAATTTTGGTAAATTTACGAAAAATTTAATGTCCTAATGTATCAGAAACTAACTCCTAAACAAAAAGCATTAACAATTAATCTAGATCCTACTATTTATGGTACTTTCGCAGAAATTGGAGCAGGGCAGGAGACAGTCCGACACTTTTTTAGAGCTGGTGGAGCTTCAGGTACAATTGCTAAGGCAATGTCTGCTTACGACAAAGATTTTAGTGATGCGATCTACGGAAAAGAAGTAAAAAACAGGTATGTTACACAAAACAGACTTCGCAAAATGCTTCGCTATGAAGTGGCTTTAATTGAGGAAAGAATTTCCAGAGAAAACAACCCGAACAGAAAGTTTTTTTCTTATGCTAATACGGTGACTACCATCAATTTTGATAAGACGGTAAGAGGTCATGGTTGGGTAGGAATTCGTTTTCAGGTGAAAGAAAATGAGGATTATAACGAGATTGTAATTCACGTAAAATTCAAAGAAAACGATGCTACTTTGCAGCAGGAAACTTTAGGGAATCTTGGAGTAAATCTTATTTTCGGTGCCTTCACATATTTTGACAATCCACGAAGATTAATCGAATCTCTTTACGATGATGTGGCAAAAGACAATCTTGAAATTGATATGATCGATTTCAGTGGTCCTGCATTCTCTTATGTTGATAATCGATTGATGTCTTTGCAGTTAGTGAAAAACGGAATGACGGATGCCGTAATTTTCAATTCTGAAGGGAACAATATGCTTCCGGCGGATGTTTTGTACAAGAAAAATATTTTCGCGGTAAGGGGAAGTTTCAGACCGGTAACAAAGGTAAATATCGATATGCTGAAAAACGGTATGGATATGTTCCTGAAAGATGCGGTTTGTACCCATGAAGAAACGGAAGTTTTGATTGAAATTACGATTTCAAACCTTCGTGCAGACGGAGATATTGATGAAAGAGATTTCCTTGATAGGGTAGATGTCCTCGGTAGATTAGGCTATACAGTTATTATTTCGAATTACTCAGAATATTATCGATTGATTGATTATTTTGCGTCTTATACAAGTGGAAATATTGGTGTAGCAATGGGTGTAAATAACCTATTGATGGTATTTGACGAGAAGTACTATAAAAATCTTTCAGGTGGAATTTTGGAAGCTTTTGGTAAATTCTTCAGAAACGGAATGAGAGTGTATCTTTATCCTTATAAAGATCCTGAGACCCACGAATTGCTAGATTCTGAAACGCTTAAAGTGGAAGAAAATCTTAAAGAATTGTATAAATATTTCAAGCTGAATAATCGTATTGTTGATATTAAGAATCATAATCCCGATTTCTTGGAAATTTATTCAAGAGATATATTAAAGAAAATTGCTTGTAACATGAAAGGTTGGGAAACTCAACTTCCTGATGGTGTTGCAGAAATGATAAAAGAGCGAGGAATGTTCGGATATAAAGAAGAACTTTCATTAAAACAATTCTCTTAAAAAATTTAATTAAAATGTCAGAATTAAAGAAAAGACTTTCATCTATTCTTGAAAGTCCTAAACATAATACAGAAGAAAAATTAGAAAAAGTTTGTCATCTTTTGGATCAGGAGATTTCTTATTTCAACTGGACGGGTTTTTATTTCAAAAACGGAGATAAAGACGAATTGAAATTAGGTCCTTATGTTGGAGCCCCTACAGATCACGATATTATTCCTTACGGAAAAGGAATTTGCGGTCAGGTTGCGGTTTCCAATGAAACTTTTGTAGTGCCTGATGTTCACGAACAAAGCAATTATCTAAGTTGCTCAATCGATACAAAAGCTGAAATTGTAGTTCCGATCTTCAAAGACGGACAAAATATCGGACAAATTGATATTGATTCTCATACAATTGATCCGTTTACAGATGAAGATAGAGAACTTTTGGAATGGCTTTGTAATGAAGTTTCTAAGATTCTATAATTAAGAATTTCTAACCACAAAAGTTGCAAAAGTAAGTATAGTTTATTAAGAGTGTTTATTGAAGAGTATTTTCTTCTTCGGCTTTTGAGACTTTTGTGGTTTAAAATATAAACTCCGATTATCAACGATAATCGGAGTTTTTTATATAAATATTATATTTAAAATTATCTTAAAATAATATTATTCGTCATTGTTGTGTGATTGATTAGTTTTCCTTTTTCATCACTAATTTCAATTTCAGAAACGTGCATCGATTTTCCTTTTCTGATGAATCTTGCCACAGCCGTCACAATTCCATCTTTTTTACTTCTTAAATGGTTTGAATTGATGTTCGTACCGACACCATAATATTTAGAACCATCAATGAAGATATTAGACAGGCTAGAGCCCATTGTTTCTGCCAAAACACAACTTGCGCCACCGTGCAAAATACCAAAGGGCTGATGAACTTTCGGCTGAACAGGCATCGTGGCAGTCAGGGTTTCATTTTCAAGATCAATATCTATGAATTTTATTTCCAGCGTTTTCGCTAAAGTTACCTCGCCGCCCCAACTGTTTAGAAATGCTAATATTTCTTCCTTCGTTTTATCTTTCGTATAATACATAAATCTGTTGGTTGATAGTTATTAGTTGCTGGTTTCCGTTCCCATGATATTTGGATTCCAGTTTTCAGGAATTTTCGGAACAATATCATTTTTGATATAATAATTCTGAATTTCTTCCATAATTTCTGAAAAAGAAGCAGAAGCAATTCTTTCATAAGGAATTGTATATCCTAAATAAACGATGTTTCTTTTGAAATCTCCGGCTGCCAAAACAATAGGAACTTTTGCCGCCAAAGCCATGTGATAAAACCCTTTTCTCCATTTCGGAACCCAGCTTCTTGTTCCTTCCGGAGTAATTACTAAACTAAAATCTTCTTTTGCAAACTGATTGGCAACGAAGTTTACCAAGTCGTTTTTCTGACTTCTGTCGATCCCGATTCCTCCCAAACCTCTTACCACACTTCCGTACCAAGCTTTGGTGTGAGCATCTTTAATGATGATTTTGATGGGTTTCTCCAAAGACCAATAGGCAAGGTTTCCTAAAATATATTCCATATTATGGGTGTGGGGTGCCACAACAAGGATACATCTGTTAAGGCTGCTTGCATCGCCTTGCAGAACGACCTTCCAGCCCAATAATTTTAGCATTGCTTTGCCAATTAGTTTTTTCATAGATCTTGTATTAAAAACAGAAAAGTATAACCAAACTTTGGTTATACTTTACAAATATATTGAAATATTATTGCTCTTTAAAACAAACCGCTGATTAAATCTACGATTTTCATTACTATTTCTAAGGCTACTTGTACCATTTGTTTATGTTTTTGATTTGGGTTATTAATTTTGTACGAAGATAGTATAATTTTCTGATATACAGTGTTTAAAATTAAATTATTTTCGATAGTTTTGAGAGAAGAAGAATGTGAATTTCAAGCTTTTGACCATTCATTCACATCTTCTGCCACTCTCTAAAGTTTATTATTTGGTTTTAATGGAAATTTCATCTTTACCATCCTTGATCTTGATGTCTACATTTCCTTTCATTTTTTTGATGCTGGATTTCATAGAATCAATCACGTTATCAGCTTGTGAAGCAGGAACTTTTTTACCGTTGATGATAATACTGTCCTTATCGTCTGAGCTGTACTCAATCGTAGAACCGTTTACAGAGATTTTGTTTTTCTCAATTTTGATTCCGTTGTTGTTATGGTCGTCATCCTGATCATTATCGTTGATTCCGTCTCCGTCTAAATCTCCGTCAAAATAAATTTTGTCTTTATTTACCGGAATAATCACCATTCTTTGCGGAACCACAAGCTCATAGCTGATTCTGTAATCTCTGAATCTGTGCTCGTAAGGATACTTCATGTAGTTTGGAAGAAGCACTTTATTGTTTTCAACCTCTACAGGAACCGTAATTTGTACCGGAACATTGTATCCGTTTCCTTCTTTTTTAATGATTAGATAAGGTGTTTTTACATCAGATTTTCTTACAACATCTACATCCGGATAATCTTCTTCGAAAACTGTTTTCTTATCCGAATAAATATCGCTGTCATACCCTTTGAAGTTTTGTGGAATAACCACTTGCTTTACATCAACATACAATGTGTCTGAAGTTGTATTGATCGCTACATTTTCAACATCTTCTTTGCTGCCTCTGTAGATAAGGTCTTTTTTCGCCATGCTGATTCCAAAGTAAGTACCCAATCCGATTAATAAAAGGAATAAACCTCCTAATACCCATCCGATATTTCTCAATTTAGTTTTCGGAGAGAAAATTTTGATACTTAATAAGCTGAAGATAATTGCCGGGATCAAAGCTCCAACCACCATGATAGCAGTTAATACTTTGTCTAAACCATTATCATCCATATAGAATTTCATTTCAGAAGCTCCTGGGAAATCTGCATTTACTCCGAAAATCCCGATGATTGCGAATATTCCTGCAATGCTTCCTACTGTCATTAAAACGAAAAGTGAACCAATGATATATTTAAAAACATTCCATATTCCGCTGCTTGCGTTGCTGATGTAAGGTTTGTTTTCGATATATATTTCTCCGACCCTCTGAGTAGATTCATTGGCGAATTGCACCAATTTGTTAGACTCATTCTTAAGATTGTCGAAGTTCATAGGCTTTCCCTGCATTTTCAGGAAATCTGCCGCAGATTCTGCTTTTGGTAACACGGCCCAAAGAATAATATATAATAAGAAAACCAATGTTGAAGAAACTGCCGCTGTGAAAGCTCCCAGGATGAAAATTCCCAACCAGATTGCTCTCATTGCTGTAATATCCATTCCAACATATTGAGCTAAACCTGCGCATACTCCGGCAATTTTCTGTTTTTCTGGATCACGGAACAATTGTTTTTTATCACTATATTCAGTTCCTGCGCTTCTTTTTTTCGAAGTATTTTTTTCAGAATAATATGCCTCTTCCTGCTCTTCTATTTTTTCGGGTGTTCCAATTTGTGCAATTACCTTCTCTACATCCGAATCGTTGATTACTTCGCGTTTTCCTAAAGAATCTTTGAAGATTTCCACCATTCTGATTTCTATGTCGTGCATTACCTCATCTGCTTCCGAAGCATCCAGAGCGCTTCTAAGAGCATTCAGATAATCGCTAAGCTTTATGTATGCATGTTCTTCTATCGTAAAAGAAAAACCTGCAAGTCCTATTGAGAGTGTTTTGTTCATAGCTTTGTTTTTTTAATTTTTTTGAGTGATTTGGTTTACAGAATCTGTCAATTCATTCCAGGTATTTTGAAGTTCATTTAGAAACAGTTTACCTTTTTCTGTGATCTGATAATATTTTCTAGGCGGCCCTCCGGTAGATTCTTCCCATCTGTACGATAAAAATTCTCCGTTTTTCAATCTTGTTAAAAGAGGGTAGAGGGTTCCTTCCACTACATCCAGTTTTCCTTTTTTTAGTTCATCTATAAGGTCGGAAACATACATTTCACGATGATTGATGAGACTTAAAATACAGAATTCCAGAATGCCTTTTCGCATTTGCGCTTTGGTATTTTCAGTATTCATCTTTAATAAGTTTTGTTAATTAGTTATATCTAAAACCGATTTCAGTTCCTAGCTAGTTGAACCTATTTCGATTTTACATTACAAAGATATGTAAATAAAATGGTATTATGCAATACAAAGTAGTGTAATTTTTTAAATATAATATTTAAATTACTGATTTTCAATGGAATAAATTTTAATTGAAATTTTGCATATTTTGATTTTCAACTTAAAAAAGTGTGAAAGACTTTAAAATTTTGTATTTTTGGCAGGAAATTGGGTTATTAATCTAGCCAGAATTTAAATTTTTATTTAAACACAATTATGATATATTCTAAATTTTTATTGCCATTTATTTTAGTTGGAACAAGTTGCTTTGCTCAATATAAGTTTGAAATGAAAGATGCTTCTGCTTATTATGATGCAAAAATTATGATGGAAGACTGCTCGGGGGACGAATGCCGAGGTAAAGCGGTTATTGACTTATTCAAAAAAAATGGTTCGAAAATCGAACAAACATTAACTTCTGAGAATTTAGTTTTTTATTTAAATCAGAATAATAAAATATCACAGGAAGAAATTGTTCGATTGGATAAAAATGTGGTTTCAGATGGCCCTTTAATTTTTGATGATTTTAATTTCGACGGAACTGAAGATGTTGCCGTAAGAAACGGAAATTTAGGAAATTACGGAGCTGCTTCTTATGATGTATATGTTTACAATGTTACCAAGAAAAAATTTGTGCCTAGTGAAGAGCTTACCGATCTTGCCAGCAACTCTTTTGGAATGTTTGAAGTAGATCATGAAAGGAAACGGTTGATTACCTATGCGAAATCGGGAGCGGCAATGCATTATATTACAGAATTTACTGTTATTCCCAACCGAGGTTTGGTGAAAGTATATGAAGTGGAAGAAGATGCGAGTGGCGGTGAGCGAGTGATTGTAACAACCAAGGAATTTAAAGATGATAAATGGATAAAAACGGTTAAAAATTATCCAATTGATGAATATTATAAGTAACAGATAATGAAGATACAGAAGGAGATCGATTTTATTTTGGCAGTTGATGCCTTAAAGAACGTACAACGAAGAAATTACAATGCAGATGATTCCAGAAGAGAAAATACAGCTGAGCATTCTTGGCAGATTATTATTTTGGCTCAAATTCTTTTTCCTTATGCGAAAAACAGAGCGGATATTGATTTGTTAAGAGTGATCAGAATGCTTTCCATTCACGATTTGGTAGAAATTGAAGCGGGTGATACTTTTCTTTTTGATGAAGCGGGAATGGTTGGTAAGTTTGAAAGAGAGAAAGTTTCTGCTCAAAACATTTTCGGAATTCTAGATGAGCCTTTAAGAACTGAGTTTTTCAATCTTTGGCTTGAATTTGAAGAGGAAAAAACTCCGGATGCTATTTTTGCCTGTGCAATTGACCGAATTATGCCTTTTATTCTGAATTCGCATACTTCTGGAAAAAGCTGGACGGAAGCCGGAGTTACTGAAAAACAAATCCGAAATATGTTGGAAAACGCCATCAGCAGAGCTTCTGATGAAATGGGAGAGGCTTTCCAAACATTATTGAATTTGAGTTTGGAAACTGAAAAGGTGTTGAGATAATTTTTTAACGGAATATCTTATTTTCCCATGGATTGCGCAGATTTTTACAGATGATTATATTTAATTTTCAATTACATAAAAAATATACACCATCATTCGTGAAATTCGTGATAAATAAAAAATATAAAAGTTTCGGCGAGCCTTTGGCTCGCCGAAACTGCTTTAAAAAACATTTGAAAATATTGGGTTCGGGCGGCCGAAGGCCGCCCGAACCTTTTCTTTATAGTATTTGAATTGGTTTTTTGAATTCGTCGATCGCTACAAAAGTGAAATCACCTACAATCGCTTTTTCCTTTTCATAAGAATACATTTGTTCGGTGTAGATTTCAACATTTACCTTCATACTCGTTTTTCCTACATGAGAAACTTTTCCTACCAATTCTACGATAGTACCTGCAGGAATTGGCTTTTTAAAATCAATTTTATCGCTGCTTACCGTTACCACGCGTTTCCTGGCAAATCGGGTCGCGGTGATAAAAGCCACTTCGTCCATCAACTGCATGGCAGTACCTCCGAAAAGCGTATCGTAATGATTGGTTGTATTAGGGAAAACCGCTTTAAAAATTCTGGTTACGGATGCTTCAATTCTTTCTTCTGTAGTCATATTTCATTATAAATTAAGGCGAAATGAAATAGTATCAAACAACAGAACAATAACAGGAATCTTAGAAATTCCTGAAACATCTATTAGATCAATAAAACTTCAAATCGCGAAAGTTTTTTGTTTAAGAAATAGGCAGGTCTCCTGACTCGTAACATCATTTATCTCCTTCCCATCTCGCCTGATAACGAAACAGTGGACTTTTGATAAAGACTTTAGTTACTTACAGTTGCGCGACAGTTCGTGATTTTCACACGATTCCCTTTTAATCTGCAATTAAGCAGAACCGATTTCTGAAAAAGCGATTGGCTTTTCTGGGTGCAAAAATAAGGATAAAACAGTAGAAAATAAGATTTATTCCGGATTATTATAAATTATTTGATTGATGGCTCTTCCTTTATTGATGCTCCAAAGGGTGGTATAACGGTTTTCACCGGAACCATTAATCATATAAAGGAAAATATGGTCATCATCCAAGGCGGTTACCCCAATATTTTCAAAATCCATAGAAGGCTGGAACAAATTTTTAATCGCATCTCTCACAAATACAGAACCTCTTCCGGGTTGTTGTACTCGGATAGATTTTATTTCCGTCATACCTTCAGGGATTTCATTGCCAATTCCCCAAGGTTTTACTTTATCAACCGTCAAAATTTTCCCGCTTGCATCTTTTTCCTGTCTTTTAAGATGAGCATACGAAGGGTAAACATCAATGATAACCTTCGTTCTCTGATTAGTCGGAATTTTCTGATTAGTATCGTCTGTAAAAATTAATGATTTTCCGTTTTTAGATTTTGAAGGTGTAAATTTCGGAAGCTGATCAATAAAGGCAACACGCTCTTTATTTACCATTCCTTCTTTATTCAGGCTGTCGTATCTTACGAAAGGTTTTTCAGAATCTTGTTTTTCAGGATATTTTATCCAGATCCATTCTGTTTCTCCCGGTGCAGGTTTTACGTAAACAAAAACATCTCCCGTTTTCATGCGAATTTTATCAATAATTTTTCGGTAGTCGTCTTTATGAACGCGTACCATCGCATAACCTTCCTGAGCTTTTACTACCCCAAAAGGAACTTTATTTTGCCCTTTTACAGAAGCTAAAGAAAACAGACTGAAAACAGATAAATATAATGCCTTTTTTACGGAAATCATCATGAAATTTTTTTGACTGTTCAAATATATAAATTAAATACTTTTCTGAAGATAATTAAACTGTTGCAATTCTTTTAAATCTTTAATTTGTTTTAAATAATTATCAAAAATCGGGTAAATCACAATAGTCAATTATTTTTCATTAAGAATTTGCTGCATATTAATGCTGTTGCTTTTGCATCATCTAATGCTCTGTGAAATTTAAAATCTTCTTTTATATTCATTTTTTCTAGCATTCTTTCTAATGAAATTCCAGATGTAGAATCAAAATAGAAAATTCACTTTTTATTTCAAAAGTTTTCTTGTCTAGTTTTACGGCACCAATTTCTAAAATATTCGTTTCATTTTTTCCAAAAGTTTTGCAACTTCCTTCTAAATCATAAATTACGAGATCGCTTGAAAATTTCATAAGGTAGTTTTAGTTTTTTAAGTTTGTTTGCTATTCAATTTCAATTTTGTGGTAAGACATCCAACGCTTCAAATTCCCAACCATCCTTTTTAAATGATCTTCATTCAGGAAAATATTCGTCCAATATTCAAATCTATCGCATTGCACACTTATATAATAGCTCATAATTGCTAAACATCCGAAAGGAAGAAGCTTTTTTTCTTCATCGCTAATTTCAATCACAGATTCATACCCTTTCAAAAAATTGTTTGCTTTTATTTGAAATTCTTCTTCGTTTAAATGAGTTGAAAATAACTGAAATAAGAAGTAAGAAATATCAAAACATAAATAGCCATTTCCACAAAAATCAAAATCAAAAAAAGTGATTTCTTTTTCGTTATTAATATGCAGATTATCAAACCAAACATCAAGATGAACTGCTCCAAATCTCATTTTACTTTTGTCAAGACTTTCCATTTTTAACTTTAAAAAAGCGGAAAGTGATTCTAAGAATTGAACTTCGCTGATGTTTGTATTATAAAATTCTTTTGTTTTTAAAATAGGATTTGTAAGCAAATTTTCTAAAGTATAAGGCATTCTTTTCAGTTCGATATTTTCAGTCGATTGATGAACTTTGGCTAATGCCTGCCCGATTAGAAAACTTGTCTGAGGTGAAAATTTTGCTGTTTTCACACCTTTCGCATATGAAAATAGAACTCCAAACCTTTTTCCTTCCGATGCTTCAATTTCCTGAATAAACTGTTTCGATTCATCAACTATTGGAAAAGCAACTTGTCGCCCCGCGTTTTTTAGTAATGTTAAAAGTCTTAATTCTTCTTCAATTTCCAGCCTCGTTCGCCAATTATGAGTGTACACTCTAAAGACATATTTGTTTTCCCCATCAAAAACAATATATAAATGATTCATCGCAAGTCGGAATATCTTGCATTCCGTTTTATCGCTTAGATCATATTTTTGTTGAATAAGTTTACCAAGTTCGTTGGGGCAAAGTGTACTGTTTATTGTTGGAAATTTCGTTGTCATTAATTCTCAATAGGAGCTGGTTATTTAAGATTGTAAAATTATACTTTATCTGAATTAATAGCTAAAATATTCTTTATATAAACAAGAACTGCTCTAAAAAAGCTTTTATTTTAAAATTAAAACTTTAGATACCACACCTGCCTTTTATGGCAAAAAGTGGTCTTATAGTTGTATATTCTTGATCATGAAATTTTACGATACAGTATTGTAAAATGTATAACACACCAAAAAATTTAATATGAACAACGACAAAACAGTATCAGTATTGAATGATCTGCTGAACATTACCAACGACAGAATTGAAGGATTTTCTAAAGTAGAAGATAAAGTTTGGGATACCCATTCGGGGCTTAAAAGTGATTACGATCAAATGGTTTCACAGTCTCAGACCATGAAAAACGATTTGATTCATTTAATTAATCAAAAAGGAGGAGAAGCAGATAATACCACAAGTACAGCTGGGGCAATTCACAGAGCATGGATTGATGTGAAGAATTCATTTTCAGGAGATAAAGATGATTCTACTCTTGGAAATGTAGTTTTCGGTGAAAATGCTGCGATTGATGCCTACCAAAGCGCACTTGATAGCGGAGATCTTTGCCCTGAAAGCACGAGATTGGTTTCTGATCAGCTGCATCATCTAAAATCATCTTATGCTAAATTTGAAAATTTAGAAGATAGAAATTAAGCTCAAAACTTATAAATAGTCAGAAGGTTGTCTTTATAGGCAGCCTTTTTTATTTTGAAAATAGTCCGTAAGCCTAATTCTGGTCAGTTCTTTTCTTTAGAACTAAACATGAAAAACTTTTTTAATAAAGTTGAATTTGAAATATAAAATGCTGATAAATGCGTGAAATGTAATTTTATATAGTAATAATGTAATGAATAATCCGATTTTTTAGTTTATTTTTAAGTGAATTTTTAAAACCATGAAAAATATGACAAAAAATCTACTTTATTTATTCCTGTTTTTATCCGGAATTTCATTGTTTCAAAGCAAAATTAAACTTACAGAAGAATCGGAATCTGCTTTTTTCTGTGATACCAACGTACCACTGAATGTTCAGGTATCCAATGTAACGCTCACAACCGGAACCGTAACCTGGACTGCCGATCCCAACACTCCTGAAAACACAGTAAGATTTAGAATGGTAGGATCAGCAACGTGGTCTGTAGTTACTTCTATAACGGGTTTGTCTTCTTTTACAATGACGGGATTAACACCTTGCACAGCGTATGAAGTGCAAGTGGCTAAAATCTGTTCTGTGGTAGGAACTTGGTCGGAACCTATTATTTTCACAACCTCATTAAATTACTGCGCAAGTAATTCCACTAATAATAATGTGGTGCATATTTCTAATATTACCTTCAATGCGACAGGTTTTCCGGCTATGGTAAGCAATTCCGGAGCTTCACTGTATACAGATTACCGCCCAGATCCAGCGCGACACATCACTGCTAATGTAGGAACTACCGGTAATACATTGGCCGTTAGCAGAACATGGAATGGCACGCCAACTCCTTTTAGAGTACAGGCTTGGATAGACTTTAATGCGAATGGAATTTTTGATAATTCAGAAATGGTATTGAATATGAATTCCGGAACAGCGCCTATTGTAACGAGCTCATTTAACATTCCGGTACTTGCATTTACAGGAACGAATAGCCCAATGTGCGGAACGACCATGAGGGTTATTGTGTCGCCGGAAATTGTCAGTAACGGATGCGGAACTTTCGCAGAGGGCGAAGTTGAAGATTACGGAATTACATTCTCAAGCAGTTTCTTATCTACAAATGAAGCCGGCAAGAAAAATGAAGTGACGATTTATCCCAATCCAGCATCAGAAATTCTTCATGTTTCAGGAATTACCACCAATGCAAATTTTGAAATCTATAATGTTTTGGGACAAAAAGTAGAGGAAGGAACGGTCTCTAATAATAAAATTAATCTGCATAATATGACAAGAGGAAATTATTTTCTTCATGTAAAAGATAAAGATCAGTCAGTTCAATTAAAATTCATTAAAAAGTAAATATAACAAAAGAGAGTGCCCATAAACACTCTCTTTTTATTTTTAAATTAATCGTTTCTTAATTTTGACCGTATTTTATTATTCTTCACAATATTTCGGAATTCTAAAATCTGATCTTTCGTGAAAAACTTTTTCGGAACCATATTCATGATCTGAGCCGTTTGGTAGATCAAAAACCAGTCTTTTTTTTCTTTCACTTTATAGACCGTATTCCAAGCAAATTCTGAATCAAAGGTTTCTCCTTTAGATTGAATATTTTCATTTGTAAACGTATAAGAAATATTTTCCTGAATCATTTGGTTTGAATAAAAAATTTTCCTCACACTAAAATACGTTCGAATGATAATAAATACAAAAAAGATCAACAGCCAGACAGAAGCAGATTCCATAAATTCCCGGTTATCATTATCTGTATTATAATAATTGATTCCAAAGAATATCAATGCAATTATTGGAAATATAATGATTCGTATTAATGAATTTTTTAGGTTGAATAGTAAAAAATCCTTAAAAACGATTCGTGTTTCTACCGTCATTGTTGAAATTTAAATTCTTTCCAGTTCATCGGCATCAATCGTGGTTTTGAACATTCCGTAATTCACGATCACTTTATTTCTCGAAATTTTTTCAATCGTTCCGACACTCGTACTTCCTGAGATTCTTACACGTTGTCCCACTTTCATCCAAAGCGCGCGGTCGGTTTTACGTTTTTCTTCAAGCTTTTCGTTGGTTTCTGTGATTTTTTCGATCACTTCCTCTTTCTTCAGCTGTTGTGTGATTTTTCTTTTCACAACCTGAAGTCTTTTGGATTCATCTTTATCAGCTCCAATTTTTCTGAATTTTTCCTGTTCCAGAATTTTCACAAAATCTTTTACCACATCTTTCCTCGATTTGCCTTTCACGTAACTGTCGATAAAAGATTCAATTTTGGTTCCGAACTGAAGTTTACGATGTTCTTCTTCATACAGTTTCTGGAAATTGAATAACTTTTGTTGAAGCTGTTCATTCAGTTTTTGAAGATTATCGCGTTTGTCTTCCACAGATTCTTTTCTTTCGGCAAGATCGGTTTTCAGTTTTTCAACTTCATATTTTTCCTGCTGAAGCTTTACAATCGTTTTGTCCAAATTCACAATATCATGTTCCACTTTTTTCTTCGCAGAATGAATGATAAACCTCGGGATTTTATTCTTCTCGGCAACCTCAAAAGTAAATGAACTTCCGGCCTGTCCGACTTCCAATTTATACATCGGTTCCAGCGTTTCTTCATTAAAAAGCATCGCCGCATTCTGAGCATGCGGAAGTTGTTCTACCGCCAATTTAATGTTGGTGTAGTGGGTTGTAATGATCGCGAAACTCTTTTTATCGTAGAAAAATTCAAAGAAACTTTCTGCCAAAGCACCTCCCAGTTCAGGATCAGATCCTGTTCCAAATTCATCAATGAGTAAAAGCGTATTAGCATCGGCTTCACGAATGATTCCGCCCATTTTCTTCAATCTTGAGGAATACGTTGAAAGGTGATTTTCAATCGATTGATTATCACCAATATCGGTCATGATTTTATCAAAGAAAAACATCTCGGATTTCGGATGAGTTGGGACCAAAATTCCACTCTGAATCATCAATTGAAGCAATCCTACTGTTTTCAATGTGATTGATTTTCCTCCCGCATTCGGTCCGGAAATACAGATAATTCTGTTTTGATCCGTTAAACTCAGCGTTTGTGAGAAAATGGTTTTGTTTTCCGCTTTATTTCTTAAAAATAATAAAGGATGGAACGCTTCTCTTAATTTTAAGGTCTTATGACGATTGATTTTTGGTAAAACTCCGTTAATCAATTCTGCAAATTTTGCTTTCGCTCTCGTTAAATCAAGGTCGAAAATATACATTTGATATCTCCAAAGCTGAGGTTGAAATTCTGCCAATTCTGCGGTTAATTTTCGCAAAATCTTGTCAATTTCCTTCTTTTCTTCCTCTTCGCTTTCCTTTAATTTAAAATAATGCTTTACGACAGAATCAGGCTGCATATACGTGATAGAACCCGTTTTTGAAAGTCCTAGAACTCGCCCAGCCACTCTTTTCTTGTAGGCAGATTTTACCGCCAACACCCTTTGGTCATCAATGATCGTTTCGCGAATATCATCCAAGAAATCACTTTGCCCGTAATTGAACAAAGCGCGGTTGAAATTTTCGGTAATTGCTTTTTTAGCAATCTGAATTTCTGCTCTTAACGCTTTTAAAACGGGAGAAGCCTCACTTTTTACTTCACCAAAACGGTTAAAAACTTTATCAACTTTATCAATAATTTCTTTTTTGAATTCCAACACAGAAACATCCTGAATTAAGGTAGGAAAAGTTTCAGGCATCGTTGGGAAAAATTTCTGTAGTTTCCCGATTTGCTCCGTGATGGTTTTGATTCTGATGAAAGCGCTGTTCTCAAGACGGTAATTCTCGATCAGCATGAGTTTTAGCTCACTTTCAATATCTTCATATTCATCAAACGGAATCGCATTTGAACTTTCAAAACTCGACAAATATTCGGACGTTTTTTTCAATGAAAGTTCTGCCTCGTCAATTTCCATCGGACGAAGTTGAAGAATTTTCTCTCTTGTTTTCGGAGAATACGCAAAAGGAGAAATTTCCGCGAGCAATTGCGGAAACTCTAATTCGTTTAAATCTTCTTTATTTATATACACATTGCAAATTTAGTGAGAAAATGTGAATGTTAATTTGAAAATGAGTGAATTTGATGATTTGAAAATATCTATTGATCAGGATTTTTTATATTTGAGCATGAAACTTGAAACCGAAAGATTAGAACTAAAAGGAATCAACGAAAGCCATGTCGATGATATTCTGAAAATCCGAAGTAATGAAATCATCAATCAATTCGTGCAAAGAAACTCTCCGAAGAATAATTACGATGCGCTGCAATTTATTTTAACCATTAAAGAAAGAACTCAAAATAATCAAACTTATTATTGGGGAATTTCTTTAAAAGATCAACCGAATCTGATCGGAACAATTTGTCTTTGGAATTTCTCTGAAGATCGAAAAGAAGCAGAAGGAGGATATGAATTATTACCCGCTTATCACAGAAAAGGCATCATGTCTGAAGCATTAAAAGCGGTTTTAGATTTTGGTTTTAATAATTTACATTTGCAGGAAATTGTTGCAATGACCAATAAATTCAACGAAAACTCAAAAGGTCTTCTTTTAAAACATGATTTTGTGTTGGAAGAGGGAAGGGAAGATGAAGGTTTTCCGGATAATTTGGTTTTTAGTTTGAAGAAATAGAGTTTCATTTGTCATTTCGACGAAGGAGAAATCTAATTTTTTATTCCTTAAATTTGTCGTTTAAAAGAGATTCTTCACTGTGCTTCATTAAGAATGATAGTCTGGCGTTAAAATTGAATTCTCAAATTAAATCCTTCTCAAATTTTCAAATTAAAAAAATGACCTGGACAGAAATATTAGCCCCTATAAAAAGCACTCCTTATTTTACCAACCTTTGGGAAAAAGTAAAGCAAGAATACGCAACCACAAAAGTTTTTCCACCGAAAAATCAGATTTTCAGAGCATTGGAAATTACACCTTTTGATGATATTGAGGTGGTGATTATCGGACAAGATCCTTACCATAATGATTATCAGGCGAATGGTTTATGTTTTTCTGTTTCCGAGCAGGTTGCTGCACCTCCTTCGTTAAAAAATATTTTTACAGAATTGAAAGATGATATTGGAGTTGAAAGAACTTCAAAAGAATTAGACGATTGGGGAAAACAAGGCGTTTTATTATTAAATGCCACATTAACAGTTTGTGCGCATACACCAAACTCCCATAAAGATCTGGGGTGGGAAACATTTACCAATTTTATCATTAAAGAAATTTCAGACAAAAAAGAGAATGTAGTTTTTGTTCTTTGGGGAGCTTTTGCGCAAAAAAAAGCCGAATTTATAGATCCGACTAAGCATTTTATTTTGAAGTCGGCGCATCCTTCACCGTTTTCTGTGTATAGAGGATTTTTTGGGAGCAAGCCGTTTTCAAAAATCAACGAATATTTAATCTCAAAAGGAAAGAAGCCTATCTCGTGGTAGGCTTTTCTCCTGTTTTTTTAATGGTAATTCCTATTTTATAATTTCCGGCTAATGCTCTTGTGCCGTCTTTTGAATTAGGGTAAGGTGTAACTTCAGCCAAGGAAATGGTATAACCGTTAAATGCTGCAGATTTAGAATAATTTCTTCCCGTATTATCCATTGTGGCAAGACTTAAATTCATAGGTCGGGTAGTGGTTCCCATCACCTGAACGCTCGCAACGGCGACTCCGGCCCAAATGCAATTTACATCTGTAGGGCAGCGGCTGTCTTCTGTAATGCCTGAAAAAGTGACATTCATTTGAAATTCTTTCAGAAATTTATTCTCACCTTCTTTGAAATAGATGATTTCTCCGTCAGCATTCATAGGTTTCAATTCTTTATCTTTAGTCTGTGAAACTGAAGTTTTTGTTGAGGTTTTCGCTTCCTTTTGAGCACTGCAGTTAGCTAATGTTAAAAGTCCTACACTGAATATGATGGTTTTATGTAACATGATTTTTCGTTTATAAAATACTAAGTATATTCAATATTACTACCAAAAACATTGCCACGCCTACCACAAAGCTGAAACCTGTTCCGTAGATGAATCCTACAAAAGCTCCTTTGGTAGATTTCCAGGCTTTTGTAATGTCTTTGCTGTCGTGTAGCAATTCTCCGATAAAAACTCCCGCGAACATTCCTACCAAAAATCCTAATGGAATTGGTAAAAATAATCCTACGATCGTTCCTACAACTGAACCAATACTTCCCCAACGTGTTCCACCGTATTTTCTGTTGGTTTTTGCCGGAATTACGTAGCTTAAAACAACAGAAGCAATCGTCAATATTCCGAAAACCCAAACGTATATCATGGGAAGATCTGCATCCGTTCCGAATTTGTAAATTAATAATCCACAAATACTTAGCAATAATCCCGGTAAAACGGGTAAAAATGTGCCGAGTATTCCCACGAACAGTAAAACGAGACAGAGAATATTGATTAATGTAGTATCCATATTGAAAATTTATAATGCAAGATATAAAATAAAGAAGAATTTTGTGTATGGTTAAAAATTTTTGGGATGATAATTGATGCAGAATATTTGAATCTATTTACTTTAAGATCGATCGTAAATTTTTTAAATTTGCTGTAATGAATGACCAAATAAAAGAAACCAAAAGTTTTTTACAGGAACTTACCGAACCGCTTTACGGCTACATAAGTAAAATATCACCCACAGGATTGGATTGGGTTTTACATATTATCGTGAAGTTATTTTTACTGTGTGCCATATTTTTAATCTTAGACTTTGTCTATAAGTTTATCATCAATTTTGTATTCAGATTTTTTCGCAATCAGGAAAAGTTTCCTATTATACAATCTATTTATCAGTCGAAAATATCAAATTCTTTAGCTCATATCGGGGCTTTGGTTTTTATAGGAAGTATTCATGAGTCCATTTTTTACGGCGCTTTACCGGCAACAACCATATTTATCAGCAGATGTATAAATTTAGCATTAGTAATGATTATTGCAGGAATGCTTTATCGTGCTTTAACAGCTTTTAGACATTATTTTACTATTAAGCAAGATTTCTACAAAATCATGGCATTGAATGCAATTTCTGAAACAGTGAAAATCCTCGGAATTTTTATCTTTTCTGTATTAGGAATTTGTGTGATATTTGGTATAAAAGGAAGTACGATTGTCGGTAGTTTAGGGGCGATTACTGCAGTTTTAGTATTGGTTTTCAGAGATACCATCTTAGGTTTTGTAACAGGAATTCATGTTGCTACATCTAAAAATTTAAAAGTTGGAGATTGGGTAAGTATTCCAAAATATACGATTGAGGGAAACATTACAGAAATTAATCTTTTAACAACAAAAATTACCAATTTTGATAAAACGGTTTCCACAATTCCGACGTATGATCTGTTGACGACAGAGATCAAAAATATGCAAATCATGTCTGAATCGAATACGCGAAGAATTAAAAAGTCAATTTATTTTAATATCAATTCATTTAAATTTTTAACAGATGAAGATATTGAACGTTTAAAGCAAATTAATCTAATTGCGGATTATTTGGAAGGAAAAACCGCTGAATTAAGAAAAGAGAAGGAAAATATTAAGCATAAAGATAAAGTTGTTAACGGAAATCAATTGACAAATATTGGTGTTTTCCGTTATTATGCTCAGAAATACATTGAAAATGATCCTGATGTAAATCAGGAAGCGGCAATGATGGTTCGCCAGCTGGATATTACAACGCAAGGCCTACCAATGGAAATTTACTGTTTTGCCAACGATTCGAAATGGGAACATTTTGAGCAAATTCAAGCTGATATTTTCGATCACTTAATGGTGGCTTCTAAAGAATTCGACCTTCAAATCATGCAGATTGGCTTACCGAAATAATAATCTGCTAATAATTAAAGACAATTAAAATGTTTATACGAAAAAGCCCAATTTTTAAGTTGGGTTTTTTTATTTTTGTAGCATGACAAAATTAAGTGTAAACATTAATAAAATTGCAACACTTAGAAACGCCAGAGGTGGCGAAACACCAAGCGTTACGGAAGCTGCAATTAAAATTCAGGAGTTTGGCGGACAGGGAATTACGATTCACCCAAGACCTGATGAAAGACATATTACGAGAAAAGATGTTTATGATCTGAAACCGCTGGTTACCACGGAATTTAATATCGAAGGAAATCCTCACAGACCTTTTATTGATATGGTTTTGGAAGTAAAACCTGAGCAGGTGACTTTAGTTCCGGATGCTGATGATGCAATTACATCAAACGCGGGTTGGGATACAAAAAAACACTTAGATTTTCTTACTGAGATTATTGCAGAGTTTAAAAATGCAGGAATCAGAACGTCAATTTTCCTTGATCCAACGCCTGAATTGGTAGAATATGCTGCTAAAACAGGAGCTGACAGGATTGAATTATACACGGAAGCTTACGCAAAAGATTATTTAATCAATAAAGAACAGGCGATCAAACCTTATTATGATACTGCAGTTATTGCTTCTGAATTTGGATTAGGAATTAATGCAGGACACGATTTAAGCTTAGATAATTTAAAATATTTTGCTGATAATATCCCGAATTTACTGGAAGTTTCCATTGGGCATGCTTTGGTTTCTGAAGCTTTGTATATGGGATTAGAAAATACAGTTCAGGCTTATCTGAAGAGATTGGCACAATGGTAGGCTGAAGGCTGGAAGCCGGAAATCAGATGCTGGAAGTTTTATGCAGTCTTGATATTAACTTCTTGCTTCCATCATTCATCTTCTATCCTTAATAAACAAAAACTTATGGAAATTTTACATTCAAAAATATTTGGCGAAACGCTTTCGTCGACACCGCTTTTAGTATTTCACGGATTGTTTGGAATGCTTGATAACTGGGGAGGTTTTGGTAAAGATCTTGGAGAATTTTTACCGATTCACCTTATTGATCTGAGAAATCATGGAAGAAGTTTTCATTCTGAAGATATGTCTCATGATGATTTGGCTGATGATATCATGCGTTATATGAATCATTATGGAATTGAAAAAGCACATATTTTAGGGCATTCTCTCGGCGGAAAAGCAGTGATGCAATTTGCGATAAAATATCCTCAAATGGTTGATAAACTGATTGTTGTTGATATTTCCCCAAAAGCATATCCTCCACATCATCAGGGAATTATTAAAGCATTGCAAAGCGTTGATTTCGATACAGTAAATTCTAGAAATGAAGTAGAAGCTGTGTTGACACAATACATTCCTGAAAAATCAACAATTCAGTTTTTAACAAAGAATCTGTATTGGGATGATGATAAAAAACTAAACTGGAGGTTCAATCTTAAAACATTAGCAGAAAAATACACTGAATTTGTTTCAAATGCTATAAAATTTGGAGTTTTTGAAGGTGAAACTTTATTTATCGCAGGCGAGAAATCAAATTATATTCTTCCTCAGGATGAATTCTCGATTAAGCAGCAGTTTCCAAAAGCAAAAATTGTAACCGTGAAAAATGCGGGACATTGGGTTCAGGCTGAAAATCCTGTTGATTTTGCTAAAGTTGTAAAGGGATTTTTGAATTTAGATTAATAATATTTTGAATTTTGTTGTAATTTGTTAAAATTTTCTTAAAAATAATTTTATTCTTCTCCGTGTGAATTTTTTTTGATACTTTAGGCTCTCTAAATCACTAAATATTAATACCATGGAAAAGAAAAATTCTAAAAAGCCTTTCTTTGCTACTTTCTTAGAAAAACAAATTAAAGATCCTGAAACTATTCAGGGTGGTTCGTCGCCTATCCTTACAGCTGCTCTTGAAGACAGTCCGATAACTACAAATCCGTTGAAAGATTCTGTTACTTCTGTCGTAATGGATACCGTTACGCGTCCCGGAGGCGATCACGTGACTTTGAAGTTTCCTTCTGACGGAGACGATGATACGCAAACTGTATAATTAATTATCCAAATTACGATATTATGAAAAAGAAAAACTCAAAAAAGCCGTTTTTCGCTTCATTTCTTGAAAAGCAAATTCAGGATCCAGAAGCTATTCAGGGAGGTACAACTTCCATCACTACTGCTCCGTTAATTGATGCCAGCACGGCTCCTGTAATGGATACAGTTACACGTCCTGGTGGCGATCATGTAACATTGAAGTATCCTTCAGATAGCGATGAAGATACAATTTTGTTATAAAAACTATCAAAATCTAAACTAAAATCAATCAAAATAAAATATTATGAATAATAAGAATTCAAAAAAACAGCCTTTTTTTGCTAAATTTTTAGAAAAGCAATTGAAAGATCCTGAAACAGTAAAAGGAGGTACAGATATTACAATTCCTGAAAGAGATTCTGTAATGACTAACAAATTTAATGATACGGCAACATTGCCTGAAAAAGATCTAGCTCAGACTCAGAAGTATCCGTCAGACGGTGATGATGATGTGCAATATCTTGACTAATTATCTTTATAGTTTAAAATCGTACTTACAACTATATTAAAATGAAAGGAAACTTAAAAAGTTAAGTTTCCTTTTTTAATAAAACTTACCCCAATGATTCTTTGCATCACCCACTCACAGGATTTTTACAATATAGATATCTTCTTTGATTATCTAAAAGAGAAAAATATTCCGTATTTCAGGCTCAATTCAGATCATCTGAATCATCTTCAGAAAATTAATGTGAATGAAAATTCTTTTGAATTGATAGATGAATCGGGAAATAAAATTCACTCAAACGATATAAAAGCGGTTTGGCATAGAAAATCTTGGCGAATTAATATTCCGGAGGAATTGGATGAGAATTACGAAAGAATTTTTCTGAAAGAATATGCTGCTCTTCGTGAAAATCTGATGACTACTTTAAAACATCTTCCGTGGATCAATCCTTTTGAAAGTGAAAAAAAAATAGACCGCAATAAAATGCTTCAGCTGAAAATAGCTAAAAAACATAATTTAATAATTCCTAAAACGCTTTTTTCTAATGATGAAGAGCAGATTACAACATTTTTTCATCAACATTGTAATGGAAAAGCGGTAGCGAAACTTCACGGCGTAATCACCAAGTCGATGAACGGAGAAAATTTTCTTTCAACGACAGTGATCGATGAAAATAATTTGGAATTTATTGCTGATATCGCGTATTGCCCAATGATTTTTCAGCCTTACATAGATAAGGAATATGAACTGAGAATCGTTTATATCGATGGTGAATTTTTTACAGGAAAAATTAATAACAGCGAAAATCCTGATTGGCGAATTGCTCACGGAAATTTTTTCTGGTCAGAATATGATTTGCCTGAACATATTAAAGCTAGTTTAACCGCCATGATGAAAGAAATGGATCTCTACCTCGGAGCCATAGACATGATTAAAGGCAGAGACGGAAAATACTATTTTTTAGAGGTAAATCCTCAGGGAGAGTGGGGAATGCTCCAGAAAGAATTAAATTTTCCCATTGCACAGAGAATTGCAGACAATCTTATAAAAAGAATACATACCCATGAACAAAATCTTAATTATAACGCATACAAAAGATAATTTTTCAATCGAAAAAGTAACGGAATATATTGAAAAAAACGGATGTGAAGTGATCCGTTTTGATGTAGATTTATATCCTTTAAAAAATAAATTAACCACTTCATTTCAGGATGGAAAATGGAATACGATCTTAGAAACACCTGAAGCAAAATATCGTTTGGACGATATTGCAGCCATTTGGTACAGAAGAGCGTATAATATTGGCGAAGGTTTACGCGAAGAATTAGATCCTAAATTTTTTGGTGCCGCGATGGGCGAAATCCGTAATACACTTTTCGGGTTTATAGAATCGGTTGATGCTTATTCGCTGGGGAAACCAAGCGTTTACAGAAGGCTCGACAGTAAAGAAGAACAGCTGAAAATTGCTGATAAAATTGGATTGAAAATTCCGGAATCATGCCTTACAAATAACGCAGATGAAGCCAAAGAATTTATTTTAAAACATAAAAATGTAATCGCCAAAATGCAGACTGGTTTTGCGATCTATGAAGATGGCGTTGAAAATGTGGTGTTTACCAATGTGGTTTCTGAAGATAAGTTAGAAGAATTAGATTCGCTTTTGTATTGTCCGATGCAGTTTCAGAAGATGATTGAAAAGAAAAAAGAACTTCGTGTAACGGTTGTCGGTCGTGATGTCTATGCTTTTGAAATTGATTCCCAACAGTCTGAAGATGCTAAAATCGACTGGAGAAAAGACGGCGTAAATTTAATCGATAAATGGATACAGA
This sequence comes from Chryseobacterium sp. C39-AII1, assembly GCF_039672645.1. Lineage (NCBI taxonomy): Bacteria > Pseudomonadati > Bacteroidota > Flavobacteriia > Flavobacteriales > Weeksellaceae > Chryseobacterium > Chryseobacterium sp. C39-AII1. The sequence continues at coordinate 129,009 of NZ_JBDFPQ010000010.1, forward strand.
CCGAGCTTCCGAAAGATATTGAAGACAAAGTGTTGGAGTTATTGGATGTATACCATGTTGATTACGGCGCGCTGGATATCATCGTTTCGCCGGAGGATGAATATTATTTTATCGAAATCAACGCAGCCGGTGAGTTTTTCTGGCTGGATAATCTTACCGAAGGAAACCAGATTTCTAAAAGTATTGCCGATGTTTTATGTGACAAAGCCCCAAGGCGAGACAATGCCGTTTTGATGGAAACAAAAATCTAAACAGTAACAATTTATATCAATAGAAACGGGCTTTAGTCCGTTTTTTCTGTTTTGTCAAAGAAGTAGAGGTATCCAAAAGCTTATTGAATTTAAAATTTTACGACTTTTATCCATATTTCGTCTTAAAATCTCCTTTAAAAATCGCAAATTTGCAGTTGCCTATTTTGGCTGTTTTTTCGAATTGCCGATTAGGAAATATTGTCATAAATTTAGTCCACAACCAAGTAAAAATAATGAATGGTTTTTGTAACAGGTACCACTGGAATTTTGGGTAGGGTCGTCGCTCTGGAACTTCTGAAGAGAGGGAAAAGTGTGCGTGCCTCGAAGCGCCCAACAAGTAATCTGGATGATGTGAAGCATTCTTATCAGTTTTATACTGAAAATCCGGATGAATTTTTTAATAAAATTGAGTGGATTGATGTTGATTTTGATGATATTCACGCCCTTCAGGATGCCTTAAAGGGTGTGGATGAGGTCTACCATTGCGCAGCAAAAGTAGGATTTAACCCGAAAGATGATAAAGAAATTTATCATACCAATATCAAAGGAACTGAAAATTTACTATTTGCCTGCGAAGGTTCTGAAGTTAAAAAATTTCTTCACGTAAGTTCGATTGCGGTGCTTGATCTTTTTAATGAAAAAGGAGAATTAGACGAAAGTTCAGATTTCAATCCTAAAGATGAGCATTCTGCTTATGCACTTTCCAAACATCTTTCAGAAATGGAGGTATGGAGAGCTTCTGCCGAAGGACTGAATACCGTTATCGTAAATCCGGGAATGATTGTCGGAAGCGGAAACTGGGGCAACAGCAGCGGAGATATTTTCCCGACTTTTGAAAAGAATAGTTTTACATTTTCCGGCGGCACAAGCTATGCCGATGTAAGAGACGTAGCGAAGATCTGTATTGAACTGATGGAGAAAAATATGTTTGCAGAACGTTTCATTATTATTTCTGAAAATAAAAAATATGCTGATCTGGGAAAACAAATCAGAAAAGCTTTAGGTTTAAAAGAAGCAAAAATACTTTCCAATTTTCAGCTGAATGTTGGAGTTTGGGCCAATACGCTTTTCGGATGGCTGATTCCCGTATTAAGAATGGCCACAAGAACCAATGTGAAAGCAATTTCTTCATTGAATATTGTTTCCAACCAAAAAGTGAAAGATCGATTAAATTACCAGTTCATTCCCTTAGAAGAATCGGTAGATTTTCATCTTAAAAATTATATAAACGACAAAAAGCTGAAGAAATGAATCTTGCAGAGGCGATTATCATAAAGAATGTAGAAAAACATCCTATAAAAGCTGCCATTGGCTTTAAAAAGAAAGAAGTAGGATGGAAGGAACTGAGCTGGAAAAAATTCAGTGAAGTGGTATATAAAACTGCCAATGCACTAAAAACTGCCGGAATTGGAGAAAATGATAAAGTGGCAATTTATGCAGATAATTCCGGAGAGTGGATGATTTTCGATTTGGCGATTATGTCTGTAGGTGCCATTACCGTACCTATTTATTCCACCAATAATGCAGAGCAGGCAGAGCATATTATTACTGACTCTCAGGCTAAGCTGATCATGGTAGGAAATCAGGCACAATATGATGCGTGTCTTGATCTTTTCCAGAAAGAAAGCAGTTTGGAAACGATCATCATTTCTAAAAAAGCGGTCTGGATTAAAAAAGAATTCAGCAGTTTTTATCTTGAAGATTTTATTGCGAAATCATCTCCAAAATTTGAAATTCACAAAAGAGAATTAGATGATATTGCAACACTTATTTATACTTCCGGAACCACAGGAACTCCTAAAGGGGTAATGTTAACGCACGGAAATTTTATCAAAGCATTTGATGCTCATTTTGAATTTTTTAAGTTTAAAAATTTCGAAGAAGAGCTTTCACTGGCATTTTTACCGCTAACCCACGTTTTCGAAAGAAGCTGGAGCTTACTTTGTATGTACGGTGGCGCCCGAGTGTATTTCCTTGAAGATCCGAAAGATATTACAAAAACGCTTGAGGAAGTAAAACCAACCATGATGTGTGCGGTTCCGAGATTTTTCCAAAAAGTATATGCAGGTGTTTTGGAAAAGGCAGAAGAAGGATCATCATTAAAGAAAAAGATCTTCAACTGGGCTGTGGAAGTTGGAAAACAAACGGCCGAATTCAGAAGAAATGAGCAGCCTGCTCCGTTTGGTTTAAAGCTGAAAGAAGGAATTGCCGATATGCTGGTTTTCAGTAAAATTAAAGGAAAAATGGGCGGCAGATTGTGGTTTTTACCTTGTGGCGGAGCGTCTTTATCACCTGAAGTTACCCAATTTTTCGAATCGGTTGGCATTCATATTACCGTTGGATATGGTTTAACGGAAACAACAGCAACTTTAACCCTTTTTCCGTTAACTCATTTTGAACATGGAACAAGCGGAAAACCTCTGCCGGGCGTAGAAATGCGTATCGGTGAAAATGATGAAATCCAGGCGAGAGGAAACGGGATTATGAAAGGGTATTACAACAAACCTGAGGAAACACAGAAAGTTTTCACAGAAGATGGCTGGTTTAAAACGGGTGATGCAGGAAAATTTGATGACAAAGGAAATTTAATTATTACCGACAGAATCAAGGATCTTATGAAAACTTCTAACGGAAAATACATTGCTCCGCAACAGATTGAAAACCTTTTAACGAATAATAATTTTATTCAGCAAATCGTTCTTATTGCGGAGGGAAGACAGTTTGTTTCTGCCTTAATTGTTCCTAACTTTGAGTTTTTAAAAGAATATTTGAAGAAAAATAATATTCCGTTGACCAACTGGGAAGAAATTGTTACAAAGAAAGAAATTATCGATCTTTATAAAGAGAAAATAAAAGAATTGCAATCTCATCTGGCGGATTATGAAAAGGTGAAGAAATTTACGTTGATGCCCGCAGAATTTGACATCAATACCGGAGAAATAACTCCGACTTTGAAGGTGAAAAGAAATGTAGTTCTTAAAAAATATTCAGATATTATTGAGAAAATGTATTAAAAATTTAGCTTAATAAAGTTTTATCATTTTTAAATTAAACTATGACAACAACACAAGAATTTTTAGGAAAAGAAGAATTTTTGATATATACGCAAACGGTTTCGGAAAGCTGTCCTTCGAATATTGCACTGATCAAATATTGGGGGAAATACGACAATCAGATTCCGGCGAACCCGAGCATCAGTTATACTTTGAATAACTGTAAAACCAATACTATAATGGAGTTTTTGGCGGATGAGCCTTTTTCTGTTCAGACTTTTCTGGCTGGAAATGAAGAAGTGAAGTTTGCCGAAAAAATAGAAAAATATTTCAAAAATATTGAGCAGTATCTTCCGTGGATTTTGAAAGGAAAATACATCATCAGAACTGAAAATACATTTCCTCACAGCTCAGGAATTGCGAGCTCGGCATCTGGCTTTGGAGCAATTGCAAAATGTCTGATGAAGCTTGACGGAGTTTTTTCGGGGATAGATTCAGAAGAAGAATCATTAAGGAAAGCTTCTTTCCTGGCAAGATTAGGAAGTGGAAGCGCATGCAGAAGTTTGTACAACGGATTGGTCGTTTGGGGAGAATCTCAGGTGAGAGGAAGTTCAGATCTTTTTGCGGTAAAATATCCTGATGAAGAAATTCATGATGTTTTCAAAGATTTTAATGATTGGGTATTGCTGATTCATGAAGGGCAGAAAAGCGTTTCTTCAACAGTGGGACATGGTCTGATGAATACAAATCCCTATGCGGAAAGAAGATTCCTTGAAGCCAGAGAAAATTTTGGACCGATGAAAGAAATTCTGGAGAGTGGAGATATGCAGAGCTTTATCCGATTGGTGGAGCATGAAGCGCTTACTTTACACGCTATGATGATGATGAGCGAACCGGCTTTTATTTTAATGAAAACAGGAACGCTGGAAGTAATCAATAAAATTTGGGATTTCAGAAAAGAGACTAATTTGCCTTTATTCTTTACATTAGATGCGGGAGCAAACGTTCATCTTTTATTCCCGAATGACGGTTCTGAAGAAAAAATTAAAATTTTCATTGAAGCTGAATTAATACAACACACCCAGCATAACGGAGTTGTGAAGGACATCATGAAATTTTAAGATATTATACATGAAAACGGACTTGAATTCAAGTCCGTTTTTTTGTTTATTTTAATGAAATAAGTTTTACATAAAATGGAATTGTTTGAATGTGAGGGGAGTATATGTTTTATGACATTTATTACTTCAAACTTCCATCATCCAGCTTCCCAACCTTGGTTCAATCTTCCGTCACCACCGCATCACGTTCTCCATCCTCTTTCTTTCCTTCCTCAATCATTTCCTCTGCCTCCGCTTTTTCCTCCTGCGTGGCATGATCTATTCGCTCTTCCTGTTCGTCATTTTGATGATCAATGAAAAATTCACAATAAACCGGAAGGTGATCTGAACCAAAATTTTCAAGCGTTTTTAAATCTTTAATGAAAATATGCTCACTGTGGAACATCAAATCAATAGGAAATCTTAGAAAACGGTATTTTGCATGAAAAGTGGAAACAAAAGAATGCCCGATTCTAGGATCGATCAAATGACTTGTTTTTCTGAATAAAACCGAGGATTTCGACCAGGCAACATTATTAAAATCTCCCACTACAATTACAGGTTCTTTAATTTCTCGTACACGTTTTGCAGTACTTAACAGATCACCGTCTCTTTCCTTTGATGTTTCTTCTTCGGTTGGACTTGGCGGCGGCGGATGTATTCCAAAAAATACAAATTGGAAGCCGTCTTTTGTTTGCAAATGTGCTTCAATAGTCGGAATATCATCAGCAACAAAATAATGAGTCTGCGAATCTTTAACCTCAATTTTAGAATAAAAATGCATTCCGTAAGTATTTTCCAATGTTACTTTATGCTGAAAAGGATAGTCTTTCTCAAGCGGACGAAGTGCATTTTCCCATTCACCATTGCTTTCCATCGTTAAGAAAATATCGGGTTGGTATTTTTCTATCAGCTGAATAAATCGATCATATTCTTTATTGAACTGATAAACATTCGCCGAAATAAAATGTAATTTATCCGAAGAATTACTTTTCTGAGCATGTTGTTTTACAGGATAAAGTGGTGTGTATTTCACCAAAGTAACAGCGTGATGAATAAACATGATGATTAATAAGCCTTGATAATACCAAATGTCATCTGAAGAGCCTACGATAAAGCCTAAGATAAGCGTGAAAAGAATAAAATACGTGATCTGTATTTTTCCAAATTCAGGAACACGAAATATCCAGTGGGAATTTTGAATTTTCGGAAGTATGGTTAAAATTAGTAATAGTACAATCAGAATCAGGTAGGCTGTCCACATATATATTGAAATAAGAGGATAAATTTAATTTATTTTTATTGTTTTTCAAATGAAGTCGTTTTTAAACTTTGTTAATGTATTTTCTAATGAACGGTTATTTTGCTTATTTTTATTTAATTAGTTAAAAAGATTATCATGAACAAATTATTCGCAATTACCTTACTTTTAAATATTTTCTGTTTCGGGCAAAGCGATCAACACAAAGAGGTTGAAAAGCCCATTCGTCAATTGTTTTTAGGAATGAAAACCGCAAATCCTGAACTATTAAAAACAATATTTGCCGAAAATGCTATTTTCCAAACCATTACCAAAGATGGAATTGTAAAAACGGATAAAGTGGAAGATTTTATTACATCTATTTTAAAGTCTTCAAAAGATGATCTGGATGAAAGAATTTCCATAGAAGCAATTCATGTAGATGGTCTTCTGGCAAGTGTTTTTACACCCTATTCTTTTTATTATAAAGGGAAATTTTCACATTGCGGAGCGAATAGTTTTCAGCTGATAAAGCAAAACGGAGAATGGAAAATTCAATATTTAATCGATACGCGGAGAAAAGAAAATTGTAAGGAAAATTAAACCGAAAGATGTTTTTACTTTGCATAAATTTTTGGAAAATCTATCGTCCATTTTTGTTCGGTGGAATTCCATAATAAATAAGGGCCATCGAATCCTTCAATATAAGTCAGTTCAAAATTGCCCTGATGATCGGTTACGTAATATAAATAAGAACTGGAATCTTTCAATGGAAAACCTAATTTCTTTAATGTTTCCCAATCTCCATTTTCAGGAAGTTTTCCATTTGTTTTTTGATATGTTTTAATATTTTGAATGATTTTATTTCCGAATTCTATGTCGGATTTTCTTGTAATTTCAAAAGGTAGATTCCAATAAATGGTAATTGAAATAATGATGAGAAGTATTAGCGATATTATGATTATGAGTGCCTTTTTCATGGATTAAATTTTATTTCAACAATTCTATTTCAATATATTTAAAATGATTATTTCTTACACTATTTGTAGCATCAAATATAATTACTGATCCTCCTTTGTATATTTCTTCAAGTATAATATTGCAACAAAATTCAATTCCTTGTAAATCTTGTCCTGCAAAATCAACAATTATATTTTGGAATTTAGATAAAACAGAATAAAGACTTAGTAATTTTCTCGGATTTCCGGGAAGCATACTAATTTTTGTTTTTTTATTTATCCAATCTATTTCATAGATTTTTTCTGAATATGAATTACTAAGATTAGCATTCTTTTTTAGATATTCTCCCACTGTAATGGGGAAAAATATTCTTCTAAATTCAGGCTCCCGAATATAATCCACAAATGTAAATGGTTGATTAATCAGAGTATTTTTATGTTTAATTTTAGCATTGAAAATATCTTTTAAAAACATTTCAATATTAAAACTCTGTTCATCATTAATAAGTTTAATAACAATTGCTTCACCTTTATTCAATTCGAAAGGTGGAACATAAAAATGTTCTGTTTTTATGCCGTTACTTTTAATAATTATATCGCTCAATTTTAAATCTTATTTAAAAATCTTCTTAATGACATTTCCAATTTCCATAAAATCATCATGATTTCCTACCGAACGCCTTTCCGAATTATCTTTATCAAAATCTGAGAAAGGATAGATCAAAAGATAATTATTATCATGTAATTTTCTGTTTAAAAGCTCAGGAATCAGTCGCATTTGAGGAATAAAAGATTTCATTCCTTTTTTAGCCATAAAAAGGATGAGAGCCTCATCTTCTTTTAATTCAGAAGCTGTTTTTTCACCATCTCTCCAAGTTTTCATAATGATAAATTCAGCTTCTATATTGGCTTTTTTAATAATTCTCTGTAAGATACTCAGAATACTTTCTGGGGTATAGAAAACAATCGTCGCTCCTGAATTTCGGGCAATATTCCAGACTCTTAACAAAGCATGGAAAAATCCTGCTTCTTTGTGAGCATTTTCAGGAATCATCACCGCATATTTCTTAATCGTAGAAAGTGGCTGTGCAGCATGGTAAACCAATACATTGGCGTTATCATTCTGAAGATAACCATTGTAAAGATTATAAACGAAAGCGGGTGAGAAACCTTTTTCATCTTCTAAACCAATGATGAGGTCGGTAATATTTTGTTCTTTAATAACGTTGTTGATGCCGTTTACAACATCATTGTCATATCTTTTTATCGCCTGAATTTTAACATCTGCAGCGGCAGCCGAATCGGTGGCTTTATGTAAAAGTTTTTCTGCATTTTTTACGGAAGATTCATTTTTATCTTCATTAATGACATTCAATGCGGTAAGATTTTCGGTATTAGAATGTGCTTTTATCAAAATTCCCAAGTTAACCATTCGTTCAACTGTTTCCTCGTGATTGATCGCTAGCAGAATGTTTTCTTCTTCATGATTATCTCCTGAAACGGTATCTTCATTATCGCTTTCCGCAATTTTTTGCGCGCTCGACATGGAAATAAATGAGGAAATGGTACAGGAAACTAATATTAAAAGGATACTTCCATTTAAGACATGTTCATTTAACAGTCGAACTGGCTCTCCGGTTTCAGTTTCAGAAAGAATAATATTATAGCCTACCATTACGGAAGCTAATGTGGCAGCAGCAGAAGCAGAGCTCAATCCAAAAATAAGTTTTCCTTCTTCCTTGGTAAGTCTGAATGTTTTTTGTGTAGCTACCGCCGAAAAATATTTACCGCCAATAGAAGCGACGAGCATTACCCCAGCCACTGCGATGGTTTCCCAACTTTTGAAAAATACGCTGAAATCGATCAACATTCCGACACTTATTAGGAAGAATGGTATAAAAATAGCGTTTCCCACGAATTCTACACGATTCATTAAAGAAGAAGTGTGCGGAATCAATCTGTTCAAAGCTAATCCTGCGAAAAAAGCTCCGATAATGGCTTCAACTCCAGCTAATTCCGCCAAAAGTGCAGCCAAATAAATCATCACTAAAACAAAGATATATTGTGATATTTTATCGTCTACTTTTTTGAAAAACCATCGTCCTATAATGGGAAAAACTACAAGTACGATCAACGCGAAAACGATGAATGATACAGATAATTTAACCCAAAATTCTGTTCCGACCTCGCCTTGTGACATTCCTACGATGACCGCGAGCACCAGAAGGGCAAGGATATCTGTAATCATGGTTCCTCCAACGGTAATGTTTACGGCCAGATTTTTAGAAATTCCCAATTTACTGACCAGAGGATAGGCAATTAAAGTGTGGGACGAAAATAAACTAGCGAAAAGAACCGATGTTAGTACAGAAAAATGTAAAATATAATAACCGCCCAAATATCCTAAAACAAAGGGTACTGCAAATGTATAGATACCAAAGGTGAGACTTTTCCATTTGTTTTTCTTGAAGTCTCCCATATCAATTTCCAGACCGGCGAGGAACATAATGTAGAGAAGTCCCGTAGTTCCTGTGACCACAATACTGCTGTCACGTGCCAAAACATTGAATCCGTTCGGACCAATTACGGCTCCGGCTATGATTAATCCCAACAGATGCGGAACTTTTATTTTATTTAAAAGAAGAGGTGCGGCCAAAATGATAATCAACACCAATAGAAATTTCAGTACCGGATCTTCAATAGGAAGACTCAGGTTGTGTATGCTCAGCAAAATCATAAGTGTTTTTTTATTTGGTGGAACGTATTAATTCAACAGAAAATTTAGCCATGCAATTGTCTACTGCAATGGTTCTCGTTCCTCGGATCTTAGTATCGGAGATATCGTTAAGCAAAACATTCATTTCCACTTTTTTCTTTGCGGCGGAATCTGTTTTAAAATTCAGCTTAATCTCGTTATTTTCAAATTTTCCTGAATAAAGCCTTACCAGATTGTTATTGTTGATGATTTTGGTCACCAGTTGGGTAGAATCATTATCAAATTCCCAAATATCCGTACGTTGGTCACCTACTACATAGTCACTACAGTTAGATTCTGTACAGATTACTTTACCACTCCAGCTTCCTGAAATTTCTGCAGGCCATTTTATAACCTTCACCGAATCTTTTTTAGAAAAAATACTGTCTTTCATTTTTAAAAGAGCCTGATATTGAGATTCTTTTTTAGCAAACAGTTTTTCTTTTTCGAGTAATTGCTGCTCCCGTAAAGCCAGATTATTTTCTTTTTCCTTATCGGTACAGCTGATTAACAAAAGTAAGCAAGCGCAAAAAGTGAGGAGTGTTTTTTTAAGCATATTGTAAATCTTGGTCTAAACAATATAAGAAAATTTGAGGGAAATAGAAAATTGAATATGCATCAACAAATTCTAAATATTATTCAATTCTCTGTTTTTTAAACATTTCCCGATTATAATTAATCACAAAAACACCTGCGATAATTAAAATGGCTGCAACGATAAATTTAGCAGAAATTTTTTCATCTAAAATCAACCAACTTAAAAATATTGAAATAATAGTATTGATGTATGCCAAAATAGAAACCTGAACGGGAGAAACTTTCGTTAATGCATAATGGTAACAGAAGAATGCCGCGACGGAACCAAAAAGTGAAAGATAAATCATCGCAGAAATACTTTTCAAAGTCCAGTTTTCAAAATTGTAATTTTCAAGAAAAGTGAAAGCAAAAATAATCTGCAGAATTCCAGCGAAAGCAAACTGATAAAAGAGATTTAACGAAATATTACTGCTTTGGATATTCAGTTTTTTGGTGAAAATAGTTCCCGAAGCCCAACCTAAAATAGCGATGAATAAAAGAAATATTCCGAATCTATAATCCGGATTAGCCAGATCTTTAATGCCATCCCAGAAAATAAAAAGAATCCCGCTGAAACACATTAAAATACCAATCAATGCTCGGAATGTGAATTTTTGCAAACCAAGCGCAACGCTTCCTAAAAATACCAAAATAGGTGAGGTGGCGCTTATTAATGAGGTTACACTACTCGTTAATGTTTCCTCGGCAACCGTTGTTAATCCGTTAGCAATAACCAACATCAATAAAGAAAAAATAAGTTGATATTTCAAATTTTTCCAGCCAATCCATTTAAATTGTTTTCTGTAAACCAAGATGATAAACATAATAATGGCCGCCAAAAACTGACGAATTCCTGCCACAAACCAAGCCGGAATGGTTTCTACCGCAACACGGATCGAAAGGAAAGTGGTTCCCCAAACAATGGCAACCGTGAGAATGGCGAAAGTGAGTTTATAATTTTTCAAAATTCAAATGATGTGTACAATTAACAAAAATATTGAGTTAAAGACAATATCAACGGATACAGTTCCTGAACTTCTTTAGGTAACAGAACAAGTTTTGCGCCTTTTTGCATTTAACCTTATTAATTTTTTATCTTTGAACATCTAATAAAAATTGAAGAATGGTAGGAATTATTATGGGAAGTCAAAGCGACTTACCGATCATGGAACAGGCTGCGAATTTTTTGAAATCTCTGGATATTCCTTATGAATTGACGGTAGTTTCAGCGCACAGAACGCCGGAAAGAATGTTTGATTATGCTAAAACAGCCAAAGAAAGAGGTCTAAAAGTAATCGTTGCCGGAGCTGGCGGCGCGGCACATCTTCCGGGAATGGTAGCGAGCTGTACGACATTGCCTGTGATTGGTGTTCCGATTTTATCCAGTAATTCTATTGACGGATGGGATTCTGTTTTATCAATTCTTCAGATGCCGGGCGGAATTCCTGTGGCAACGGTTGCCTTAAATGGAGCCCTAAATGCCGGAATTTTAGCCGCAAAAATTATTGGAAGCGCAGATGCTCTTGTCGCTGAAAATCTTGAGAAATATCAGGAGTCTTTGAAGGATAAAGTGCTGGGAACGGTAGATGATATCAAAGCGAAACATCCGAACCATTTCGATAAATAATTTGAAATTTTTAGTTCAAAATATAAGCCTCACCGGAAAAGTGAGGCTTTGTTGTTTTTATTTTTTAATGAATTTGAAGCTATGAATTTTATCTTTTCAAACAATTTGTAGAATATAATTTCCCGTTGTAAGAAGTTCTACATTAATGAAATTTCTGTCTAAAACGTCTTTATCAACTATTCTTCCGCTCATATCTGTGATGAGATAGTTTTTTGCATTTTGAATGTTTTTAATGAAAATAATATCTTTCGCAGGATTCGGATAGATAGAAGGTAAATCGTGAAGATGATATTCAGAAGTCGACAATCTCTCACATGGTATCGCAGTATCACCACTGAAAATCCAACCTTTTGTATTTAAAAGTGTATTTCTGGAGGTAATTGTTGTTGCATCCTGAGAATATTTGAGCGTGTTGTTTATTCCTAAATTGATATTATTGGCGGTAGTAGGATTATTTGCCCATCCATAAAGAGTAGAGCTGTAATTTCCGCAATCCAGACCTGTATTTCTTATCATTCCGATGGCAGACATTAAAACACTCAGCTTCCAATCTTTTAAAGTGTGGTTAAAACTTGATGCTTCGCCAAACATGGTATTCATTTCGGTTACTTTACTTACGTCCCACATATCCAACGGTTGATCGAAACTTGATACAAGATGAAACATATGCCCCATATCTGTCACTTTAGAAGTGTCCCAGGTATTCAAAGGCTGATTAAAGATTTCTGCTTCGGCAAAAGTATATCCCATATTCGTAACGTTTGAGGTATCCCAGCCATTCAGATTTTGATTGAATAATTTTCTTTTGAAAAACATATAGCTAATATCTGTCGCAGAAGACATATTCCAAGAGCCAACAGGAGCATCAAAAGCCTCTACATTTTGCAGAAAAGAAGGAGGTGTAGTGCGCCCAAACATATATTTGAAATTTTCGACATTCGAGGTGTTCCAGTTTGCAAAAGCTTGATTACTGTTGAGTTTGAAAGTATTATAAAACATTAAAGAAGCATCGGTAACTTTACTTAGATCCGGAGTATCTGTGGCCGTTATTTCCAATAATCCGCACTGTGAAAAAGCACTTTTCATAGATTGCCATTGGGTATTTCCCCATTGTTCTATTTCAACAATTTTGTTTGAACTTCCCAAAGCTTTCATGGTTACCACATCAAAATAAGCGATTGTAGAAATCGCGTCTTCTGAAAATTTTATTTGTTTGAAAGAACCGTTTCCGTTACTTACTTTTACTCTGTAAGTGGCATCAGCAGAGTTTGGATTTAGTGAAGTACCAAAATCGATCAAAACATTCATCGTTGAGGTAACATTCGTCATTGTTCCGTTATGTTGCGGATAGCCTATTTCTTCCCAGCTTATGATATAGTTTTGCCCTATTCCCGGGAACCATATTTGGTTTTCTGCTGCCGGAGTGAATTGTGGAACTACTGGCATCAATTGTGTGACAAGATTCGGTTTCCAAATCGTTATAAATTCATTTTGAGCTTTAAAAACTTGCAGAAATGATAGCAAAATGATGAATATTGAAACTTTTTTTATCATAATTATTAGTTTGTGATTTATTTTTTGATGAATTTAAAAGTATATGTTTTGTCTTTTGAAATAATTTGAAGAATATAATTCCCGGCAACCAAAGATTCAACATGAATTAAATTGTCATTCAGATAATCCTTTGAAATAATTCTTCCACTTGTATCTGTGATAATATATGTTTTCACGTCTGCGGCATTTTTAATGTAAATAATATCTTTTACGGGATTAGGATAAATACTTGGATTATTATGATTCAAATTTGATTCTTTAATCGCTAAAACAGATTCGCAATTGCCATTATAAGTGTCTCCCGTAATTATCCAACCTTTATTATTGATGAGATAATTTCTGGCAGATACGGCAGCAGCATGAGAGTAGATCATCGGTGAAATGTAGCCCAGATTAATATTATTTGGTGTAGCCGGATTCATGCGCCATCCAAATAGTGTACTGTCATAATTCTGGCAATTAAGTCCCGAATTATTAAATATTCCAGTGGCAGAAAGTATGCTGTTGAGATTCCAGCTGCCTAAGTTTTGATTAAAGTTGGTGGCACCGTAAAACATGTTATTCATTGCAGTTACACTTGCCGTATTCCATTTGCTGATATCTTGGTTAAAAAGCGCAGCACCTTGAAACATACTCGTCATATAAAGTACTTTTGAAGTATTCCAGTTGCTTATATTTTGGTTGAAAACTTTAGCATTTAAGAACATATTGTTCATTTCCATAACTTCGGAAGTATTCCAGTTTGCCATATTTTGATTGTAAACCCATGCGTCTGTAAACATAAACTCCATATCTTTTACTTTAGAAACATCCCAATTACCAATGGGCTGATTGAATTGTCTGGCATTATGAAACATTGCCGTCATTTCCGTTACTTTAGACGTATTCCATTCTCCGATAGGTTGATTAAATTTTTGCGCCATGAGAAACATAACGGCCATACTAATTACATTACTTGTATCCCAGCTTCCAATAGGTTGATTAAAGTTGACGCATCCATTAAATATTCCTGTAAGACTCGTAATAGAAGTTGTTTTCCATTGATTAATGGAAGTATTTCCTATTAATGAGGGACAATTTCCGAACATATAAGACATATCTGAAGCAGACAAGAGATTCGGAACATCTGTTGCGATCATGTCTAAGTTGTGACAAGCGGTAAAAGCATATTTCATAGAAGACCATGCAATATCTCCCCATTGGTTTATCTCGATAATTTTCGAAGTATCACCCGTAATATAGGCTGTGTCGGGCAAAGTGTCAGGATCTCTGAACAGAATTCTGTGAAAATTTCCGTTTCCGTTACTCACTTTCACAATGTATGTTGCATTTGAAGGATCGGGATTGAGCGGAGTTCCAAAATCTAATAATACCTGATAGAAAGAATTTACATCGGTTAAGGTGGCATTATGTGCCGGATAGCCTTTTTCTTCCCAATATATTGTGAAATTAGTTCCTCTCAAAGGTATCCAAGCTTGGGTATTTGAAGAAGGAAAGGGCAAATTTGTCGGAAGACTAATTTGAATATTACTTGGTTTCCAAGTGGTAATAAATTCGTTTTGAGCGTTGAATGTTTGGAGAAATAGAAAGAAAGTACATAAGGTTAGTAGTTTTTTGATCATATCAATATTTTGTGAAATAAAGATAATGAAAATAAAAAACTTAGCAAAATTTTAGCTTTTTTGTTGAGGAAGTGATATTTTATTCCGTAAATATAGAATTTATCAGCAAATAAAAAACTCTTCAAAAATTTGAAGAGTTTCATTTTTATTGTTCAAGCATATTGTCTCGCGTATTTTTTTGAACGGCGATGGCTCCGAAAAGAGCTAATAAAAAGGCAAATCCGTAAAAACCTTTTTCACTTGGTAGAATGGTGGCATTCCATAATCCGATAGCCAATAAAACAATGGAAGAAAGGGTGGCAAACCAGCAAATTCCGTAATAAATGTCAGTTACTTTGATATTTTCTAATCTGTCACGAACCGCTTTCTGCAGAGAAACTACCGCAAATAATCCGTATAATAAGATTGTGAAATAATATCCTTTTTCGTTAAGCTGCATTTCGGCTCTTGCCAAACCTACGATAAAACCAATCATTCCTGCTCCCAATGCAACCCATGATGCCGCAATGAATGCGTTTGATACATTTTGTTTTTTCATGTTTAATGTTTTTGTTAAAGCCTCAAAGATATTAATTTAAATTAAATATGAACAACAACTGAAATTTTGAATTTTTATTGCATGACTATAAAGTGAATGGTGAAATGTCAATTCGCTTCGCTTGTCAATTTTTATAACTTCATGTAGAATTCACAATTCACTTGCGAAGCAAAATTCACAATTGACTTTCTCACTGTCGCAATTTCCTAGCCCTGATCGCAGCATTTGTTTGAGCTCATTTTATATTTTAGGTTTCGGCGGCGCGGCAGCGAAGCTGCCGCGCCGCCGAAACCTAAAATATAAAATAGCGAGTGCGAAGAGCAGGAAATAGCTTCTAAAAAAACAAAAAAATCCCCTAAATTAGGAGAGCTTTACTATTTATTGAGTAATATATTCGTAATTATATTTAACATACATATTTCCGTTGGCTTCTTTCCCGATTACTTGAGTAGGTAATTGATGGCTGTTGTACTGAATTTCGTACGTAATATTTTGATTAGGAATCCAGTTTCCTGCGTTATCTTTATTACTAATTTTTTCAGAAGTATAATTATTAGGGCTTAAAACATACGCACCGCCTATCGTTGTTCTAAAGTATTTATTGGTGTAAGAAAAAGGATTTAGCTTATTATCGTAAACAAATTCTCTTTTTGTAGAAAATGAAAACGTACCTCCGCTTACGTAAATTTCTGTCGCAATATTATCTCCGTTGTAAGTATACGTTGAGGTACTAGGTTTGGAACAATCTCCTGATTGACATTGAGTATATCCACTAAGTTTTCCATTATTATAATTGTAAGTTATCGATCTGTTATAATCTGAATTACTGTATATAGAATTCACTGTAGTAAGCTGTTCACCATTATAAATATAAGCTGCATAATATTCTAAAGTTCCATCAGCTTTATAATAATTTGTCTTTACAGGTTTTCCTGCGGTATCATATTCAAAAACAGAAGTTCTGCCTTCAGATATAATTTTACTGAGTTGTTTTTGGCTATTGTATTCTAGTGTTGCGACAGTAGTTTCAGGATTTGAAGGATTGTCGTAATAAACAGTCGTGATTTTACTTAATAATGCAGGCGGTCCAACAACAGGATCAGTAATGATTGTCTCATTTTCATCATTACTGCTACATCCTTTACAGAATACCACTGAGCTCATCATGCTCAGAAGGAAATATTTTTTCATTCGATTAATAATTTTTTTCGCCTGCAAAAATAGAAAAATACTAAGAAAGTTTAATATTTAAAAACAAAAAAACTCCCCAAAAATTGGAGAGTTTATATTATGTTGAGATCCTTCGATAGTTCGACAAGCTCACTATAAACAGGATGACAATTTTTAGTATCTGTAATACTCAGGTTTGAAAGGTCCTTTCACATCAACACCGATGTATTCAGCTTGTTCAGTTGAAAGAACTTCTAGCTCTACGCTTAATTTCTTAAGGTGAAGAGCAGCCACTTTTTCATCTAAATGCTTAGGCAACATATATACTTCGTTTCCGTAAGCTTCAGAATTGTTCCAAAGTTCGATTTGAGCCAAAGTTTGGTTAGAGAAAGAGTTAGACATTACGAAAGATGGGTGACCTGTTGCACAACCAAGGTTTACCAACCTCCCTTCAGCAAGAATAATAACTTCTTTACCTTCAACGTTGTAGATATCAACCTGAGGCTTAACTTCAGATTTTGTGTGACCATAGTTTTCGTTCAACCAAGCCATATCGATTTCGTTATCGAAGTGACCAATGTTACAAACGATCGCTTTATCTTTTAATTTCAAGAAATGCTCTTTTCTTACGATATTGAAGTTACCAGTAGTCGTGATTACGATATCTGCGTTATCAACTACAGTATCTAATCTTTTTACTTCGTAACCGTCCATTGCAGCTTGAAGCGCACAAATTGGGTCGATTTCAGTTACAGTAACGATAGAACCAGCTCCTCTGAAAGATGCAGCAGTACCTTTACCTACGTCTCCATATCCGCAAACTACCACTCTTTTTCCAGCTAACATTACGTCAGTAGCTCTTCTTACAGCATCTACTGCAGATTCTTTACAACCGTATTTGTTATCGAATTTAGACTTAGTAACTGAATCGTTTACGTTGATTGCAGGCATTACCAAAGTTCCGTTCTTCATTCTTTCATACAATCTGTGAACACCAGTTGTAGTTTCTTCAGAAAGGCCTTTGATATCTTTTGTGAATTCAGGATATTTATCGAAAACCATGTTTGTTAAATCTCCACCATCATCCAAAATCATGTTTAATGGTTTTCTGTCTTCACCGAAGAATAAAGTTTGTTCGATACACCAATCGAATTCCTCTTCATTTAGACCTTTCCAAGCATAAACCGGAATTCCAGCAGCAGCAATTGCAGCAGCAGCGTGATCCTGTGTAGAGAAAATATTACAAGAAGACCAAGTAACTTCAGCTCCTAAAGCTACCAAAGTCTCGATAAGCACAGCCGTTTGAATTGTCATGTGAAGACATCCAGCGATTCTTGCACCTTTTAACGGTTGAGATGGCCCGTATTCTTCACGAATAGACATCAAACCAGGCATTTCAGCTTCCGCCAAAGTAATTTCTTTTCTTCCCCATTCTGCCAGGGAAATGTCCTTAACTTTATAAGGAACGTATTGTGTTGTTGTACTCATATGTATAATGAATAAGTTTAAAATTTAATTAATAATAAGATGCAAAATTACAACTAATAATTAAAATATAAAAATGACATATTTCGTAGTCTTTATCAGATTTTATATTGATTAAAATTATTTATTCTAATTATAAATAACTATTTTTGCGGAACAAATATATATCATGAATCATACACATACACAGGAAGATGCTCACAGACAAGCAAAGCCGCTTACTCCGAAAGTAAAAGAGTTAATTGAAAGAACTAAAAGTGTAATCTTGGCAACGGTAGATGCAGAAGAAACACCAAATTCAAGCTATGCTCCGTTTGTTCAGGTTGATAATACATTTTATATTTTAGTGTCTTTCATGGCAAAGCATACTAAAAATTTGGCTGACGGAAGAAAAACTTCAGTGATGTTTATCGAAGATGAATCTGCTACAAAACAAATTTACGCTCGTGAGAGATTAACGATTGAAGCTTCAACTTCTCAGGTGGAAAAAGATTCTGAAACGTGGAACACAGTTGTTTCTCTATTAAAAGAAACTCACGGGAAAGTAGTAGACGTTATCGCTGAAATGAAAGATTTTATCTTAATCGGTCTTCACCCAACAAAAGGAGCTTATGTAAACGGTTTCGGAAGTGCTTATTTCGTAGATCAGAATCTTGAAATTATGGAGCACAGAAATGATCAGAATCACCAGTCTAAATAATAATTAAGGAAGGAAGCTGGATGATGGAAGCTAGAGGTTTTACTACTAACTGCTTTATTATCTTTTAGCTTTTTTAATAATATATAATTCACTTGGATCTTAGGATTTGAGTGAATTTTTTTGTTTAATTTTATTTGAATCTAAATTTCTGCGGTCTGTTTGTCATGCTGAAAGTATCTCAACATTGTACGTTTATGTATTGTCTAAATGCTTTTAGCATGACAAACTACATGTTTAAAAGTTTGTAGTAAAAACCTCCATCCTCAAACTCCCATCTTCCAACCAAATATCCACCAAAAATTTTTTTACTAATTTTGCACAATAAACAAACACATGCCTCTTTACCGCGATTTTTCTGATGACAACGCTACAATTCTTGTTTGGAAATACGATGAAACCGAAGAATTGAATATTGATGAACTTTTAGAGCCTGAAAATGCTGAAAAAGTAAAAGATTATCATCCGAAAAAGCTATTGGAAGTATTGATGGTTCGTAAACTTTTGAAAGGTTTAAAGCCAAATTCCAAAATATTGTATAAAGAAAGAGAGCCTTTTTTATCTCCAAAAGATGCCGAAATCTCCATTACGCATTCTTTTCCGTTTGCGGCGATTGCTATTTCTAAGAATAAAATAGGGATTGATATTGAAAAATTTAATCCTAAAATTTTAAGGGTAATCGACAAATTTACTTACGAAAACGAGCGCGGATTTATCCCTTTTGATAATGAAGTGACGTTTTATACCATTATTTGGAGCGTGAAGGAAAGTATGTATAAAATTCACCATTCCAAACATTGGTCGCTGAAGAAACATTATGATGTTCAGCCTTTCGAGTTAAAATACCTTCATCACATCAAATGCAGGGTTTACGACGAGCATATTTCCGATGAGTTAAAGGCTAGAGTAGAGTTCTTCGACGACTATTGCTTCACGATTGTTGAGGAATAGCTTCTGTTGTTTCAGACTTTTCGTGAGATTCACTTCTGTATTTTTCAATCACTTTTCGCTGTTCTTTGGCCACATCGAAGATCAGTTCCAACACATCGTGGATGTTTTTAAGCTCCGTTAAACGAGAGATTTTATTAGGATCTCTTTGATTTCTGGATTCGTGATCGGCAAGCTCGGTTTTTCGCTTTAAAATTAGATCGTCAAAAGAAGAATCTTCGGGTTCAATTCTACTTTCCATTTTCAAAGATTCGCTGATTTTATTTCCATTCAACAAATTAGAAATCTGTAACATTTCAGCTTCAATTTTCTTGCTCCATCCTTCTGCGTCTATTTCAGGATATTTTTCATCATCCTTTACATATTGTGAAAGAGAAGCAGTATACGCCGTAATCAGGTGAGAAGTTGCAACAAATTGGTGAACAACTTCTAGTTTTTTCTGCTGATTTTTAGGCTCAGAAATCATTCGCTGAAAATTATCGGAAAGATTGGCTAAAGCGATGATGGCGTTCTTACGTTTTACTTTATAATCTTCAATATCAAAGCTGTCATCCAAAAATTTAGAAATCACACATTGGAAATAAATTAAATTACATTCCGCTGATTTTTTCATTAAATCTAAATTCTGTGTATGCTCCCAAACCGGCAAAACCAAATAGGAAACTAAAGAAGCGATCAAACCGGCAATAATGGTATCTACAATTCTGTCTCTGAAAATAATATCTACATGTCCAGGACTTAAAAAATTAAAACTCAGAAAAATATAAATAGTCATAAACAAAACAGCCCAGAAATATCTGCCTTTCAAAAAGCTGAAACACATAATCATGCTCAACAGCAAAATGGTAAACAATACCTGATTGATGTGAATGAAATGCAGAATTCCATACGCAATCGTGGCTCCGGCAATCGTTCCGTACAAACGCAGAAGATTTCTTTGTTTGGTAATGGAGTAGGCGGGTTTTAGGATGGCGATAACAGTAATTAAAATCCAATAAGTATGACCGATGCCTAAAAAATCAAACATAGAGAATGAATAACCGATCAATAAAGCAATCGTAATTCTCAAAGCATGGCGAAAATGGGATGAGGAAAGTGAAATATTATCTTTTAAAACTTTCGCATTGATCTTCTGCTCACTCGGCATAAATTTTCTCAAATCCAATCCAGTAGAAAGACTCTTCGCCAGTTTTACATTTTGAGAAAACACTTTATAAATCTCGTTGATTTCCTTTGTAATTTCGTTGATGCGAACTAAAATTTGGCGCAACACCATGAAATGCTCGAAATTATCGGGAGAAATCTGTTGATTCCTTAGTTCAAAATAAACATGATTTAAACTTTTTAATTCAGTCTCCAAATTAAACATAGGCTTAGCGCGAGTTCCGATTTGCAAAGAAATTCCGATGTTTGTAATTTCTTCAGCCAAAAGATTCAGGTAATCATGAATATTCACCAAAATCATGCTGTCTTCAAAGCTTTTTTGAAGTTTGTCGTAATCACTTTCAGAGGTCATCAGTTTTTCATGAAGATCCATTGAATTCAATAACATCAACATCAGCAAACGGCTCGTAGTTGTTGATTCGTTGACGATGACCCTTGTTTTGAAAACCGTTTCTCTGGTTTCTTCCTGAAGATTTTTAATTTCAATCTGTTTGGCAATAACCTGTGTTGTCAGCTTCGCAAAATCTGGATTTTTCTGATAATAATTAGCTTTGATTTTTAAAAATTCAGCCAGTTGAAGATAGTTTTCTCCAATCATCTGGCTTGCCAATTTGTAAGGCTGAATGGTGGAAACGATTAAAAAAATCAATAAAAACCAAAAACATCCCGAAGCAAAGATTAATAAGCTTTTGAGGATATTGTCACCTGTTAAATGTCC
The DNA here is from genome assembly GCF_039672645.1 of Chryseobacterium sp. C39-AII1. Classification (NCBI taxonomy): domain Bacteria; kingdom Pseudomonadati; phylum Bacteroidota; class Flavobacteriia; order Flavobacteriales; family Weeksellaceae; genus Chryseobacterium; species Chryseobacterium sp. C39-AII1. The sequence continues at coordinate 150,406 of NZ_JBDFPQ010000010.1, forward strand.
ATCAATAAAGATCGCGAGTACGACCAAAGAAAGTGAACCAACAGCGGCTAATCTTTGTCCGTAAACTCCAATCAATGAAAAAAAGAGTCCGAAAACTACGATTTCAGCAAAGACAAAAATTTTGAGGTGCATGACTAAACTGGCTACAAGCGCCACCAAAACGAAGCAGAAAATCGCAAAAGTCAATGAATTTCTTCTTCGGATAAATGGTCCAGGCTGGTCGGTTAGTGCTACAAAGCTGGTTCCCAACGGAAAAAGAAAGTATTCTTTCAGAATTCCGAAGTGGGCGAGAACTAAACATGGCAGAACAGTGGCCAGTGTAATTCTGATCGCAGAATATACATATTGGCTGGTTACGAATTTTTTGAGCTCCGCAGAATAGTTCATAGTGCAAAATTAGGTATTGACAACAGAAAATGCCTTATAAAAATAAGACTTTTGTAAACATATTTCTTATTATTGATGTTTATTTTATTATGAACTTTGAATTTTTCTTACCACGTGAATTAACAGGCTTTAAGTTTTGAGTTTGGGGGGGGGGGGGGGGGGGGG
>NZ_JBDFPQ010000010.1:150967-165279 GCF_039672645.1 Chryseobacterium sp. C39-AII1
CCCCCCCCCCCCCCCCCCCCCCGAAACTCAAAACGAAAAGCAGACAAAGTATAAAACGAAAAGCAGACAAAGTATAAAACGAAAAATAAGAATCTTTAAAATTAATCAAACCTCAGTTAAACAAAAAAGCTCCATAAAAATGGAGCTTTGTATTATATTAAGATATGTTTCTTAGTAATCTACATTAGATGTTTCATCACCAATGTTCCAAGTTAGACCGAAACGAAGGGTGTTATCCAAAGCGGTATTAACTTTAGACATATTAATAAGGTAAGAAATATCAAGACCGAAAGAACGGTACTTTAATCCGATACCTGCTGTTGCAAATTGTCTTGCTCCCTGCTCTTCACTTTCGTGGAAATAACCTCCTCTTACTGCGAATGCATTGTCATAAGAATACTCAAGACCTGCACTATACATGATAGAATTAGCATTTTTGAAAGACTTTCCGATACCTTGCATTACACCAACGTTTGGCACTGCATACATTGGTTTTCTTGTATTCGGATCGATTCCTGCATATTCAGAACCAGGAACTAAGATTTTTGAACCTTCAACGCTTAATCCCACTCTGTTTACATCATCAAGATACATGTCGTAACCAACCCCTAATCTTGCCATAGTAGGCAAATAAGATCTTGATTCTTCGTTTCCTGTATAATCTAATTTCGGACCTAAGTTCTGAACAGCAAAACCTGCATTCAATTTTCCGTCATACCCTCCGAAGCTTGAGAATCTAGGAGAAGTATAGTATCCTGAAACGTCTACTGCAAAAGAGTTGGCCGCTTTCAAAGTCGTATCTGTGTTGAATCCTCCGGCTAAGTCTGAACGAATGAATCTACCTGTAACGGCCATGGAGTAAGAATCAGAAAGTTTCAAACCATAAGCAACGTCGATAGAGAATTCGTTTGGCTTTGAGGTACCCATTGAAGTTACATCATTTCCTACTAGCTGAGTTAAATCTACCTCACCCATATTGAAGTAATAAATACTTGCTGAGATCGTAGATCTTTCTTCCTGACCTAAGAATTTGTGGAACGCACCATATAATAAGAATACATCATTTGTAAGTTTCCCCATGTACGGAGTATAGTTTACCCCAACGGAAGAACTCGTCCTGCTAAAAGGATATTTCGCTGCATTCCAGAACTGAGAAAACGCGTCGGGAGAGGTAACAACCCCTTGATCTCCCATACCTCCGGCTCTAGCATCCGGCGCAATTCTTAGAAATGGAGCTCCGGTTAATACTGGGTTTATTTTACTTAGATCCTGCGAGTATCCTAAAAAACCAGCACTTAAACCAATCCCCAAAAACAGCTTAGTAGTTAAATTCATATGTTGTCTTTTATATATTATCAGTTTTTTATAAATATTGTTACAATTATTATTTTAAAATTATTTCAAAAGTACCATTTTTTCTACAGCTGTAGCACTTCCTTTGCATTTTTCTTGATTTTGACTTTTTGCAAATATCTTAAAAATATACGTACCTTTTGCTACTGTTGCACCAAAATCGTCTCTTCCGTCCCATTCAATTGCTTGGCGAGGCGTTCTAAAGCCCTGTAGGAACGGTTCTGCCATTACAGTTTGTGAAATTGTTTTTACTAATTTTCCTGTAATTGTATAGATTTGAACGTTTACATCCAAAATATCATCACAATTATGCTCAAACTGAACGTAGGTTTTATTGGTAAACGGATTTGGCCAATTCATTGGTCTGTTGATTGTCAAACGCTGGTCGGCTTCATCCTTAACCTCAAAATTCAACGTAGAAGTTGTAGAATTATTGTTTATATCCCAAACTTTAAATGTTAATTGATGTTGTCCTAATCCTAAATTTCTGAAAGGGTAGGTTACATTTCCTTTCTGATAATCGGCTAAGCTAGGATTTACACAACCATTTCCTTCTCCTGAAGCAAAGAAGTCGTTCAAAATTACGGTGTTAATAATTTGGCCGTCCAAATATACAGTAATATCATGACCAACGCCTGATCCTGTAGAATTAATTCCCGTATCATCCGTAACACAAGCCAATAACATCGGGTTTTGATCTGTAATTCCTCCATCGGCAAAATTTGTATTGTTCATATACAATTTCACTTTTGGCGGCTCGTTATCATTAATTCCGTTTGGATTAAGATCTCCTACCTGAACGGCTTGGTTGTTGAAAACATCGGTTGCTTTATTATCGGCATATCCAAGAATTCTACCTGTTCCAACAGCGTAGTTAATATCTTTCGGAACATAAAATTCTACGGTGAAAATTCCGTTTACGGCAGTTCCGGATGCTTTTACAATTGCACTTCCTTCTTCTGTATATTGTAAGATCGGCGTTAAACCTCCGTCATTATTTAAGGTTGATTTATTTAATCTTTTATCAAAAATATTAATAACCACTCTTCCGTTGAAAGTCGTGTTGGTGGTTCCGTTCTGATTGGTAACTCGCCCGGTAATTTTCACAAAATCTAATCCTCGGATTAATCCCGGAACCGGAGTTTCAATATTATCAATTGTTAAAAGTCTTTTTGGTCTGCTCAATTTCGTAGCAGGATCTCCAAGGAAGTTTACTTTTAAGTGATCCGGATAAGCCCCTTTTTGTTTTTTAGCATTTAAATGAGCCATACCTAATGTGGCAAAATCATCACTTTCCAGTTTGAAGATATTTTGTGTAAGAATATTCGTAAAATCGATACCATATCCTACACCTACCGCACGGCTGGAAGTAATCATTGTAGAAGTTCCGCCTTGTTTTAGTTTAATAAACTGCTCTCCTACAGAACTGGTTGCAGGATCGTCCCAAAGGGTAAATTCACACGTAATCGTAGATACAAAAGGGAATCGGCTGTAAACATTCGAGAAGTTGTTGAAATTCTGAACTTCATCAGAAGATAAAACCCTTTCCTGTGCCCATCCATTGATACCTCCGTGCCCGAAATAGAAAAGATATAAGCTGTTTCCTACATCATTGGCAATCGCCTGGTTTACCTGCGGATATCTTGGCCCTCCCGCAGAACTTTGTTGCTGGAAAGCATCTAAATACAATTTTCTTACGTTATATTCTTTAAGATTGGTATTGTTTTGTTCGAAAACATTTACCAAAGAATTATTCATTACAGTATGGAAAGGTGTTCCGCCATCGTTATCATCATCCACCACAAAATCCAGCTTCATACGCCATTCTCCAAACGGAGTAGATTGCCCCGGAAGAGAATTGTTGTAAGCCAAAGATTTATCAATCATATTGGCAGCTTCTGTAACATTGGCAGCAGGAATTCTTCCGATAGGCAGATCCGGTAAAATATATTCAATTTGATTAGAGGTCTGCGGCTGCGTCATCACGATATAATCATCTGTAACGAATGAGCTCACAAAATCTGCAGATTCTTCACTCTCGTAGCTTGGAACGATATTGGTGTTTCCGGAAATTCTGTCTTTATAGTCATATGACGCATCTCCTAAAATGAAGACATATTTTAAACGTCCTGCCGGAGTATTTAATTTCGTTACAAAATTACGGATAGCGGTAAGATCTCTGCTTCCGCTGCCGAATTCATTATAAATTTTATTAATATCAACTACCTGAACGTTATAGCTGTTCCTTGATTCATGAAAGTTGGCGATTCTCTGCGCCTGAGACATGAATGGGGCAGTGGTTAATATTAAATAATCTACATTCTGTATTTCAGAAAGATTTTGATTGGCAATTCTCTCCACAAACTGTGGCGAATAAGCAGATTCTGCTCGGAAAGCTACAAATTCATTATTAAAATTCGGGTTAGAAGAATTATATCCGAAACTGAAAGTACCATTTCCTGCCGCTTTATTTACTCGTCTTGTTGCATTCGTAATATCGGTAACATCCCAAACCTGCTCCATGAGTGCGGTATTAGAAATACTGAAACCATAGTTGGTATTTGTTCCGCTCATTAAAGAAAAATCTCTGAAATTCATCTGAGTTCCGTTGAATTTCAAATCTTCTTTATATTGCACTTCGGCATAATCAAAATAGAAAGTTCCGTTAGGATTTGTTGTAATATCAGGCTTATAATTAATAGTAATCTGATTTCCGCTTAAATTTGAAATCGTTCCGTTGTAATTCAAAGGAAAAAAATCATAGGCAACATTGGTTCCGTTTGGCGGAACAGGAATAGGAACTGAATTTTGATTATTAATATTGAATGTTGTTGAGTTCTGCTGAGCATGATACCCTACAATCTGTGTACGGTATCTGATAAAATCGCCTCCTTGAATTGGCGAATTGGTGTTAAAAGTAATCGTTTTATCTGTGGTAAACGGTGCATCTTCCACCCAGATTCTTCCAACTTTCAGCAAATTTTTCTGATCGTTATTAATCACCTGATAGTTATCGTATCTCGTAATCAAAGCCGTATTTGGAAGTGCTACATCTGCTTGCTGCACTCTTTTTCCGGCACCTTTATCAAAATTAATATAATAATAAGAATGATCTTCGTAGATGTTTTTCAGATTATTACTGCTGTCAAACCTTGTCTCGTTTCTTTTAAAGCCGTTACCGTTTCCTGTATCATAAAGATTGTAACCATCCGGCCCCTGGGCATAGAATAAAGCATAATCTCCATCATTCCATACACCGTCATCTTCACCTACCACCTGAATGGCATTTTCCTGCAAGGCGCTGTATTGCGTGTCTTGATTATTTTCAGGAAGCATGATTCCTCCGTTTCCGTAAATTCTGAAATTCTTAGGATTTACAGAAGAAGGGTTGATGCCGTTATCTTTTAAAAACTGAGTTGTAATTTTGAAAATTCCGGATTTATCAACTTTAATTTTATAAAAACCACCACTTGCCAAAGGGTTTGCAGTTGTTCCCACTTTATTGGCGTTTCCGTTGCCTGATGCAATAGCGGCACCTTCAGAAACATCATACGAAGCAAGTCTTAAAACCTGACCTTTTTCAAATTTAAATAATGAAACACTTATGTTGGCATATCTTTCCCCCTCATGATAATAATAGGATACGTTATTCAGTTCGCGCTTGGGCAGCAATTGTCTGTTAAGCTCAAATAAATCTCTGTTGGAAACTGGTTCCCAAGATAAATTAGAAATTTTGATCTGCTTTTCTCCTATTTTTTGTCTGGTAGTTATAAAAACGCTATTTTGGCTGTAAGAAAAACCTTCATTTTTGAAATTTGGAAGATTAATTTTAGACTCACCAAAGTCTTGAATTTTAGAACCATTCCATTCAATGTTGACTCTTTGGGCCCAAAACATTGATGTAGAGGCTAATAGAAATAAAAGCGTGATTTTTTTTCTCATGTTTATTATTCAAATTTCCGAATTACAAAATAAATGAAAATTTTATAATTAAATTGCGATACAATAAAATTAATTTGTTATCGTTTTTCAAAAAAATCAATCTTTACTTGATTTATTGAATAATTTATTTTTTCTTTGTACTTTGAAAATATTTATATCGACTATGAAAAAACTAAAGTTGTTTTCATTAATAGCATTAAGTTCTACACTTGCATTAACCAGTTGTGGTGGATCAGGTACTAGCAAAGGCGGCGGTACTAAAAAATTTGTCAGCAAAACAGGTTGGAAACCAAACGAGAAACAAGGTTGGTTTTTTGCAGGAAAGCAACAAAAACAAAAAGGTTGGCCGGGGATGGTATATGTAGAAGGTGGAACTTTCACAATGGGATTAGTGAAAGATGATGTTATGCACGATTGGAATAACTCACCACGCAGAATGCAGGTAAGTTCTTTCTTTATCGGAGAAACAGAAATTACTAACTATGAATACCGCGAATACCTGACATGGTTGAAGTATGTATTCCCACCAAGTGACCCAAGTTTTAAGGAAATCTACAACGGTGCTTTGCCAGATACCTTACTTTGGGACAACAAATTATCTAGAAACGATTATAACGAAACTTATTTCCGTTCTCCTGAATTCGATTACTACCCGGTAGTAGGTGTTTCTTGGACTCAAGCCAACAGATACTGCGAGTGGTTGACTGATAGAGCAAATGAAAAAGCTTTAATGCAAGCTGGTATCATTGCTAAAGATTTGTACATCAACGAATCTAACAACCAAGGAGGAACTGCATTCAACATGGATAAATTCAAGGCGAATGATCCTGAAATGCAAGGATATATAAATGAACAAAGAATGCAGCAAAAAACTGGTTTGAAAACTACAAACCAAAGATTATTAGCTGCAAACAGAGCTCCTAATGGCGCTATGGTACAAAAATTCAGACTTCCAACAGAAGTTGAATGGGAATACGCTGCTTTAGGAATGGCTAAAAACAGAGAGTACAACCAATATTTAGGTAAAAAACCTCAAATCGAATTGTTAAGAGGTACTAAAGGTAGAGACAGAGGAATGTTCCTTGAAAACTTCAAAATGGGAAGAGGAGATTATTCTGGTATTGCAGGTTGGAAAAACGACGGTTCTGCACAAACTTCAGACGTTAGACAATATCCATCAAATGACCTAGGAATCTATGGTATGTATGGAAACGTTGCTGAATGGACTGCTGACGTATACAGACCCATCATTGATGAAGACTTCAGTGATTTCAACTACTACAGAGGAAATATGCCTCAGGCTATCGTAAGAAACGGTGACGGTACTTACAAAATGGTAGACGAGACAAGCATTAAATATGATACTTTGGCTGACGGAAGATTAGTTTACAAAAACTTACCAGGTCAGTTCGAAAGACAAACAGTTGCTGACTACAGAAACTACAGAGATGGTGACAGACAGTCTTCATTAGAGTATTACAGAGCGGCAGATTCTGCTGCATCTTATGATATGTACAACTCTCCAAAACAGAGATTTATCGTAGATGCTACAGGTAGAGTAAAAATGCAAAAAGATACAAAAGACAGAACTTCTGCTATGTCTAACGATGTTAGAGTAGTAAAAGGTGGTTCTTGGCAAGATACAGCTTATTGGCTAGATCCGGGACAAAGAAGATATAAGACTGAAAACAAGGCTTATGGTTGGATTGGATTCCGTGTTGCACAGGATGCTAGAGCTAGCGATAAGAGTAGAACTAGAAGATAATATTTATCAAAAAATATTTTTAAAAAACCTTCCGAATTTTTGGAAGGTTTTTTTATTTTTGAATTATGAATATAGAACAGTTTTACACTTTATTTTTACAATCAAATAAAGTAACTATCGATAGCCGAAAAATAGGAAAGAATGATATTTTTTTCGCTTTTTCAGGAGATAATTTCAATGCAGCAACATTGGCCGAAAAAGCTATTGATGAAGGTGCTTTAGCCGTAATTGTTGAACAAAAGCATTTTGAAAACGAAGCTAAAAACATTTTCTATGTTCCATCAACGTTAGAATTTCTGCAGCAGCTTGCCATTCATCATAGAAATCAGCTTCAAATTCCTATTATCGGATTAACGGGAAGTAATGGTAAAACTACGACGAAGGAATTGATTCATGCTGTACTGTCAGAAAAATTCAATGTTCAATATACTTTCGGAAACCTGAACAATCATATTGGAGTTCCTTTAACGCTGCTTTCGATTAAACCAGAACATGAAATGGCGGTTATTGAAATGGGAGCCAATCATCAGAAGGAAATTGAATTACTTTCGAAAATTGCCAAGCCAAATTATGGCTATATCACTAACTTTGGTAAAGCCCATCTTGAAGGCTTCGGAGGTTTTGAAGGAGTAATTAAAGGTAAATCTGAATTATATGATTATTTAAAAACTCACGGTCAAACTATTTTGATTAATGAAAATGATCCCATTCAGATTGAAAAAACAGAAAATTATTCGCCAACAATTACGTTTGGAAAAGAGACTTCAGATTATAATTTTGAAACATTTTCAGAAGAGCATTTTGTAGGTTTAGTTTATCAAAATGAAAAAGCTGTTTCTAAATTAACAGGGGAGTACAATTTCACCAATCTTTGTGCAGCGGCAAGTTTAGGCTTACACTTTGGAATCGATCTCGATAAAATTAAACATGCCATTGAGAATTACACACCAACGAATATGCGTTCTCAGGTCGTGAAAAAAGATGGTAAAACGTTGGTGTTGGATACTTATAATGCCAATCCGAGTTCTATGACGGCTTCTTTGCATAATTTTATCACCTTTGAAGGTTCAAAAACAATCATTATTGGTGATATGCTTGAGCTAGGAGAAGAGAGTGAAAAAGAGCATCAAAATATTTTAAATTTAGCCCAAAACTTAGGTTTTGATGAAATTTTTACCGTTGGCAAAAACTTTAAAAGCATCAATTCATCTGAAACATCTTTTGAGAATACGGCAGAGCTAACAGAATATTTAAAATCGAATAAAATTCAGTCAGAAAACGTATTGCTAAAAGGTTCCAGAGGAATTGCGCTGGAAAAAGCAATAGACTTTATTTAGATCTATTGCTCCAGAATTCTTTTAAAATCAACTTAATATTTTTGAATGTGTTTGGAAAAACTTCATCTTCGATCTGAGTGTCGTTTTTCCAGGCAACTTCGGTAATTCCTTCTTCTGTTTGTGGTTTTGAGGTATCTTCACCATTAAAGTTCATTTCAAACCAATGCGTACATTTCAGAACTTTATCGCCGTTTCTTTCGATATAAATATGATACGTTGTATTGATGAATTGTACCAATTCAACATCTTTTAAACCTGTTTCTTCCTCGATTTCTCTTACCGCAGATTCTTCACGCGATTCTCCCTTTTCCATTTTTCCTTTTGGAAGATCCCATTTTCCTAATCTTTTGATGAAAAGAATTTCTCCATTTTCATTACTTACAATTCCGCCTGCCGCTTCAATGATTCTGAAAAGTTTCTGAAAGTCTGTCCAGATTTCTTCAATATTTTCACCGTACACGTTCAGTTCGTTGGCTGAAGTGTTCTCCAGCAGATCCAAAGCCATTTCTAAAGTTGTGAAGCTTTCATAGCTAAGCGATTTTTCTAAGTTCTCAGATTGCTTAGACAGTAACAATTTTTTTTCGTTCACAAAAACTTTATACATATATTTGTAAGAATTAAGAATTTAAATACAAAAATAAAAAATGAATTTAGAAGGACGAAAGATTATTGTGAATAAATCATCGAAGGAGCTTGTAGAAATACTGAAATCTCCTGAAAATTACAAAGAATTTATGCCGGATGGTCTTCAGAAATTTGAAACAAGAGAAGATGGATTTAAATTCGGATTACAGGGAATGCCTGAAATTGCCCTTAAAATAGATGAAGTGAACGATCAGAAAGCTGTATTGAAGTCTGCAAGTTCAAGCTTAGATTTTGCATTGACCGCAACTTTAAATCCTTTAAACGAAAACCAAACTGAGGTGCAAATGTTGTTTGAAGGAAAATTTAATCCTTTTATTAAAATGATGGTTGAAAAACCTCTTCAGAATTTCATTAATACTTTGACGGATAAAATCGAAGTTTATAAATAAGATAGAAAGCCTTCAGCAATGGAGGTTTTTTTTATGCCATAACTCCCGAACTGTGATCCGCAAAACTTCCCGTAGCAGAAGCCAATACATTGATCTCATTATTCAATCTTAAAATGCCCATAAAAGCAAAAATTAATGCTTCTTTATAATCAATGATTTCTTTGTGTGGGATAATGATTTCGGCAGTAGTTTTAGCCTTAATTTTTTCAACTAAAAAAGTATTGTAAGTTCCGCCGCCTGTAAAAAGAATGTTTTTTAATTGATATTCGTTGATAATATTCGCGATTTGTTGGCTTACATGTTCAGTGAAAGTGGCTAAAATATCAAGCATTTCTGTTTGTTCAAATAGAGGAAAAATATTTTCATTACACCATTCAATTCCTAAAGATTTTGGGTGTGATTGTTGGTAAAAGTTTAATGAATTGAGTTTTGATAAAAGACCTTCATTAATATTTCCCGTTTTTGCTAAATCTCCATTTTCGTCAAAACTTTTATTGAATTTTTGTACCAGTTTATTGAGGACAATATTCACAGGAGCAATATCAAAAGCGATTCTTTGATTATTAATTTTCAATGAAATATTAGAGAATCCGCCTAAATTTAAGCAGGCTTCGTATTGTGAAAATAAAATTTCATCACCAATAGGAACTAAAGGAGCGCCATTTCCGCCCATCAAAACATCCTGAGTCCTGAAATCATAAATAACAGGCAAGTTCGTTTTAATTTTTATAGCTCTTCCGTCACCAATCTGTAACGTGAATTTTCTTTGTGGTTGATGAAAAACAGTGTGCCCGTGAGAAGCGATTAAATCAATGTTTTCTAATTGATGCTTTTTGATGAAATTCTTCACCAATTCACCCAAATAGAAACCATACTCGGAATGGATTTCCAATAGATCTTCAGCAGATAAGTGTATCGAGTTTCGGAGTTTCTCTTCCCAATTTTTAGGATAAGAAATTGTTTCTGCTTTAAGAATCTCAAAAGTCCAAACTTCTTGCTTTTCAAATCTTGCAAAACAAATATCCAAGCCATCAAGGCTTGTTCCGGACATTAAACCAATTGCCTGCAAAACCATGATTGCTTATTTTTTAGATTCAGAGATTTTTGCCGCACTGAAATCTCCGGTATTCTTATAAAAAGTGTATTCTGAAAAGTCGTCTTTTGCCGTCATTCCTTTGGCACCAATTAATGTAGAACCATCTTCCATCGTTACGTAAACCGTGTCGTGAGTGTAAATTCTTTGTTTTGGCTGATCCCAATATAAGGTTTGCATGGCAAATCTTTGACCTTCATTGGTAGTGATTCTTACATCGCCTTTAGCTTCATAGAATTTTTTAGACTCAAAAATTTTAGCATATTTAGCCGTAATTTTTCCGGGAATTTTAGGCTTTTTCTTATCAAAAAACTGAATGTTGATTCCTTTTGTTGCCACAACATATGGGCTATCAATCAATTCATATTTTTCAATAATCGGGGCAATGGCTCTCAAGGTTACAAATCCCGAATCTCTTTGAATAATATTGGCATTATTAATAATCTGCGAAGGGAAATTTATACTTTGTTTGCCGTTGGCTTTTGTTACATCTTCGTCACAGGAGGTCAATATAAAAAATATAGCACAACTAAAAAGGCATGCTATATTTTTATATGATATGTTTTTTCTCAACTTCATTCTTAGTTGTATAGAGTTTTTCTAAACCACTTATCGGCAAAATTAAAGCCGACTCTAAAGTTAATAAAATTCTGGTTAATCAGATTATCTTTAAGTGTTCCTCTTTTTCCTAGTTCGATGCCTAGTTCAAGACCACTCATTCTTGTTATACTGCTGTTTTTGAATGGTAATAAAACTCCCGCAGAGATACCAAACTTGTTGATATTGTTTCCTGCAAGCTGAATATTTCCTTTTTCATAAAAAGCACCATAGCGGTAAACCACTCTTGAGAAATAGCTTCTGAAGTTGTTATAGTTTGGCAAATACCAACCTCCGACTGCTACTCTGTAAGAATCTTGCATATCGAAAGTATTTCCGAAGTAAGAAACCGTTTCTCCTTTTTTATAGTCTAGCTGTGTAGACACAAACCAGTGGTTTTCATCTCCATATCCAACCCCTAATGAAGCCTGCAACGGAAGAAGGTTTTTAGATTTAGTACTTTTTTCTTCAATAATAGATTGCCCTGCTTTTACATCTACTGCAGAATAATAGTACGTACTGTTGGTATAATCAGTCGTCATATTACCATTAGTATTTCCAAAAGTAGTTGTTGCACCTATCGTAAACTTACGGTCTGTAGAAGGATTTACTTTTTGATACGTTGCTCCTAATGTGAAGTTGAAGTTTTTGATGCTGTTTTTCGTTTCGTAACCATTTACCAATTCTGCATTAGAACGAGCAAGTTCATTGGTATCATATAGAGTTCCGAAATATAAATTGGCTCTTAAACCCGCAGAAAATTCCGGAGTAATTTTATAACCTAATGCAACCATAGCTGTGTTCAGCGTACCGCTTCCTTTGAAACGATTGGCAACCACATACTCATTGCCCATTTCATCTTTTCTTGTTTCAGAATTAAGGATGTCATAGCTTTTTGAGCTGTATGGCTGATAAGACAATCCCATTTTTATTTTCGATGAAATTGGGAAAGCCAAAGAAATGTTAGACAAATACGTAGAATGTTTGGTAGACTTCGTATTATTATAATTTGTTTTGAAGTAATTGTTTTCGTTGGTAGCTTCCAGCTTTATACTTGTAAGCTCGAAATTAGCGTTGTTAGCTGGGTTGGCAAAATTGAAACTACTCGAAAAGTCGCTGATAAAAGCTGTTGATATACCTCCCATAGAGGCAGTTTCAATCGTATTATCATATTTTACATCTCCAATTCCGTATGTTGCATAGGGCGAGTTACTTAAACTCTGTGCATTTAGGAAATATCCCACCGATATAAATGATAGTACAAAGATTTTTTTCATTCTTTATTTTTAAAACAATGCGCAAATATCTTAAATATTAATGAATTGTAAAAGTTTAACGAGGTTAAAGTTTGTTAAGGGCTCATCTTTAGGCTAAAAACATGATTTTTCCTCAAAAAAAATGATATTAATTTAAACAAAAAAGACCATTCATCCTAAGTTGAACAGTCTTTAATATAGTTTTAATTGTTTTCAAATTATTTTACCTGAAGCACAGATCTTGTATGGCTAAAATTATCAAAACTGAATTTTCCGTGATATTTTCCCATTCCTGAAGTTCCTACACCACCAAAAGGCAAAAAGTGAGAACCCACATGCACGATCGCACTGTTGATTTCTGCATCGCCGCTTGTTGTTCGGTTTAAAACATCTTGTGCAAAATCCTGATCTTCGGTGAAAACATACAGAGCCAAAGGTTTCGGACGATTATTGATTTCCTCCAAAGCTTCATCAATATCATTATAAGTCATGATCGGAAGGATCGGCCCAAAGATTTCCTGCTGCATTACTTTATCATCCCAAGTTACATTATCCATTAAAGTAGCTTCGAAATGTCTGGTTTCAAGATCATAATTTCCACCGTAAATTACTTTTTCTGGAGCTGCTTCCAAATAACCTGCAAGATTTTTAATTTGTTGCTGACTTACTATTTTCCCGATTTTTCCAAGCGTTTGATCGTCGTATGTACTTTTTAAATACGTTTTGAACTTTTCAATAAATTCATCTTTCAGCGATTCATGAATATAAATATAATCAGGAGCCACACAGGTTTGTCCGCAATTGATCCATTTTCCGTAAGAAATTCTGGCTACTGCTTTGTCAAGATCAGCATCTTTATGAACGATTGTTGGAGATTTTCCACCTAATTCTAAAGTTAAAGGAATTAATTGTTCGGCTGCAGCTTTCATTACAATTTTCCCTACATTCGGGCTTCCGGTGAAAAAGATATAATCAAAAGGTAAGCTCAATAGTAAAGTATTTTCTTCAATTGCACCCTGAACAACGGCAACGTAAGATTCATCAAAAGATTCTTTCACAATATCTTCCAGAACTTTTGCCACATGAGGTGTATTTTCAGAAGGCTTAATGATGGCTGTATTTCCTGAGATCAGAGCGCCAATCAACGGACTGAAAGTCAACTGAACCGGATAATTAAACGGTCCGATAATATAATTTACGCCATAAGGTTCATACATAATTTTGCTGGAGACTTCAGCTCCTGATGGTAAAGGTTTCGAAGGAACTTCCGTAGGTTTTGCCCAGTCATCAATATTTTCTAAAAGATAATCAAGTTCGCTGATTACGATTTGTATTTCCACATATTCCGCTTCTTTTCTGCTTTTCCCCAAATCGATATCTAATGCTTCGCAAAGTGCATCTGTGTGATTTAAAAATACTTCACGGAAATTTCTCAATTGAGCCTTTCTGAATTCAATATCTTTTGTCTGATTGGTTTTGAAAAATGCTTTCTGTTGAGCGAATATTTCTCTTATTTTCTGTTCTGATTGTTGATCCATCTTATTTATTTTTAATTGTTGAAAGTTTCGAAAACTTCACAATATTTTATAGTTAAACTAATTTGAAAATTGATATCACAAATGTATTGCTGAAAATTATATTGCACACAATTTAATTTAGATTTTATACCAATTAATATTATTGATATGACCTATAATAGACTGCAACCAACAATGAAAAATTAGTGCCAAGATTATCAGTTTTTTGAAGTTCCTATCTTGTAAAGTCATCAAATTATAATAATACTTTTGATGTAAGGACTGCAATCTTAGCCCCGATGTTCTATGTTAAATTGCAAATTATTTAGGTTAAAATTTTAAAGTTTTTTTGATAATCCGGTTGATATTTCGTCTTATTCTTCACCACTCCAAAACAGATTCTCAAAAGTTTATTACA
>NZ_JBDFPQ010000011.1:0-8179 GCF_039672645.1 Chryseobacterium sp. C39-AII1
AAAAATAAAATGCTGGTACTGAATAATGTGAGAAATAAAATTGTTCACAGAGTTTTTGCCGTAATAAATCAACAAAAACCCTATGAAAAAAATTATATAAATAGCTTGGTTTTGTCATAGAAATCAGCATGACAATGCTAAAAATTAACCGCTAATAAAAACAGTTAGTATTAGAGAGGTCATGCTGGGCGAAGTCGAAGCATTTATAGATAAAATTTTAATGTCCAAAAATTTTACTCCGATTCATTTTATATCTTGAAATATCCTTTAAAATTACCTCATCATCAGGATTAAAATATTTTAATTCATTCACTATTTCAGAATGGGTTTTAATTTTTTCAGCAATAATTTCGTAAGCAATATTTCTTACGCTCGGCTGAAGCTGAACATCTTTTTTAAATTCATGCTTCATTGCATCCAGATAAATCGATTTTTTCTTGGAAGGCGTCTTTTTATACACTTCACGAATCGCAGAATCCAGATTTTTAACATCGAAGATATTCGCAAAATAGTTATTCAAACAATTAAAAGCATCTTTATTTTCTTCCCAACCCTGAAGTAGAATTTTTTGAGCTGCTTCCGGTTTTTCCATTTTTTTACGATAAATTAAAGAAGCTTTTACCATTTGGTTATATTTCACATAATCATCAACCACCATTTGATAATAATTGTTGGCATTTTCCACTTCGTTAATTTCCTTATACAGATCTCCCACTTTTTCTTTTTGCCCCAATTCTTTATATAATTCAATCGACTTTTTATACTGTTTTGCTTTTTCGTAACAATGGGCTGCTTCAGATTTATTATTTAATTTTTTGAGGTAAATTACTGCTGCTTCGTTATACAATTCGCCGTCTGCCAATGTTTTTGCACCGCGATAATTATCTTTCAAAAGATTGATATACACTTTTGCCGCATTTCTGTAATCTTTCTCGGAAATGTATTTTTGCGCACGTTCTTCGTATATATTATGAAGCCTGTTGAAAACTGAGGATTCTACATACGAGCTATTTCCCGCCATCGATCTGCCACCTTTTCCAGCATTGGCATTGTTTATTTCTTTGTCAGATTGAAAAATAACCACAATAAGCACAACAATAGCCACTACTACAAAAATTAAAAAAGTAGCAAACACATCCCAAAAGCTCTTATGGAAAAGCTCGGCCAGAATTCCGAATATTTTAATGAATATCAGGATAAAAAGTGCCGCGATAAATTTATCTGTAAATCTTTGTTTATTCATTTTTATCAGATTTTAAGATGGTTTTATCTTTACTGAACAGTCGATATAATACGACGATCACACACACGATAAGCAACCAGACAAACCAGTTGTAGCCAAACATATTAATGAGCGGATAAAAAATATAAAGCAACATTCCCAAAAGGATAATCATGAGTAATACTTTCACTCCTGCCGGAATATTTTCGCCGCCGATATCAAAATAATTTCTCTTTACCAGATAATTATAAAGTCCTACCGCTCCTATCATAAAGATGATCAGCCAGACGATTTCCATAAATGAGGTATTATTCTTCGGTGTTGCATTTTGCAGCTCTTCAAAATTATTTTTACCATCATGAATAACAGGAAGTTCGGGTTCTTCTTTTGTTCCGTAATACTTTCCTAGAGAATCGATCATCAGAATTTGTTTTTTATTCCAAATGCTTTTCACCAAACCTTTATCGGCAGGTTTTCCGGTTGATTGTTTCAGAGAATCAGCAATTTTTTTCTTAAAACCTGTTGATTTTTCTTCCACCTGCTGAAAAATTTTCTGATTATAAATCTGCTTCAGAGAATCTTTCGACCTTTTCATTTTATTTTTTGTGATCGCAATATCATTTTCTACAGTTTCCAGATTTCGTCCGCCATTCTGAAGATGGTGCTGAGTTACCAAATCATCATTATATGTGTAAATTTGTCTCGTTTTGTTGAGTTCTCTTGAAAGCTGAGTCCTTTTTTCGCGATAAATAGAATCAATTTTCATATCTATTTCCGTAACTCCCGATTCGAACATCAGCGGATCTGATTGTTTTGAAATTACCGGAAGGTTACTCGTCTGAACATTTTCACTTTTTTCAGGTGTAGAGTTCATTTTATCCCATCGTATCGCAAATCTTATGATTGAAAATATAATAATGATCACCCAAAATATCCAGAAATAGCTTTTTTTACGAGGACGTTCAGTATCGGAAAAATTTTCAGCTGAATTATTGTTTCCGCCAAACATATTTCCAAATAATCTACCGAACATTCCCTCGCCAAATTTAAATTTGCTGAAACCATCACCGCGTGAAGTTCCCATGACATCCAACGGTACACCCAAATCCACGATTCTATCCGGATGCTGCTCGATATATTTTAAATATTTTTCAATTTCCTTTTGATTTCCTGCTAATACTTTTTTCAGATCGAATGGTAAATCTTTCATCCATTCCTCATCGGTTTTAGGTTTAGATAAAGCTTCCAACACCTTATCATCATCCATCTCCACGGTATAACTCTTAATTTCAGAAGGAATTTTAACTCCGTTTGAAGGTTTTCGAACTTTCGAAGAATCCAGCAAAGGAGATTGAATGACTTCCAGCCAATCAATTTGCTCTGACAATTTCACCAAACCAAAATCAGGATGCATAATCAGATATTCTGAACCTGAACTTTTCCACTCTTCCGGCAAAATCTGCGGATAAAAAATAGTATTTTCAGGAATAAACAATCGATCATCAACCGACTGAAAATAAGCATTTTTTCCAATTTCATTAGGAGCAAAACCATTGAAAATCAAAAAACATCCGTATAAACTATTCGGTTCATCAGACGGAATCGCAAAAGATTTCACCTCATTCAGATCAATTCCTAACAATTCCATTTCCTGAAGCCATACCAAAGGTGAAGAACCTTTTATCAAAAGTCCTTTCTTTGGATAACTATTTTTCGGAAAAGGTTTAATTCTTAGTTCCATAATCCAAAATATGTTTAATGAAATTCTTCATATAATCCGTATACATTTCGTCCATTTCTTTAATCTTCAACTGCGTATTTTTAGGCAGGTAATATTCTGACCCACCAAAATCTTTTCCGGTTGCCAACGCGAGATAACCGTATTGAGTGGAAGGTATATAAAAAGTAGGAATATGCTTGTTACTGCTTTTAAAAGTGAGCATTCCACGTGTATCAGTAATGATTTCACTGCCGTCTCCAAAAGTATATTTATTCTTATTCTGGCTTGCGATGACATCCAAATCCATACGATTTTTATTAAAATTATATACATTATCAAACCTACGTGATAAAGCCAATTTGGAAACCACCAATTCTTGTACTGCATTAATTCCTATGATTCCGAAATTGCTCAAAATATTTTCTCCACCATTATGAAGCCTCGCCAGCTCTGCCGTGTTTCGGATAAATCGTCTGCTTATTTCTTCATTATTTTCTACCTGTTCTATAGAAATTTTACCCTCAATATTGATTTTGAAAATCATCGGAAAACCATCTTCATGCAGATAAAAATTTCGGTTAAAGTAAATAAGATTAAAATTCAACGGAATATTTTGTCCCGTTACATTCAGATCAGAATATTCTCCGGTAATCACATTCAGTTTTGAAAGCAATTTTTTATCCGGCTGATATTGGCAAATGATATAATTTCCCTGTTTATCCTTAGCCAACGCAAACTGCCCCTTTGCTTTTATTGAAATATTTTCAACCAAAACCTCTGAGCCCCGATGAATTCTAAAACTTTCATAAATATTCTTATTATAATAATTGTCTGACAAATATGTTCTCAACAACTGCTTTTTACTACTTAAAATATAAAATTCTCCTTCATATAAAAAAGTAGTAATTCTGCTTTTTGGTGTTGGAAATAAAACCGGATAATTCAACGGAACCGGAGTTTTAGATCCGCTTTTCTGAGCATTATTATTTTGAACCGTCTTTTTCTTTGGAGGATTTGCCCATAATTCCTGCAAAGGCAAGATAATTTTCTGAATATGTTTTCTGGCTCCGTTGTGATGTTTATAAAAATTCAGTTCACCATTTGCCGAAGTGGTTACAATAAATTTCAATCGATCTCTATTCTCGTGAATCACCTTCTGAAGATTGGGATTGGCTAAATTTTCCTCATTCGTAACAAAGAAAACTTCCAGATCTTTTTCAGAATGCTTTTTACTGAAAAACTCGTCCAATGCAGGTGAAACATCCAATAAACCACTCACCTGATTCAGATTTTCAACCACTGCTTCCACTTTATCCAAAGACATCGGCGTGATATTTTTACCCAAGGCAAAAACTTTACATTCCGTGTGTGCTTTCGGATGTTTGATGATCGCAATCGTGGAAGCAAAAGACAAAACCTTCGGCGTTCCCCAATTTTTCAGGGAAGTATCGATTAAAATAATTCTTTCAAAAATATTTTCTTCAGGCGGAATTTCCCTTTGAATATACAATGCCTCATTATTGGCAATTCTACTCATGAAAACCTCATCTTCATTAGCAAATTCAGACAAAAGCATTTTGTGAAGTTCACCTTTATTCGTCATATCAGAAACACCACCAATGGGCTGTTCGCCAGGCGAAAGATGCTTCATCGGAATTTTTAAACCGCTCCAGATTCTTTTAATCAAACTTCCAACCTGAAATGTTTTTGGCTCTTCGATCAATTCCTGAATGAAATCATTACCGGCACTTTCTACAGTGGCTTCATCTTCGGCAATTTCATCTTCCAATTCAAGATCATCAATTTTTCCCTGTAATGCATCAATAATGGACTGTGTTGTCGGAAATATTTGGTTTAATCGTTCAAAAATCCGTAGATCATTATAAACAAAGTTGGGAGTTGCATACTTTTTAACTGCGCTTTCGCCAATTTTATGCGGTCTTTTTCGGTATCTTCCTAAAATTAATTCAGAATTTCCGGACGACAATCGAAGATAAACGCTTCCAAATAAGGTTTGTAAAAGCGTGATTCTATTTTGACCTTTTTTATAGACTTTATCTAAACTTTTTACGCGCTCTAGAAAATCAACCGTTATATTCACAATTCCTTTTACAGCATCTCCATCGCCGTAAAAATTCTTTGTCGGAGCCAATGCATCATTAAAATTGATATACCCATCCTGAGTGGCATACAAAGTTAAAAGCAGAGAACCAAAACTCGGAAAACCTACTTTTAACATTTTCAAAACTTCGATCACATACGCTCTATACGCAATCGGTCCTATATTCGGGATCGAAATAAGATTGTTTTCGTGATAGCCGGATTCATCGGGAACGTCTTCATCGGTCGTCCATTCCCAGAAATAATTTTCATACGATTGGAAATATTGATTTATATCCATTCCTTCGATTTTTCGGTGAGGCGAAATGAGCTTACAGACAACTTTCGAAAATCATTTTTATCGATTGAAAGATAACTTCCGTCTTCGTTCCATAAAAGCCATTTACCTTGTTCTTCATTATATTTTTTTTGCAGTAAAGTGCTCAGATTTTTAAACTCAAAATCAAAACCTGTCGGCAATAAATGATCGTTTTTTAGCCAAAATGTTTTCCCCGGAAAGCTCAGCAACGGATTTCCCATAAATAAAGCTTTATCATTAATAACAATCCAGTTGATTTTTTCCAGTTTGAATTTTGGCATTGCAATGAGCATTTCTTTGACATCTTTCATAGAACATAACAAAGCGGTTGCCGGCTGCTCTTCTTCACTCGGTTTTAGCTGAACTTCAATTTTTCCATCGATTCCAAAAAAATTCTGATTGGAAGGAGGAAAAGTGAGCTGCAAAGCTTTATGAATCGACATCCAAAGCAAACCTGTTCGTATTTTTTTACTCGGAACCAAAGCTTCTATTCTGAATAAAAGTCCGTCTCGTAATTCGTAAAGTAAAAAATTAGGCAACTGCTGAAGCTCCGAAGAAACTGTCTGTTCTTCGGTAAAACCTCTGAGCCAAATGATCTCATCATCCGTTGCGATCTGAACATTTTTCCAATCTCGGATCGAGCCTAGAAAATCTTCAGACGAACGCGGAAATTCTGCCCAATATTCTTTTATGCGCTTTGGAGAATCTTCTGCCATAGACTTTCAATTTCTTTTTGAATAAATTGTCTTTGTTCAGGATTTTTGATCCAGTCGCAACGCGTTTGAAGATATCTCAATTTATCTTTGATGACATTCTGCTCTTCAAAACTTAATGCGCCGCTTTCCCATTTTTCAATCAAAATTTTAACATCTTTCATCACTTCTTCAGGATTCGGCGTTTTGTTTTGCAATGCCTGAGGATGAGACTGAGGATTTTCATCTTTTTCAATCGTCCTGTTGATGATACCTTCCAGAATTTCAATCTGTTCTTCGGTGTCCCAAATATGTTTCAGTACCCATAAATCCGATAAAATGGCTTCATTTCTTCCGCAAATCAAAGCACTTGCTGCAATCAAATTCTGCAACTTTACCGCTCTACGGTCGGAAATGGCAATTCCTGTATTTCTAAGACTGATAATCGTATTTAAATACACCTCATAAATAGGCTTCAAATCTATGCTTCTGCACAAACCCTGAAGTTCTTTGATCTCATGAGCCAAAATTTCCGGAGTTTCCGTTTCCACAAAATTTTCCAGTTTTCTTCCGGCTAAAAGTACTTGTTGAAGAAGATCGGGATGTACATAATCGACATTAATTCTGATCAGAAAACGATCGAACAAAGCATTCAACGCTTCGTCTTCGGGAAGAACATTACTTGCTCCAACAAACATTAAGGCAGGAAGATGCTTAGTTTCTTTTCCTCTTTTGAAAATTTTTTCGTTCAAAGCCATCAAAAGTGAATTCAAAATCGCCGAATTGGCATTGAAGATCTCATCCAGAAAAACCATGGAAGCTTCCGGCATCATTCCTTCGGTATTCGTCAATAGTTCACCTTCCTTTAATTTTCTGATATCAAAAGGACCGAAAATTTCGTTGGGTTCGGTAAAACGTGTCAAAAGATATTCGAAGTTTTTGCCATCTTTTACAGTATTGGCCAATGTTCTCACAATAGCAGATTTTGCCGTTCCCGGAGGACCATACAAAAAGGCATTTTCTCTTGCCAAAAGGCAGATTCCCAATAGATCTACTACATCATTTTTTCCAACAAAAGTATCTTTCACATAGGACAGTACTTTGTTTAATTTTTCTATATTCTGAGTCATTAATTTTTTATTTTATCTTTTAAACGCAAAGAGCGCTAAGTTTCTTTTTAATAAATAAATGTTTTTAAGTTCACAAAGGCGTTTCACTTAACAAAGACAACAAAGATTTAATCCTTTACAATTTTTAATTCTCTCCAGAAAATATCTTTATACATTCCAAATTCGGCGATCAATAACTGATTAATATAAGGAATTTCGGCAAGCTGATATGCTTTTTTTTCTACAATTCTTTCGAGATATAATTTTCGGTAGGTTTTATCTTTCAGTTCTTCTTCCCAATTTATTTTTTCCAGATTTAAATCATGTCCAATTCCTGAATAATGAAATTGCAATAGAATATCTTCCAGCATTTTTACTAAAGCATCTTCAGGATCTGCATTTTGAAGGACGATAATGATTTGTGGTAAAAACCTCAGTGAAAGATCGGCCGACAGCATGGATGAAACATCTCTTTTTCCTTTAAATTTCGGAATCAGTTTTTCTAAATCTTTTCCGGTTCCTTTTCTGATAAGATGCAATTGTGCACTGTGATACAGAACTTTTGCAGCCCAAACAGCCGCCTCTTTATCACAACTGATTTGATCTGATAAAAACTCAAGACGTTCTTTTTGGAATTCAGATTCAAAATAATCTACAGCATCGTGCTCTTCTTTTTTTGAGATTTTCTGAATGTCCGTAAAAATAGTGATGCATTCGTCTTTCCGAAGCATAAATAAAGTGTCTAAAAATGGGGATTTGGTTTCCATGATATAACAAAAATAGAATTATTTATCCGACAATAAAATTTTTAAATGAAGGATTGATGATGAAATAATAAAAAGATGGAAGTTAGAAAGTTTGGTGATGGAAGTTTTTATTTTTTGTAGATTCATTTTGAATGATAAAAGGTGAATGTTATTACTGATTTTTAATTGGTAAACAACTTCCCTAGCCGTGATTGGAGCATTTGTTTGAGCTCATTTCTTTGTTTCGGGGGGGGGGGGGGGGGGGGGGGGG
>NZ_JBDFPQ010000011.1:8189-160471 GCF_039672645.1 Chryseobacterium sp. C39-AII1
GGCTGGCTTTGCCAGCCGCAGCCCGAAACAAAGAAATAGCGAGTGCGGAAAGCGCGAAAAAGCTCCAAAAAAACTGATTAAATAATTTTATCACATTGATATTTACCGCATATAAAGATTAGAAATTAGCTATGCACATATTTGCTATCTTTGCACTTTCAAAATAAAATTATGAGTATTCACATTAGCGCAAAAAAAGGAGAAATTGCTAAAGTTTTGTTACAACCCGGAGATCCGCTTCGCGCACAATATATTGCCGAAAATTTTTTAGAAGATGCCAAACTGGTAAGTAAAACAAGAGGTATTTTCTATTATACAGGGCTTTACAAAGGAAAAGAAATCTCTGTGGGAGCCAGCGGAATGGGCTTCCCAAGCATCGGAATCTATTCTTTTGAGTTGTTTACAGAATATGATGTAGATACGATCATCAGAATCGGAACTTGTGGCGCTTACAATACAGAGCTTCAGCTTTTTGATATTTTAAATGTTGAAAATGCAGCCAGTGAAAGTACGTATGCAAAATATGCTTGGGAAATTGAAGATGAAATTCTTTCTCACCAAGGAAATATTTTCAATACAATCAACCAAACTGCTGAAGAACTTTCGTTAAAAGCAAAAGCAATCAATGTTCACAGTAGTGATATTTTCTACAGAAAAGATCCTGCAGTTCCTGCCATTGCAACGAAATATAACTGTCCTGCTGTAGAAATGGAAGCTTTTGGATTATTCGCCAATGCTCAATATTTAGGAAAAAATGCCGCAACCATTCTTACGGTAACAGACATTATCCCGACTCACGAAAAAATCTCTGCCGACGAAAGAGAAAAAGCGTTGAAACCAATGATGGAATTAGCGTTGGAATCAGCACTTAAAAGTTTATAAAAAGCAAACATCCTTCGTTTGAAAATATTTATAAAAAAGAGTTTTACAGTGATGTAGAACTCTTTTTTTATATTCTGAAAAAACTTTTTGCAACTTCTGTTGTTTCATCGGCAACTTCAGAAATACTGATTTTCTTTACATTGGCAATCGTTTGGGCAACATAAGGCAAAAATGAAGGTTCGTTTCTACGGTTTTGCATTCGAGGCATATTTTTCGGAAGCATAAAAGGCGCATCGGTTTCGATCATCATTCGGTCGAGGGGAACATATTTAATGACTTCTTCCAAATATTTGAATCTACCTTGATCGCTAATAGCTCCAGTAAAACCTAAGTAAAAACCTTTATCCAAATAAATTTTCGCTTCCTCTAAAGTTCCGGTAAAACAATGAACCACTGCTTTTGGAAGTTTTGATAAATATTCGTCTGTAATTTCATTAAACCTTTTGAAAGCCGATCTTTCGTGAAGAAAAAGAGGTTTATTCACTTCGATTGATAGTTCAAGTTGAGCGCGATAGCATTTTTCCTGAATGGATCTTGGCGAAAAATCTCTGTCGAAATCCAGTCCGCATTCTCCAACGGAAACCACTTGCTCGAGCTTTAAAAGTTTTCTTAATTCATGAAGACTTTCATTGTTGAAAGATTTTGCATCATGCGGATGAATTCCAGCAGTTGAAAATAAAATTTCGGGATAATCTTCTGCAATCTCTGCTGACTCTTTACTTCCACGAACGCTCGTTCCTGTGAGAATCATTTGCTCTACTCCATTGTCAAGGGCGCGGTTGATGATTTCTTCTTGTTCGTTATAAAATTGTTTATTGGTTAAGTTGATACCAATATCAATAAATGTGTTCATTTTTTTCTTTTTTTATCATTATTTATTAAAAAATATCTTGTTATATGGGCTCTGCTTATCGAGCTTTTAAAAGATTTTTCAGAGTAAAAGCTCCTATAATTCGAAGTTATTCTTCCATTGATTTCTCTTGTAATTTTAGCCCAAATTAATTTTCGCTTTTTTCTTCTCCATTTAAAAAACTGAGTTGTTTCTCTAAGTTGATCTTCTATTTCTAATCTTTCAGTCCTTCTCCATTTTTTATTCCCATACTTTTTTAAATAAGGTCCGATTTTACCCCATTCATAACTTCTGAAAGTTCCCTTGTTATAAATGTTTTTCATGCTTTTGAATTAAATATGAATTAATTTCGTTTGCCTTGAAATCTAAGATGGGAATACCGCAGGATTCGAACCTGCATACTCTTTCGCATGTTAGCGAAAGTATTTATTCCCTCTATAAACTTCGTATTCCTTGCGAAACGTACGGGACTCGAACCCGCAACATCTGACCTGGAAAATCAGGGCTCTTCCTTTTGAGCTAACGTTTCTGTTTTGGAAGATAAGCAGGAATCGAACCTGCAACTCACTTTAGCAAAATGTATTTTTCCATTATAACTATTATCTCCATTTTGGAAGCGTGTGGGACTCGAACCCACGACCTTTGCCGCGCAATGACAAAATTCTTCCAGCTGAACTAACGCTTCCTATATTTTACCAGTTATTAATTTTATAATTTTTCAATAAAACTCCACTGAAATAATTTCCATTAATTCCTTCCACAATCGGATGTAAAATTCTCGCAGCTCCATCCACAGAATCCAATGGTGGAATATATCCTTGTTCAAACTGTTTCTTTCTTAAACTTTCCTTTGCTCCCGTGGAAATCCAACCAACGTCAACTGCTGTCATATAAATCTGATCTTTTTCAAATTCCTTTGCCGAAGTGAGCGTCATCATATTCAGAGCAGCCTTTGTCATATTTGTATGTGGATGGAAAATCGTTTTATTATCGTAGCTGAAAATACCTTCAGAAGACGTCACATTCACGATAAATTTTTCTTTAAAAACTGAGTTTTTCATTAAAGGTTTTAATTCTTTAATCAAAAAATAAGGTGCGATATGATTAATTAAATTCACTTCAACCAATTCGTACATCGAAACTTCTTCCAATGTAGAATTCCAGCTCGTTTTATCCCGATTATCAACAGGTTGCCCGAAACGCGTCAAAGCGACATTTGTTTCTTCATTTTCAGCATATTCCAATTTTCCGATTTCGGAGGAAATTGCTGTTGCGTTTGGAATTAATTTTTGATTATTTTTAAACTCAACCAACATTTCGTTTTCACGTCTGATGATGGGCAAATAATATTGATCCGGATATTTAATCGTCTGAGCTGCGTTATTGATTAATATATCAAGCGTTTCAAAATTCGATTTATAAAAATCTATAAATTCCTTAATTGCCTTTAAATCCCTCAAATCCAAACCATATACCCAAAGTCTGTTTTTCCATTCACCATAGTCTAATTCCTGCTGCAAAGTTTCCAATGCCAAAGCCGGAAAACGGGTCGTCAAAACCAAATTGGCACCATTTCTCAACAATTTTAAAGCGGTTGCGAAACCTACCTTTACACGTCCTCCGGTTAAAATTACATTTCTTCCCGCTAAATCTGTTGACAAAAAACGTTTTTCGTAATTTTCGTCCGCACATTTTGGGCACAGTCTCGTGTAAAAAGAATGGGCGTAATGATAACTTTGGTTACAGCAATAGCAGTTTTTAGGTATTTGTAATTTTGTAAGTTGTGTTTCATCTTTTTGGTCGTCATAAAAAGCAGAAATTCCCGCCAACGCTTTTTTCATTAGTACAGATTCAGAATTAATCTCTAAATCATGAGATTTCATCTGAAAGTAATTTTCCTGACGACTTTGCTTTTTAGCATTCTTATGAATTTTCGTAATTAATCCCGAAAAAGTTTGATTATCAGAATTAGAAAATGGCTCATCTTTTAAGGCATTTAATACCTTAAGACATATTTCCCATTCGTTTTGCGTAAAGTTTTGATTAGAAAAATCCATTGCTTTTTATTTACAAAAGCAAAATTATTTTTCATGTACGCATTCTTTTTACGTAGCAAAAAATATTTTTTATGCATTAATAATTATTCACAATCATAAATTATTATATATCATATTTTCAATTTCAAATAATAATAACAAAATGCCAAGTTGAGATTAATACAAACAACAGCATTTATTATTTTAAAGAAAAACATATAAAACATTAACCTACCACGTTTAAAAATAATCTTATTGAATAATAACAAATTACAGTATTAAAAATTAAATTTTAACCAATAATAAATACTTTCAAATAAAAAATCGTAAATTTACATTATACAATATTTCTAATGATGGTGATAAAATTTTCAGTTCTTATAGCGAATTATAATAACGGAAAGTACTTTAAGGAGTGCTATGAATCTATTATCAATCAATCTTATACTAATTTTGAAGTGATAATAGTGGATGATGCTTCAACGGATGATTCGGTGGAAATTATAAAAAGAATCATTTCGGGAGATGATCGTTTCAAACTGTTTGAAAATGAATCTAACAAAGGATGCGGTTTCACAAAGAGAAAATGTATGGAATATGCAGAAGGTGAAATCTGTGGTTATCTGGATCCTGACGATGCGCTTTACCCTACCGCACTAGAAAAATCGGTAGCAGAATACGACAATAATCCTGAAATTGTTGCTACGTATTCCAGAATGATGATGTGTGATGAAAATCTGACGGCTGACAAAACTTTTTCAAAAACAAAACAAATCTACAACGACAAGTATTTTTTTAATTGTCCGGTTCAATTTGCTCACTTTTTTACTTTTAAAAAAGAAATTTACCAAAAAACATTAGGTATCAACCCTGAACTTACCAGTGCTGTGGATCAAGATCTTTATCTGAAAATATTAGATCACGGAAATCCTGCATTTATTGATGAAGATCTTTATAAATACAGACTTCATTCTAACGGAATTTCACAATTCAAATCGAAGAAAAAAGCGAAAGAATCTTTTGCCAGAGTTATCTTTAACACGATGAAAAGGCGCTCTATAAAGATGATTAATAGGCAAACTGTTCCCAAGACTTATACTAATGAAAAAGATATTTATGATCTTTTACAGTATCAAACCAAAGTTGCTTTCAGATTAAAAACAAAAGCTAGATTATTCTTCAACTTTTAATCATTAATAAAAGTTTCGAGAAAGCCTATTAAATGAGTCCCTCCGTGGCTCCATCTAATACCATGACCTCCTTTTTCACGAACTTCAAATACAAGATTGTGTTTGTAATGAAAAAATACATTCCACCATGTTTGGTGATCTAAAATATGGTGGATTTTTTCCATCACTTTCTTCTGTTTTTCTTGATTATTTCCTTTTACTTCGCCCCAAAACTCGTCTTCCATTCTTCCGACATGTTTTTCCCAGGCTCGTTGTGCGATGGTGATTTCATTATTAAAAGGCTTTTCACAACTCTCAATCAAAATATTTTTTAGTGGCGGAATGGCAGATTCATCGCGAATACTCGCAGAAGTCAACCGTTGTCCTAAAATATTCAACCAATGTTCAAAAGGAATTTGCTCCAAAGATTGAACAATATTTTCCTGTGAAGAATCACCTTCAAGAGTTTGAATAAACAATTTAAAACTTTCAGATCGCTCAATTTGACTTTCTTCATTAAAATAAGGCAATACAAAGTCTACATTTCCATCTTTAAACCGATGAATATTCTTACTCATGTTTTCCAAATATTCTTCAGCTAAAATTTTAGAATATTGATCTTTCCATTCATTCGAAAACAATGAAATATAGGGTTGAAACAGATTCATTTTTTAAAAGAGTTTTATCAGATTAACAGGCAAATTTTCTTCTGTAATTAAATAATCTGTGAGATTAAACCAATTTTTGCAATGATCTAAAACCCAGCCGTCTGAAGAAACCACAATTTCAGCATTTTCCACTAAAAATTTATCGGGATTAAATTCTAAAAATACTTCCCAATTATAAGAATTTTCCTGAGCAAAATCAAGAATTATCTGCTTAATTCTTCCACTGTTAGAAACCGGTTGATCAAAAAGCCAAACTAATTTTTCAGGTTTTATCTGATGAAAAAAACGACCTACTAAACCAATTGCTTCAGAAGTTTGGTTCACTCTTTTATAAGTTCCGTGAACGCCTGACAAATCACGGTAGCAGCCATCCAATCCCTGAAATAAATATGCTCCGGAAAGCAAACTTTCCAACAAAATCAAAATATTGAAGGCATCTAGAAAAACAGATTTACCTTTGAGATCGATAAAATTCAGTTGCTTATTTTTTCTTGTCTGAATCTGATTTTCTGATGCCGAAGCACCACGAAAAGCCTGAATTTGTCGGGTTTTAAGTTTATAACGATTTCCTGCCAAATCACAACTTGCCTTTTCTGCATATCCATGGCTCAAAAGATATTTCACATCCTGAACAGCCTCTCTCATCTTATCAATTTGCTTTTCTATTCCAAACAAATCATCATCTCCGGTATTTTTTCCACGGTTCCTGTTATTCATGCTCAAATGTAAAATTTTTAATGAAAAATATTAAGTTTTAGAATTGATATTTGTAAGACATAATCTCAAAATCGCAATGCAGAACACAAATTTGGGAAAGGGAAACCCTGCTTAATGTTAACAAAATTTAATTTTTATCGTAAAAAACAAAACAATAAATATTGATTATTCAACTAAAAAACAAACACATACGATTACCCTTATCATACAAAGTAAGATATTGTAAAAATCTCTTTGCAGTTTGTTTAAAATTATTACATTTAGAGACTTTCAATTATTAATAAATCATCAACATTGATTATTATTTTATATTGAAAACACTTTTTAAATAATTATTTCTAAAATTAAGAAAATAAGTAAGTCTAATTTTTAGGAAACAGAGATATAAAAGTGCAATCGATTACATTGAAAGATAAAAAATTAATCACCTATCATTAAAACTACATGACACTATGCAAATAATAGATTCCGGATCACAATATTCTTCGGGAGCAAAAGCGGAAATTAATATGACGTATGTAACTGTATTAACATTAGTTGCTACCTTAGGCGGACTTTTATTCGGTTATGATACGGCTGTAATTTCCGGAGCCGAAAAATCGATTCAGGAATATTTAATCATTCCTTTAGGATTGAGCTCTCTTGCCCATGGAGCAACGATTTCCAGCGCATTGATTGGTTGTATTATCGGAGGAGCCGTTTCAGGATTTTTCTCATCAAAATTAGGAAGAAAAAAATCTTTGATGCTGGCGGCATTTTTATTCTTCATCAGCGCATTAGGAGCTGCTTATCCAGAATTTTTATTCTTTAAGCACGGTGAACATTCCATGGGAGTTTTGCTAGCCTTTAATTTTTACAGAATTATCGGTGGAATCGGAGTTGGACTAGCTTCTGCCGTTTGCCCGATGTATATTGGAGAGATTGCCCCTGCTGAAGTTCGCGGAAGGTTAGTTTCTCTGAATCAATTTGCAATCATCTTCGGAATGTTGGTGGTGTATTTTGTCAACTGGGGAATTGCCGACGGAAAATCCGTAGAATGGATCAACAATATCGGATGGCGTTATATGTTTTTATCATTAACGATTCCTGCAGCATTATTTGGGATTTTATTATTTTTTGTACCTGAAACACCGAGATATTTAACGTTGATAAAAAAAGATGATGAAGCGCTTAAAATTTTAACCAAAATTAATGGACAACTTCGAGGTCATCAGATTTTTAACGAAATAAAAGGTACGGTTGCCGAACATAAAAGTGAGATTTTCGCTTTCGGAAAAACAGTAATCATTATCGGGATTTTACTTTCTGTTTTTCAGCAGTTTGTTGGAATCAACGTTGCTTTATACTATGCACCGAGGATTTTTGAAAGCATGGGCGTTCATAAAGACGCTTCCATGTTACAGACTGTGGTGATGGGACTAGTGAATGTAGTCTTTACCGTTGTCGCAATTTTTACTGTTGATAAATGGGGAAGAAAACCTTTATTGATCGTTGGTTCCATCGGAATGGCAATTGGTATGTTTGCCATTGCTATTTTCTCCTACCTTCATATTATCGGGATTGCCACTTTGGTGTTTATCATTGTGTATACGGCATCTTTTATGATGTCGTGGGGACCGATTTGCTGGGTTTTAATCTCAGAACTTTTCCCGAATAAAATACGAGGAGGTGCGATTGCAATTGCTGTTGCAGCACAATGGGCTGCCAATTATTTAATTTCATCGACTTATCCTTTTATGATGGAATTCAGTGGGGCATTTACCTACGGATTTTATGGAGTAATGAGCGTTTTATCCTTACTTTTTGTATGGAAAATGGTTCCTGAAACGAAAGGAAAATCATTAGAGGAAATCGAAACCCTTTGGAAAAAATAAAAATTTCTTACATCATACACACTTAGTTAGGTGAAGGACATCATTTTTTGGTGTCCTTCATTATTTTTAGTGATTAAGACTTCATTGAATTTTATTAATTTTAACCCATTAATTTAAACTAATCCATGAAAAAAACATTGTACTTATTCGCTGTTGCGGCATCCGGTTTTTTATTTTCTCAAAAAACGCCGATTAATATTCTTCCATCCGGTCATATTATTGCGAAAGCTAATATTGAAGGAAAAGAAGGAAATTTCATCTTCGATACTGGTGGTGGAATCAATTTATTCTTCGACAGTTTTGCTAAAGATTTAAAACAAAAATCAACCTATAATTTCCTGACGGCTTATCGTGCGACTGGCGAGAGAATGGATATCCCTGTATTTCAAAGCAGTGAAGTTTCGTTTGCCGGAAAAAAATTCGCCAATATACCTTACTCTACTTTTGATATGAAGCTGAACGGAATTGATGGTTTGATCTCACTTCCCATGTTCAGCGAAACAGATTTTATCATTGATTTTGATAAAAAAGAAATCAATCTTACCGATCTTTCCAAAGAAAAAAATGCTAAAGTTTTTGATATACAAATTACAACTCAGGCAGATAAATCGTTGGATATTTTCACCTATATTATGCTGAATGATCAATATAAAATTCAGGTGTTGCTAGATTCAGGAGCAGGAAATAATTCTTTCTGGTTAAGTGATAAACTGCTAAAGACATTAAGTATCGACAAAGAAAAACTTGAAGTTCTGGAAAAGAAAAGTGAGTTTGACGAAAAGGTAGTTACCAAATTCTACAAAGGTTCTGTACATTCAATTTCCAACAAATTTGTGACCTTGAAAGATCCCAAAGTGATGTTTGTAGAAGGTTTAATTTATGAAGGAAAAACGAGCATCAACTGGTTCGGAAAAAAAATAGGCATCAGCCTGAAAAACAAAAAAATGTATATTTTAGACTAATTCTTTTATTCAATTCTAAAAAGAGAGGGTTAAAAAATTCATAAAAATATTCGTACAGGCTTTTTCAGATGTTTTTATTGAAAATACTTATAAAATAATAATTTTTTACAGTACAGATATGCTTAATTTGATTAAATTTACGTCAATAATGTATATCATTTTGATGTACGAAAAACAGCTAGAAAAAAACTTGTATGAATAAAAAAAGTGCCACTATATATGATATTTCGAAGAAGCTAAATGTCAGTGTGGCAACTGTTTCGAGAGCATTAAACGATCACCCGAGAATCAGCCAGGCCACAAAAGATCTGGTAAAGAAAACTGCTAAGGAAATGAACTACAAGCAGAATAATCTTGCCAAGGCACTGAAAAGTGGGGAAACCAAAAATGTAGGAATTATTGTTCCGTTTGTAAATACCAATTTCTTCTCCTCCGTCATCCGCGGAATTGAAGAAGAGCTTTCACCATTCGGCTATCACGTGATTATCTGCCAAAGCCACGAAGATGTAAATATTGAAAAAAGACATCTTAACACTTTGCTCAATGCTCAGGTAGACGGTATTTTCATGTCGGTTTCCAAAACAACGATCGATACAGAACACATCCAAAATATTTTAGATACTACGAATACGCCGATCATCTTTTTCGACCGTAAAAAAGATATTTCGGGAATCAGCACAGTGGTGATTGACGACTACAGAGGAGGCTATATCGCAACTGAACATTTAATAAAAGAAGGCTACAAAAACATTTGCCATTTTGCCGGAGATCTGAATCTTGAGATCTATCAAAACCGTCTGAATGGTTATAAGCAAGCCTTAATAGATCATCAATTACCCGTAAAAGAAGACAATATTCTACAAACCGGCAGTTCTATTGATGCTGGTATCGATGCTATTAAAAAGCTTTGGGATAAAAAATCTGTTCCGGATGCTATCTTTTCTTCGAGTGACTTTGCCGCATTAGGCGCGTGTCAGGAACTTAAAAAACGTAATATTAAAGTTCCGGATGAAGTGGCCGTTATCGGTTTCTCCAACGAGCCTTTTACCCAATTTATGGAGCTTCCGATAAGTTCTGTTGACCAAACTCCTGTACCTATGGGAAAAATGGCGGGACAGGTGTTTCTCGAAAGTATAAAGGAAAATGGTTCCGGAGTTTCTATTGAGAAAAAAGTGGTGCTGGCTCCGCAGATTTATATCAGAAAGTCTTCTAAAAAGGATTAATTTTTCTTTTCGCATAAAGTCAAAAGATCTTACGGAGACAAATATCTGATAAAACTCTATTTGTCATTGTGAAAGAATCTAAACTTATATAAAAAACAGCTTCTTTTTGAGGCTGTTTTTCTTTTGTTTTGAAACAAAAACTCAAGACTTGGAAATTTTCGATAAAAATTAAAATTTAAACTTTATTCCAACATCATATTCTAAGCATGGATTACAAATCTGTGCTACCTAGCCTACGTTATCTAAGCTTTAACCAATTTTATAATCCTTTAACTTTTAAACAGTCCATAAGAATTCATTTTATACTTATATTTACCTTCAACTAAATTCAAATTGATTATGAAAAATATTAAAACAGCAGCCATCTTGGCGATTCTCTTTCTAGGAACGGGTACCGCTTTTTCTCAATCCAGAAAAACAGAATCCATCAAAGGCGTAGAAAAATCAGACAACGATAAAAAAATACAGGTCGAAGGCATCGGTCATAAGCTGAATTATACCCTTAACGGAGGCATCGTAGAAGTGGAAGGAGGCGATAATACGATCACGATTAAAGGAAGCGCTAAGAAAATTTCTGTTTCCGGAACTGGTAACAAAGTGTACATCGATAGAGTAGATAACATTACAATGGAAGGAGGTAACAATACCATATTTTATAAAACTTCCGGTACAAAAAGCGGAAAACCCAACACGTCATTGACAGGAGTTGGAAATAAAGTTGCTAAGCAATAATTTTAGTATAAGTAATATGTAAAATATACTGATGTCACGGATTTTAATTCGTGACATTTTTATTATGGAGGACTAATTTAAGTTTTGGCTAAAGCCAATATGAATTGTGTATTCATTAAACGGGCTAAAGCCCGTTCCTATTGATATAAATACCTTGATTAAATTATAATATTGTGTTTATTCGTGTAAAAAAAGTGCTTACTCGTGTTTGAAAGAAAATGCTCTTCACCGAAGCAAGAAGCATTTTCAACCCTAATATTTATAATTAAATAAGATTTTTGAGCTAACTTAATTTCTTTTTAACGAGTGATATAATTCATTTTTTAAATCTATTATAATTGTTTGCAATTCCATTTCGTTTATTTCACATTCAACAAAATACATTTTTAAAATTTCTTCTAAATCTCCTGAATATCCTCCAACACCGGGAATAGATATTGAACCATCGTTTGTTATTCTAATAATCTTTTTAGTATTATTTTTTAATAAATCAAAACATAATTGACCGTGATAAACGGAAAGATGTGAATCAATAACTTTATTATATAAAAGATCTTCGAACCAATCAACAATCTTTATAACATCAGAAATAAGTATACTTGTTAACATATCCCTATTCCCAATTATTAGATTAAAACCTACATCGTAAGGCTCATAATCGTCCCCAAGTTTAATACCTGTCATAAGTTCAAACTCATGTAGATCAAATGGTATTAATCTAAATTCCACTTTTTGATTATTTATTCCGTTGAATATCATAATTTCTATTTAGTAAAACCTTTAAATTTACAAAGTTTTCAACTTAATCAAAAAGAAAATACTTTCCACAAATGTAGAAAGTATTTTCAACCCTAATATTTATATAATTAAAACAATAATTATAAAGAAACACCCCTTCTCCAAGGAATGAAATCATTCTGATTGAGTAGGTCGGCTTTGGTTTTTACCTCGCCGCTTGCTACTTTTATAATGTATTCTAACAATTCGTCTGCTGCTTCAGGAATAGCTTTATCTCCGCTAATCACCGTTCCTGCATTAAAATCAATAATATCCGGCATTTTTTCAGCTAAAACTGTATTTGAAGAAATCTTCACCACCGGAGAAATTGGATTTCCCATTGGCGTTCCCAAACCTGTGGTAAAAAGCACAACTGTTGCTCCAGAACCTACCAAAGCCGTTGTACATTCGGCATCATTTCCGGGAGTACACAGAAGATTCAGACCTGGTTTTGTAGCGTATTCAGTAAAATCCAAAACTTCTACAATCGGGGCTGCACCTCCTTTTTTAGCCGCTCCTGCAGATTTCATGGCATCGGTTATTAGTCCATCTTTAATATTCCCCGGCGACGGATTCATATCAAAGCCTGAGCCTGCAGCAACGACTGATTTTTCAAAATCCTGCATCAGTTTAAGGAATTTCACACCGTCTTCATCATTGATGCAACGATTGACCAACTCCTGCTCTACTCCACACAATTCAGGGAATTCGGCAAGCATGGTTGTTCCGCCAACAGCAGCCATAATATCGGAAACTTCGCCCAAAACAGGGTTTGCAGAAATTCCGGAGAAACCATCTGAACCACCACATTCCAAACCAATATTCAGTTTTGTGATCGGTGCAGGTTTTCTTTCAATATCGTTGGCTTTTTTAATTCCTTCGTAAGAATCTTTGATCACGCCGGTTAGCATTTCGTCGATCGTACCGGATTTTTGCTGTTCGTAAACAACAATCGGTTTTTTATTATTCGGAGCTAAAGCATGCAGCGCATCCATAAAAATCTGCACCTGAAGATTCTGGCAACCTAAACTTAAAACCGTTGCTCCTGCAACATTCGGATTATTCACATATCCTGCGAATAGTCTTCCCAATGCTTCCGCATCCTGACGAATTCCGCCACAACCGCCTTGATGCGTGATGAATCTTACATCAATATTTTTAAAAACTCTTGTATCTTCTTCTTTTTCCTCCTCAACAACATCAGTCGCTCCACCATTTAATAATGATCTTAATAACAATTGATGTTTGCTGGCTTTTTCGTGCAATAATTCTCTTTCAAAAATATCTTTAAGCGTCTCGATATTTTTGTTTTCGCAGAATACCAAAGGGAAAAACAACCAAACATTTTCTGTTCCCACCTGTCCGTCCTCGCGGTGATATCCCATGAAAGTGCGGTCTTTCCATTTATCAACATTTGGTGGAGTCCAGCCTAAAGTTTCGGTTTTACCTTCTACTTTTGCGCTTTGGTGTTTTACGTTTTCAGTCGTAATCACTTCCCCTTTTTTGATAGATTGATTCGCTTTTCCAACGATTACGCCATACATAATGATATGATCGCCGTCTTCAAAATCTACGGCAGCGAATTTATGTTTAGCCTTAATGTCTTTTACAACCGTATAATCTGCACCGTCAAGATGTACCGATTCTCCGGCAGGCAAATCCAACAGCGCTACAATAACGTTGTCTTTGGGATTTACTTTCAGTACTTTCTTTTGCATTTTTTCTAAGAATAAAATTGTATAAAGTTGTGATATGCAGTTTCCACGCCGTTGTGATCTATTTCCCACAAAGCTTTTGCCACTGCATCTTTCAGGCCTTCAACCTGAGTAAGGTCTGTATCCCAGAAAGTTGTTTCGCTTAATGATAATTCTGCAACTTTTCCGTAATCTTCGTTGGTCCAGATTTCTTTGAATTTAGCAACGATAGCTTCTTCATCATTGATTGGCAACGATTTTTCACCGAAACTTCCTTGATAGAATCTGATTAAACTTGCTAAAGAGAATACTAAATTCAACGGTAATTTTTTATTGATTTCAACATAGCCTAACAAGCTCGGAAGAATTCTTACTTTAAATTTAGAAACAAAATATAAAGCAATACTCGCCAAATGATGTTTAATGAATGGATTCCTGAAACGGTCGAAAACTTCTTCGGCAAAATCTTTCAATTCAGCCATATCTAAACCTAAAGTCTGATTGACTTCATTGAAAATAGAATCACTTAAAAACTGACCAATAAATGCATCATCAATAGATTCTTTTACCGTTTCTTTTCCTGATAAAACTGCCGGAGCCAACATTAAGGTGTGACCGCCATTCAGAATTCTCACTTTTCTTAAACGATAAGGTTGAATATCATCAACCACCAAAATCTGTTCGTTAATTTTATTGAATGGAATCCTTTCATTTAAATTTCCTGCTTCTTCTATGACAAAAAGTAAGAAACATTCTGAAACAACCATCATCTGATCTTCGTAATCCAACTGGTCTTCGTAAGATTCTACATCGTCTTTCGGATAACCCGGAACGATTCTGTCAACCAAAGTATTATGGAAATAATTAAATTGGTTAATCCATTGCACAAAAGATTCTTCCAAATTCCAAAGTTGAGCATATTTAATGATGATATCTCTTAATGCAAAGGCATTATTTTCAATTAATTCACAAGGAATAATTCTCAAACCTTTATCTTCTGCTCCATAGAAATGCTTGAATCTTTCGTGAAGTAAAACCGCCACTTTCGCAGGGAAATTTTTGTGTGGGCCTTCGTAAGAAGTTTCCGTTTCGTCAAAAGCAATTCCTGTTTCTGTCGTGTTGGAAAATACAAATTCTAATTCTTCTTCTTTCGCCAAAGCTAAGAATTCATCATAATTTGCATAAGGATTAATCGACTTTTGAATCGCAGAAATGACTTGCTTTTCATCGTGGATCTCCCCTTTTTTAATTCCTCTTGTGAAAAGCGTATACAAATTACCCTGCTCTTCCAGTTTATGAACTGAACCGTTTGGAGTGGGTTGTACATTGACAATTCCTCCTTTAAAATCGGTTTCTTTATTTAATTTATCAATCACATAATCTGTGAATCCTCTCATAAAATTTCCGCCTCCAAATTGTACAATTTTGATTGGTAGTTTTTCTTGAGAATTGTTTAATTCACGATTTAATTTTTGTTTTATCTGATTTTCCATCTTTCTAACTCGATGATTTTGTTTTTAACGCAAAGGGCGCTAAGATTTTTTTTAAAACTTGATGTATATTTTTTAAGTTCACAAAGACGCTTCACTTAAATAAGATTACAAAGAGTTTTAATTCAATTTTACTTTCTATATTAACTTAAACCATTAAGATTTGGATTAAGGAGTTAAGATGATTTAAGAGAAATAAATTTCTTAAGCTTGACTTTAATTTGCCTGCAAATTCTTAATATTCCTTAACTGCTTAAATCTTCTTAATGGTTCAAAAATTATCATTTAATCACTTTATATTTTGGAACCAATGTTTTCATTACGCTCCATGCAATTAGATAGGCAACGGCACAAACTGAGAAAATAATCATGTATCCTTTATCAATTCCGTCTACCACTACTGCGCCTGATTTTTCTAATTGTTCAAAGAATCCATCCGGCAATCTTTCGTTGATATATTGTGGATATTTTTCTAACAATGGAATTCCATCAACGGTTGACCAAGCTTTGTGGGCGTGATCGAACAATACTCCGGAAGATTTATTAATGATAAACGAACCAATTCCACCTGCCATTCCACCAATTCCGGTGATCGTTGCGATTGCTTTTTTCGGAAACATATCGCCAACCGTTGAGAAAATATTTGCCGACCAAGCCTGATGTGCTGCTCCTGCAATTCCGATAATTAAAACCGGAATCCAATAAGTAACTGAGCCTAAAGGTTGCGCAAATAAAGCAAGTAAAGGGAAAAATGCGAAAATTAACATCGCTTTCATTCTTCCTGAATAGGCGTTCATTCCTTTCTTTTCGACAAAATATTTTGGAAGCCATCCGCCGATGATCGACAATAAAGTAATCATGTAAAGAACGAATAACGGGAATGCACTTTGTGTTGAATCCATTTTGTAAACCGAGCTCAAATAAGCCGGAGTCCAGAATAAAAAGAACCACCAAACACCATCTGTCATGAATTTTCCGAAGGCAAAAGCCCAGGTTTGTCTGTGGCTGAAACATTCCTTAAACGAGAATTTTCTTTCTTCTGTCTGTACTGTGTTTTCTTCAACCGGAAAATCTTCTACATCCTGCTGAATATACGTCAGTTCATGCTCATTAACTTTATGATGTTCATGAGGTTTTTTATAATAGAAAACCCAAAGTCCCATCCAGACAAATCCTAACGCACCAATGATGATAAATGCCCATTCCCAACCCATTGATTTTGCAATGAAAGGAATCGTAATCGGTGCTGCTAAGGCTCCCACCGTTGCTCCGGCATTCCAGATACTTGTGGATAAAGCTCTGTCTTTTTTAGGAAAATATTCTGCTGTTGTTTTAATCGCTGCCGGGAAATTTCCTGCTTCACCAATTGCCAAAACAAAACGTGCGAAAATAAATAACGAAACACTCGTACTGATAATCGCTGAAGTATTGGAAACCGTTCCGATCAATTCTTTAGAGCCGTGAAAACCAGCGAACCAGTTTCCGGTAAGAATTCCTGAAGTTGCAATTCCACAAAATGCGTGTAAAATTGCTCCAACAGACCAGATTCCGATTGCCCAAAGGAAACCTTTTTTGGTGTCCATCCAATCCACAAATTTTCCTGCGAAAAGCATCCCGATCGCGTAGAAAATAGAGAATAAAGCGGTGATATTTCCGTAATCGTTGTTATTCCAATGAAATTCGGGAGCGATAAAATCTTTCCACGTTAATGATAAAACCTGACGATCCAGATAATTGATCGTTGTTGCAATGAACAGCAAAACGCAGATCGTCCATCTAAAATTCGTTGGTTTTGAAGATTTAACTGAACTCATATTAGTTTTAGAATTAGTTAGTTTTTTGAATATTTTTTAATAATAATTTTTGTTTTTAACGCAAAGAACACAAAGATTTTCTTTAAAACTTGATGTATATTTTTAAGTTCGCAAAGGCGTTTCACTTAAATAAGAGCACAAAGTTTTTTGCTCTGCTTTATCATTATTATTTTAAAGTTTGAATGATATCCAAAACTTTTTTAGTTTCATTTTCAATGGTTGCATAGTCTTTTGCCGCCATCAATTCTTTGCTTACCAATTTGCTTCCCATTCCAACTGCAGCTACTCCAGCTTTGAACCAACTTTCAATGCTGTCTTTCGTGGTATCAACACCTCCAGTCGGCATAAATTTCAGATTTGGGAACACATCTTTGATGGCACTCATAAATCCTGCACCTAAAACATTTCCAGGGAATAATTTAATAAAAGTTACTCCTGCAGCTTCTGCGGTGATAATTTCTGTAGGAGTCATACAACCCGGACTGTACAATAGATCTTTTGGAATTAAAAATTCTGCTACTTCCGACACAAAACCCGGACTGATAAAGAAATCTGCCCCAACTTTGTAATATTCTTCAGCTTGTTGTAAATTTTTAATCGTTCCGATTCCTAAAAGCATTTCGGGCATTTCTGCGTTACGGATTTCTACCATTTTAGTGAAATTGCTTAATGCAGATTCGCCACGACTTGTGTATTCTACCGCACGAATTCCTGCTTTGTAAAGCGATTTTAATATGTCTATGGTTACCGTTTCATCAGCATTATAATACAGAGGTAAAACTCCCTGATTAATGATGAGGTTTGTAACTGATTGAATTTTTGTCATTTTTTTAATTATTTGTTGAAAATAATCTTTGATAGGATTAAATCCATCCTTTAGTATGCTGTATTTTTTTAACGCAAAGTGCGCAAAGATTTTCTTTTAAAACTTCATGCATATTTTTAAGTTCGCAAAGGCGTTTCACTTAAATAAGACCACAAAGGTTTTAATTTTGATTCTAAGCAATTTGCTAAAAGCTAATCGTCAAAAGCCAATTACCTTTTGATACGACCACCGGAATTTCCAGCCATTACTTCCAGAATATCTTCTGCGCTGCAATAATTGATATCCCCCAAAATGGTGTGCTTAATTGCACATGCTGCGTTGGCGAAGTTTAATGCTTTTTCGTCATCGAAATTGATTAAGCCATAAATCAAACCTGCTGCAAAAGCATCTCCCGTTCCGATTCTGTCAACTACATTGTCTATTTCTAAAAATTCAGTTTCAAAATAATTTCCGTCAATCAAAGCTCTTCCCTGCGTTTGCTGAGAACTTGCTGTAACACCGATTCTTATTTTGTCGAAAATCTTATGAATAGAAGGACATTGTTTTTTTAATTCTTCACAAGCTTCAATGAAACCTTCTTTATCTGATGAAAACTGAGTTCCTAAAATTTCGTTGATTTCATTTACTCCGCCGATGAAAATTGTTGATAAAGAAACCAATTCTTTCAACACTTCATTTCCGTTTTTACCATATTTCCAAAGATTGGAACGGTAAGCTGGATCGGTTGTCACTTCAATTCCCAGTTCACGGGCAGTTTTCAATCCTTCTTTCAAACTTTCATACGCTGATTTTGAAATTCCCGGACTAATTCCCGTCCAGTGAAAATAGTCGCAACCTTCCAAAGCTTTTTTCCAGTCGATTTTCTCTGCTTCGATGTTGGCAAAAGAACCGTTCAGCCTGTTGTAAGCAATTCTGCTCGCACGAACCGACGATCCTACTTCTAAAAAGTACAGACCTAAAGGATGTTCATTTTTAGAAATAAAATTCGTGTCAATTCCGAAGCTTTTTACAAAAGAAAGCGCCGATTCTCCCACAAAATCATCCGAAACAGCACTTACATGCTTCACTTCACAACCCATTGTTGCCAATGATGAAGCGACATTAAGCTCAGTACCGCCGAAGAAAAATTCCATTTCATGGCTTTGCTTCATGGTTCTGTTTCCTGGAGGCGAAAGTCGCATGATGATTTCACCGAAAGTAAGTATTTTGCCCATAAGTTTTTACTAACCTTAATTTTTTGAATATCTGTTTCTGTTTTTAACGCAAAGGGCGCAAAGATTTTTTTTAACTACTACCTGTCTTTAAGTTCGCAAAGGCGTTTCACTCAGCTAAGACCGCAAAGACTTTTCATTAGTAGAAATTACAGATTTTTTTATTTAAACCATTAAGATTTTATTAAGGAGTTTAGAAAAATTAAGTTGAGCTTCGCTTTAAGCGTTTTGCTGAATTAAAATCTTTGATTTTATCTTAATCAAAACTTAACTTCTTAAATTTCCTTAATGGTTTAAAATTTATTTTTATCTCTCACAGATTTTACAGATTACGCAGATTTTTTTAAACATAATCATCTGCAAAATTTGCTCAATCTGCGAGAGTCTTTTAATTACTTAAAAATCAAAATAATTTTTAGCATTATGATAACAGATATCAGAAATTATTTTTCCGACATGTTCCATATCGTCCGGTAATTCTCCGTTCTTCATTTCTTCACCGAATAAATTACACAATACTCTTCTGAAATATTCGTGTCTTGG
Source organism: Chryseobacterium sp. C39-AII1 (assembly GCF_039672645.1). Taxonomy (NCBI): domain Bacteria; kingdom Pseudomonadati; phylum Bacteroidota; class Flavobacteriia; order Flavobacteriales; family Weeksellaceae; genus Chryseobacterium; species Chryseobacterium sp. C39-AII1. Next base: position 27,658 of record NZ_JBDFPQ010000011.1, read on the forward strand.
GAAAGAAAGGAAACTTCTTGAATCCGTCAACATTCCAACAAAACAGCTGATTAATCCCATATTGGAAAGGGCATTCATCTGCTTAATCATTCCGTCTTTCTGATCAAGGAACCACCATCCTGAACCGAACTGTACTTTTCCTTTGATACTTCCATCGTTGAAATTTCCGATCATTGTCGCGAAAATCTCGTTGTCGGCAGGATTTAAGTTATATAAAATGGTTTTCGTTAATTTATCTTTACCGTCTAAAGTGTTTAATAATTTCGACAAAGTTTCAGCCTGAACGAAGTCACCGATAGAATCCCAACCCGTATCCGGACCTAAAATTCTGTGCATTCTTTCATTATTATTTCTCAACGCACCCAAATGGAACTGCTGAACCCAACCAAATTTGTGGTAAGCCTCCCCTAAGAATAATAAAATGGCTGTTTTGAATTGATTTACCTGCTTTTCAGCGATTACTTTTCCTGAAATTTTATCGTTAAAAATAGTCTCCACTTCAGCATCCGAAGCTTCTTCGAAAGAAATATTGTTCAATCCGTGGTCACATAATCTGCATCCGTTTTCGTGGAAATATTCAATTCTTTTCGTCAAAGCATCACACAACGTTTGATAAGAGTTGATTTCAATTCCGGCAGATTCGCCTAGTTTAGAAATATAATCTGCAAAATTGTGATTTTCAATCAAAATCGCCTTATCAGGACGGAAAGCTGTACTCACTTTAATGCTGAAATCGCTTTTCGCCAAGTCCTGATGATAATTCAAAATATCTGTAGGATCTTCAGTTGTGCACAGAGATTCTACATTCATCATTTTTAATAAACCTCTTGTCGATTTTTCAGGAGTTTGAAGCTGAGATGAGATATTATCGTAAATTTCTGATGCATTGTCACCATTCAGCAATTCATCAATTCCGAAATATCTTTTTAATTCTAAATGCGTCCAGTGGTACAAAGGATTTCTCAATGTATACGGAACTGTTTTAGCCCAAGCCTCAAATTTTTCTTTGTCTGAAGCATCTCCCGTGATGAATTTTTCGTTCACACCCATTGTACGCATGGCTCTCCATTTGTAATGGTCGCCCGCAATCCAAACCTTTGAGATATTTTCAAAAGACGTATCTTCTGCAATATCTTTAGGAATCAAGTGATTATGATAATCAATGATGGGTTGTTTTTCCGCGTACTTGAAGTATAATTCTTCAGCGTATTTATTCTGTAATAAAAAATTATCTGTAATAAAAGGTTTCATTCTAGTCTAATTCTGTTGTTATTCATTAGCAGGCTTTCCGATGGTCGCCAGAATTCCTCCATCAACGTAAATAATCTGTCCGTTGATGAATTTGCTTGCGTCCGAAGCCAAGAAAATAGCCGTTCCTGCAAGGTCTTCCGGATTTCCCCATCTTCCTTCCGGAGTTCTGCTGATGATAAAATCGTTAAAAGGATGTCCATCCACTCTTATGGGTTCTGTTTGTGAAGTTGCAAAATATCCGGGACCGATTCCGTTCACCTGAATATTATGTTTTGCCCATTCTGTGGCCAGATTTTTGGTAAGCATTTTCAGACCGCCTTTTGCAGAAGCGTACGCTACTACGTTATCACGACCCAATTCACTCATCATTGAGCAGATGTTGATGATCTTTCCTGATTTTCTTTTGATCATGTATTTTCCAACTAATTTGGACATGATAAAAGGCCCCGTAAGATCTACATCGATTACTTTTCTAAAGTCTTCTACTTCCATCTCAATTGCCGGAATACGTTTGATGATTCCTGCATTGTTGACAAGGATGTCTATTTTTCCATGAGTAGCTTCCATTAAAGCTACTTTCTGAGCGGCTTCCAGTTCATCCGTCACGTCAAAAAGATAACCGGTTGCTTTATATCCTTTGGAATGATAATAGTTTAAAGCTTCCTCTAATTTTGACGGCGTTGTGCTTGTGATCGCCAATTCAGCACCTGCAGCGGCAAGACCTTCTGCCATTGCCATTCCTAATCCGTGAGTGCCGCCTGTAACGACTGCTACTTTGCCGGATAAATCAAATAAATTCATTAGAAAAATTACTTTAGTTCGTTAGTTTTAACAGCGTCCATATCACCGTAATCCATATTTTCTCCTGCCATTCCCCAGATAAATGTATAGTTGGAAGTTCCAACTCCTGAGTGAATCGACCATTCCGGAGACAATACCGCTTCATTGTTTTTCATAAAAATATGACGGGTTTCATTCGGTTGTCCTAAAAAATGACTTACCGCCTGACCTTCTTCCAAATCGAAATAGAAATAAGCTTCCATTCTTCTGGTGTGCGTGTGAGAAGGCATTGTGTTCCAAACGCTTCCTTCGTGTAGCTCGGTCATACCCATTTGTAGCTGGCAAGTTTCTAATACGCTGTTCACAATCAGTTTATTGATCGTTCTTCTGTTTGCGTATTTTGTTTCGCCCAATTCTACAATTTCAGCTTCGTTTTTCGTGATTTTCTTTGTAGGATAAGCGTGATGAGCCGGTGCAGAATTGAAATAAAATAAAGTCTGACCTTCATTTCCGTTTTCAAAAACAACATCTTTTGCTCCTTTTCCGATGTATAAAGCTTCTTTATTTCCCAGTTCGAAAACTTCGCCATCAACAGTTACCTTTCCGGCTGAACCTACATTGATGATTCCCAATTCTCTTCTGTCAAGGAAATTCTCTGCTTTAAGATCGTCTGTTGGCTCCAGTTTCAAAGCACTTTTTACAGGCATTACACCACCAACAATCATTCTATCGTACATAGAATACACTACATTGATCTGATCTTCATTAAATAAATCATTCATCAAAAACTCCCTTCTCAAGTCTTCAGTTGTATATTTTTTTACATCTTCTGGATGATGGGCGTAACGAAATTCTGATTTTGTCATACTACTTTATACTTTTCTTTTTGCGGTTTTATCAAAACCTGTTAAACATTGCGTAATCGATTGCATAAAATTACACTAAAATTCTGTTGAAATACTTGTGGGATAAATATATAATTATTCTGCAATTAGTTAACAAAAATTTAATTTAAATTTATAATAAACTGAAATACAATTTAATAAAATTTAAAATTGAGAGGAATTTTGAAATATTTTAAGAAAATATTAAGATTTAGATTAACCAAAATTAATGCTTAACTATGGTTTAAATATAAAATCGTGCCAAAATAAAACCACAAAACAATCAATATTGAATCGATAATAATAAGCCAAATATACTCTACATATTATATATATTAAGATTAATCCTTATTGAGTAGAAAATAAGATTAAAAATATTAACCAGAAAGCTGACAAAAATCAGTAAAAGGGTGAAAATTTTATTCTTGAAGACAAATTTGGGGATTTTTCAAGGCCAAAAATGAGGCAGATTTTAAGGAATTTTTAAGTTTTAAAATGTTAAACAATACATTTTTTAAAGATTTTTAAATACAAATAAAAGTTAACACATAAACTATCAAACACTTAATAATCAATAAATTAAACTAACCTAACGAACAAATGTTTTGAAAAAATTAACACATTAAACAATCAAATTAATGAAAAAATAATATTTTTTTCTTTGTGTAATGGAAAATAATATTAGTTTAGAAGCCAGGATATTTTATTATGAAAAACTACGCAATCGATTGCACTCTAAAAGCGTATTTCTTTCAAAGAATATTTACCACTGAAACGCCGTAGAATACTTACAAATCCACAAAAAACACACAAAAATTGAAAAGAAACTTTCAACCAAGAATTAAAACTATAAGGATACTAAAATGGATAAAAGAGTACAATCAATAAAGTGGTTATATTTAACTGTTTTTCTACTTCCAGTCCTTGCTATGGCTCAAGAAAAAGAACCGAAAAAGGAAAAAGAAACTAAAATCGACGAAGTGGTTTTGGTAGGTTATACCAAAGTTTCTAAAAAGGATGTTACCAATTCTGTGGCTTCTGTAAAGGCAGACGCAATTAAAGATATGCCTTCTACCAACGCTGCCGAAGCTATTCAGGGAAGAATGGCCGGAGTACAGGTTTCGTTAAGTGAAGGTTCGCCGGGTGCTGATGTAGACATCGTCATCCGAGGTGGTAACTCGATCACGGGGAGTAATGCACCACTCTATATCGTGGACGGGGTACAGATGGACAACGCACTTTCTATTTTATCACCCAAAGAGATTGAATCTATTGAGGTTTTAAAAGACGCATCTTCTACCAATATTTATGGGGCGAGAGGTGCTAATGGTGTGGTTTTAATCACAACAAAAGGCGGTCGCAAAAGAGCAAAAACATCCATCAACTACAACGGATTTTTAGGAGTAAGAAAAATACAGAATACTATTGATGTATTAGATCCTTATCAATACGTGCTTTATCAGTACGAAGTTTATAACAAAGGCGGTGTACAGACTGATATAGATGCCTTTGTAGCAAGATATGGTACTTATGATAAGCTTGAAGATTACAAAAAATTAAAAACAAGAGACTGGCAGGATGAAGTATTCGGAAGAGAAGCCTTCAACTTTACGCATAATCTTGCAGTAACGGGCGGATCTGATAATTCATCTTTCTCATTATCATTGAATAATGTGCAGGAAGACGGAATTATGATCGGTTCCGGATTTAAAAGAAACATGGCCAACTTCAAGTATGATTACGATATTTCTAAGAAGTTGAGCATGAGCTTGAATGCCAGATACAGTAGACAAACAATCTACGGGGCAGGAACATCTTCTACAGGTTCTCAGGGAACAAACAGACTGAGAAACTCTGTAAGATATCAGCCATTTGAAGGAGGTTCTAATGTAAATGTGGATGATTTCGATCCGTTATTTGCTAATGAAACCAATCTTGTAAATCCTATTCTTTTAGCGAATAACGAGATTAAAGAAAACGGCAGAAACGATTTATTGCTAAATGGAACAATAGAATATAAAATCAGTAAAGATTTTACGTTTAGAAGTGTGATTGGTTATGTTCAGAGAGATGAGTTTATCAATCAGTTCTCAGGAACGGTAACTTCTGTTGCTAGACAGAATAACGATCAGCCGGTGGTCGTTTTAAATAAATCTCAAACGAGAAGAATTACCAACACCAATACGTTAAACTACAGAAAAACATTCGGAAATCATAAAGTAGACTTATTAGTAGGTCAGGAAATTGTGAAAACGGATGGAGAATCTTTGGCAATGACCATTAAATGGTTCCCAAAATCAATTAATGCTGAAGAAGCTTTTGCTAATATTCAGTCGGCATCGCCTCCAGCAGGTTTGATACAGGATGCACCGAGAGCAGGAAGAAGCCCGGATCGTTTGGCGTCATTCTTTGGTAGAGCCAATTATATTTTCAAAAACAAATACATCCTTACCGCTTCCATGAGAGCCGATGGTTCCAGCGTTTTCGGACCAGGAAATAGGTGGGGATACTTCCCGGCAGCTTCAGCAGCTTGGAAGATCACTGAGGAAAATTTCTTGAAAGAAAGCCAAACAATCAGCGAATTAAAACTTCGTTTAGGATATGGTCTTTCCGGAAACAACAGAATCGGATCTTTCTTGTATGATACTTTCTTTACAACATCGTCTGATTACGGATATGCATTTGGAACAAACGTAACACCAGGAGCAACTACAGGAAACATTTTAGCAAATAAAAATGTAAAATGGGAAACAGCGACTTCTAAAAACATTGGTTTAGATTTCGGCTTTTTTAAAGGGAAAGTTTATGGTGCGTTAGATTTATATCAAACAGATACTAAAGATTTATTACTTTTAGCACAGATTCCTAAAACTACGGGTTACGAATATCAATATCAAAACTCAGGAAGTACCACGAATAAAGGTATTGAATTCTCCATAGGAAGTACAATTATCAGCAATGAAAAATTTTCTTGGAAAGTGGATGCTAATATTTCATCAAACAAAAACATGATCAAAAGTTTAGGGAATAATGCTTCTCCAAGCTCATTCTCTTACCTATACCCTTCCGGATGGCAAAACAGTTTGAATGATTTCTTAGTACAAGTTGGTAAACCGGTAGGTACTTTCTGGGGATATCAAACAGCAGGAAGATATGAAGTAAGTGATTTCGATTATAACCCAACAACGCAGGTTTATACATTAAAAGCAGGAATTCCTAGTTCGGCTGCCGCGGCAAATGGAGCTAAACCAGTACAACCGGGAGATCTTAAACTTCAGGATCTGAATGGTGATGGAGTGATTGATAATAAAGACATGACCGATTTAGGAAATGCACAGCCTAAATTCTATGGTGGTTTCAGCCAGACTTTCCGTTACAAAAACTGGGATATGAGCATGATGTTCAACTTCTCAGTCGGAAATAAGGTGTATAACGCTAATAAAATCGAATATTCAACACAATATTTATACAGAGACAATAATATGTTGGCGGAAGTGGCCGACAGATGGAAATGGTTTAACAGCGCCGGAGAAAAAGTAACAGACCCCACCGCATTAGCTGCTTTAAATGCTAACACAACAGGGTGGACTCCGCCTGCAGGTGCCTATTTCTTACATTCTTATGCTATTGAAGACGGTTCTTTCTTAAGATTAAATAACGTTACCATCGGTTATTCTCTTGGAAAAGAATTTACTAAACAATTAGGTCTTTCAAACTTTAGATTGTATTTTACAATGAACAATGTATTTACAATCACAGGTTACTCTGGATATGATCCGGAAGCTAATACAAGAAGAAATCCTTTAACACCGGGAGTAGATTATGCAGCTTATCCGCGCAGCAGATTTATCTTATCCGGAGTTGACATCACTTTTTAAACCCTAACATTATGAAGAAGAATAAATTTTTAGCTATAGTATTTTCCATTGCAGGATTAATCACTTTAAATTCATGCGATCAATATCTTGATGTAGAAAGCTTGTCCAATACCGCAGAAGCTCAGCAGTTCGACTCTGCGTCGGATACTTTCTCAGCCTTGGTTGGTGTCTACAACGCCACAATGGGTGACAACACCTACGGGCAAAGAATGAATCTTATCCTGACACAGTCAGGAGACGATTTAAGAACTTCAGGAGACTATAATGCCAATGACAGAAGAGGAGTTAGCTGCTTTGGCGCAATACCTACAAATACAGAACTTTTAAGACCTTTCCTTGATACGTATGCAGGTATCGAGAGAGCGAATCTTGTTATTAAAAATATTCCGCTTTCGCCAGTTTATAAAACAGGTTCTGATGCAGATAAAAAATTAATGGACAGATATTTGGGTGAAGCTTTAACGCTGAGAGCTCAATTCTATTCTGATCTTATTAAAAACTGGGGCGATGTACCTTTCCAAGACGTTCCTTCAGCAGATTTGCCAGATTTATACCTTCCTAAAACAGACAGAGATATCATCTACGATAAAATTCTTGATGATTTATTGAAAGCTGAAAGCTTAGTTCCTTGGAGATCAGAAGGAGGAACAACTGCTCAGAGAATTTCAAAAGGTGCTGTAAAAGGTTTAAGAGCAAGAATCGCTTTGGCAAGAGCCGGATATTCATTAAGAAGAGCACCACAGCAAATGCTACAGGGTTCTAATCCTCAGAAATATTATCAGATTGCTTTTGATGAATGTAAAGATATCATCAATTCTGGTCAGCATCAGTTAAATCCGAGTTATGAAGGAATGTTCAGAGCATTGCATACCAATTCTCAGGATGCTACAAACGAAGTAATTTATGCCATCGGAGCATTCGGAGGAAATTCAAGAACTGACTCTAAAATCGGTTACTACAACGGGTTGAGACACGATGATACAGACTGGAAATCTTCCGGAGGTATTAGTGCGATTCCAACTTATTTTTACGAATTCGGAAAATATGATTTAAGAAGAGACATCAACGTTGCGATCTTTAGAGTAAATACAACAAAACAGGAAGAACTTCAGACTTCTATCAACTGGAATGACGGAAAATTCAGAAAATCTTGGTCAAATATTACAGGAACTTCTCAGAACCTTGGTATCGACTGGCCTTTGTTAAGATATTCTGACATCCTGTTAATGTTTGCCGAAGCAGATAACGAATTGCATGGTGCGCCTTCACAAGATGCTATCGATGCAGTAATGGCGGTAAGAAGAAGAGCTTACACAGGTAATCTTGGTCAAGTAGGAACCATTCCTACCACTAAACTTGCGTTCTTCAATTATCTTGTAAAAGAAAGACAATTGGAATTTGGTGGAGAAGGTTTGAGAAAATATGATCTTATCCGTTGGAATCTGTTAGAAACAAAAATCAATGAAACCAGACAAAAACTGACTGATTTCATGAATGGTACAGGCGCTTATGCCAACGTTCCGGAATATATTTTCTATAAAAAAGTAGCGTACGACAAGTCTAAAACGGCTCAACAGAATATTACAGATATAGATTTCTATACTACGACAGGCGTTGCAAAAGCAGATATTTTCTATAGCCCGAACCAAAGTGTGGCGACACCTTCCGGATATACGAAAGTTAACTGGAGATTAGCAATGACACAGTCATACATTAGTGGCGACCCTCTTAAGAGTTATGCCTATTATTTCCAGCCAAACAAGAGAGAACTTCTTCCATTGGCTTTGGATGTTGTTAATTCAAACTATAATCTTACCCAAGATTACGGATACTAGAAAAAGTTTCACATTCATATCAAAGAATACAGGCTTATTCCTCAAAAGAAAAGCCTGTATTTTAACTAAAAAATTTTTCAATGAAAACTTCCACTTTTATTAAAAATTTAACATCACTTTCAATCTTTTCGATCATCTTGTTAAGTCTTCTTTCTTTTAAAACTGCCGATAAAACGATCGTGGTTTCAAAAGACGGAAAAGGCAACTTTACCACAGTACAGCAAGCCATCGATGCCGTTGAAAATGGTTCTTCTTCAAGAACAAAAATTTTAATTAAATCTGGAACTTACAAAGAAAAAATTACCGTTCCTGAAAGCAAAGGAGCTATTTTATTAGAAGGCGAAAATTCTCAAAATACCATCATCACATTTGATGATTTTGCTTCAAAAAAGAATGCTGAAGGAAAAGATATCGGAACAACAGGTTCTTCCTCAATTTTTATTTATTCTAATGATTTTACGGCGAAAAATATTTCGTTTGAAAACAGTTCAGGAAGAGTCGGACAAGCGGTTGCTGTTTTAACGACAGGTGACAGAATAGCTTTTGAAAATTGCCGATTTTTAGGAAATCAGGATACTTTATATTTAAAAGGCGTTCAGGATTCACCCGATAAAACAAGATCTTCAAGAAACTATTTTAAAAACTGCTACATCGAAGGCACCACCGATTATATTTTCGGAGCCGGAACTGCCGTTTTTGAAAACTGTATCATTTTCTCAAAAGAAACGGCGAGCTACGTTACAGCCGCTTCTACTCCACAGGAAAACGAATTCGGATTTATTTTTATCAACTCTAAAATTATCGGCGATGCAAAGGAAAATTCAGTCTATTTAGGAAGACCTTGGAGGCCTTTTGCAAAGACTGTTTATATCGATTGTGAAATCAATTCAACTATCAAACCTGAAGGTTGGCACAATTGGAGCAAGCCTGATGCAGAAAAAACAACCTTTTACGGAGAGTTTGATTCAAAAGGTTCAGGAGCGAATGCAGCCAAAAGAGTTTCTTGGTCGCATCAGTTAACAAAAGAAGAAAGAAAAAAATACACCATAAATACTATTCTTAAAGGAAAAGACAACTGGAATCCATTGAAAAGTTTGAAATAAATTTTTAATCTAAACCTCGACAACACCAAAAAATTTTCAATCATGAAAAAACATTTCACAAAGCTATTCACGATAGGAATTTTATGCGGTATTTCCACAGTAACTCATGCTCAAAATGTGTTAAGTTTTCCGGGTGCTGAAGGTTTCGGAAGATATACCACCGGTGGTCGTGGAGGAAAGGTTTATTTTGTGACAAAACTTGCGGATGATGGTTCAGAAGGGACTTTAAGATACGCTTTAGACCAAAAAGGTCCGAGATATATTGTGTTTAAAACAGGAGGAACCATTTATCTGGAATCTCCTTTAAAGATAAAAGAAGGCGACGTAACTATTGCAGGACAAACTTCTCCCGGAGAAGGAATCACAGTTGCCAATTACGAAACTTTCGTAGGCGCAGATAATGTAATTATTCGTTACATGCGTTTCAGAATGGGCGATCAGAAAAATTATGAAGGAGATGCATTGGGCGCAAGATTCATTAAAAATTTAATCGTTGATCATTGTTCGATGAGTTGGTCTACAGACGAGACCGTTTCCATTTATGTTAACGAAAATACGACACTTCAATGGTGTGTCATTGCAGAAAGTCTAAGAAACTCTGCCCATCAGAAAGGCGCTCACGGATATGGAGGAATTGCAGGCGGAAAATTCGCATCTTTTCATCATAATATCTACGCGCACCACGACAGCAGAAACCCGAGATTGGGAGAATACGCAGGAAGTAAATTTGCTTTAACCGACCTTACCGATTTCCGAAATAATGTGATCTACAACTGGGGACACAATAACGTCTACGGTGGTGAGGGGATGAATGTGAATATCGTTAACAACTACTACAAACCAGGACCAGCAACGATGACCAGACAAAGAATTGTTGCCATCGATAAAAACGAAAAGCCGGAAACCGAAGTTTATAATATCTGGGGGAAATATTACATCAACGGAAATGTAATTGAAGGAAATTCTGAAATCTCAAAAGACAACTGGACACAGGGAGTTTTTGCACAGATGAAACCTTCTTATAATTTGACGGATAAAGATAAAAATTCGATAAAAATCAATAAACCTCACGATATTCAGAATAATGTTAAAACAGATAGTCCTAAACAGGCTTATGATAAAATTTTGGAAATTGGAGGAGCAAGTTTGACCAGAGATGCAATCGATTTACATGTATTAAAAGATGTAAAAAACGGAAATTTCACATATAATGGTTCAAAAGGAAGTTCTAACGGAATCATTGATTCTCAGAAAGATGTTGGCGGGTTTCCGAATTTAAAGCAAGGTACACCTCTACCCGATTCAGACAACGACGGAATGCCCGATGAATGGGAGATAAAAAATGGTTTAAATCCAAAAGTTGCCAATGCCAACGGAAGAGATTTAAATAAAAACTACGATAATATTGAAGTCTATTTTAATGATATTGTTAAAAAAATAACCGAAAAACAATAACCATGAAAATACTTTAGAATCGGTTATATCATATTTAACTTGAACAATTTTAGATAAAACAATCAACTTTAAAATTAAAACAAATGAATTTCATTAATTATAAAATAAAAGCATATGCTGTTGCCATCTTAGGTTCAGGAATTTTCTTGGCTTGTGCTCAGACAAAAACAGCAACCGCTGCAAAACCGGCTACTGAAACATCAAAATCAGGAAAAGTTATTCCTACCAATCTGAAATGGTCTGAAAGAATGATGCTTTCCGAAATGCAGAGATTTCCGCAAGCCTGGATGCTGGATTTCAGCAAAAGCCCAAAATGGACCTATCCATCAGCAATTGTTTTGGATGGTGCCGAAAAATTATATGCAAAAACAGGAAAAAAAGAATATTATAATTATATCAGCGATTTCGGTAAAGATTTAATTAAAGAAGACGGTACCATCCTTACTTATGATTTGGATAAGTACAATATCGATATGTTAAACAGCGGAAATGTTTTACTTTATCTTTATGAAAAAGAGAAAAAAGAGAAATATTTAAAGGCACTTCAGACTTTACGTCTGCAAATCGACGGGCAACCGAGAACAAATGAAGGTTCTTTTTGGCATAAAAAAATCTATCCTTACCAAGTTTGGTTAGACGGATTGTATATGGGAATGCCTTTCTACACACACTATACAAAAGATTTTGTTAAAGGCGCAGATGCTCAGAAAGCGTATGACGATATTGTTTTCCAGTTTGATTCTGTTCAGAAAAATATGCTGGATAAAAAAACAGGATTGCTGTATCACGGCTGGGATGAAAGCAAAGAACAGGCTTGGGCGAACAAGGAAACCGGGCTTTCACCTAATTTCTGGGGAAGAGCAATGGGCTGGTACGGAATGGCGCTAGTAGACGTTTTAGATTATTTACCGAAAGATCATCCTGGAAGAGCAAAATTAATTTCTTATATAAAATCTTACGCTGATGCCGTAATTAAAGTTCAGGATAAAAAATCCGGGCTTTGGTATCAGATTATGGACAAGCCTTTGGAAAAAGGGAATTACGAAGAAGCTACAGCATCCTCTATGTTCGTTTACACCATCATCAAATCGGTGAATGAAGGTTACCTTCCAAAATCATACAAAGCAGCGGCTAAAAAAGGCTACGATGGAATCATTAAAAATTTAATTACGGTTGATGAAAACGGAGTCGTAAACCTTAATAAATGTTGCGCCGTTGCCGGATTAGGAGGAAAACCTTACAGAGACGGTTCTTACGAATATTACGTAAACGAAGAAATTCGTTCTAATGATGGAAAAGGAACAGGACCATTTATTCTGGCAAGCTTGGAATTTGAAAAATAATGTTTTAAACCATTAAGAAGAGCTAAGAAGTTAAGATTCTATTAAGCTCATTGCTTAAAACAAAGCTCAACTTAATTATACTAAACTCCTTAATAAAACCTTAATGGTAAAAAATTTTAAACAATTAGCCTTTGCTGAGTGAAACGCCTTTGCGAACTAAAAATCAACAGCATTAAATTCAAAAAAATCTTTGCGCTCTTTGCGTTAAAACTAAACCAGATCTAAAATCTGATTTATGAAAACAAAAAACATTTTAAATATACTTTCAGTAACTGTTTTTTCAATTGCGTCAAATTATTTGAATGCTCAAGAAAAAAACTACGTTTCCGAAGTTTGGACTGCTGATCAGGGAAAAACTTATAAAAACCCGATCCTTTACGCAGATTATTCCGATCCGGACGCGATTCGTGTGGGAGAAGATTATTATATGACAGCTTCGAGTTTCAATGAAACTCCCGGATTACCAATTCTTCATTCAAAAGATATGGTTAACTGGAAGTTGGTGAATTATGCCCTTCCGGATGTCCTTCCGAGTGAACATTTTTCAACGCCCAAAAGAGGCGACGGTGTTTGGGCACCTGCCATCCGTTTCCACAAAGGAGAATTCTACATTTATTGGGGTGATCCCGATTATGGAATTTATATGGTGAAGACCAAAGATCCACTCGGAAAATGGGAAGAGCCCGTTTTGGTAATGGAAGGAAAAGGTCTAATCGATTCCTGTCCGTTTTGGGATGAAGACGGAAATGCTTATTTAGTTCATGGTTGGGCGGGAAGCCGTGCCGGAGTGAAAAGTATTTTAACTTTAAATAAAATGAATCCTGAAGGAACGAAAGTTTTAGATAAAGGCGTTCATGTTTTCGATGGTCACGATGCACATCCAACCGTTGAAGGTCCGAAAATGTATAAAAGAAACGGCTATTATTACATTTTTGCTCCTGCTGGTGGCGTAGCTACAGGTTGGCAATTGGTATTAAGATCAAAAAATATTTATGGCCCTTACGAGGAAAAAGTTGTGTTGGAGCAAGGTTCGACAAAAATCAACGGACCTCATCAGGGTGCCTGGGTAGACACGCCTTCTGGTGAAGATTGGTTTTATCATTTTCAGGATGTGGATGCAGGCGGAAGAATTATTCATCTGCAACCGATGAAATGGGAAAAAGAATGGCCTGTTATTGGAATTGACAATAATAAAAACGGAATCGGCGAACCGGTTTTAACATACAAAAAGCCAAACGTTGGGCAAACGTATCCTGTCGTTACACCTCCTGAAACGGATGAATTTGACGGTGAAAAATTAGGATTACAATGGCAATGGAGCGCGAACGAAAATATAGTGTGGTCTTCCAAACTTCCGGGACAGAAATTTTTAAGATTATTCTCGATAAAAGTTCCTGAAGGTGAAAAAAATCTTTGGAACGTTCCGAATTTATTGACTCAAAAATTTCCGGCTCCGAATTTTGCAGCATCTACAAAAGTTAAATTAACTCCCGAAGATGCTAAAGAAGGAAAAACTGCAGGACTTTTAGTGATGGGACTAAATCATGAATCAATTGTAATCACCAACAACCCAGACGGATTTTATCTTCAGTTAAGAAGAGCCGAAAAAGCAGATAAAGGCGGCGAAGAGAAGATTTTGTTTGAAACCAAATTAAAAGGAAACGAAGCTTATTTAAAAGTGAATGTGAATGAACCGAATGGTTTATGTCAGTTCAGCTACAGCGAAAACGGAAAAAACTTCACAAAAGTGGGCGACGTTTTCCAATCAACGCCCGGAAAATGGATTGGTGCTAAAGTCGGTTTATACAGCATAAGCACAACCAAAGCGGCGCGCGGCGGATATGCCGATTTTGATTGGTTTAGAATAACGAAAAATTAAGATTTAAAGCGCTCGCAGATTGAGCAGATAACGCAGATGATCGTGTGTAATTTTTTATCTGAATTAAATAACAAAAAAATCTGCGCAATCTGCCTAATCTGCGAGCAAAAAATAAATATTAGATTAAAAAATCTAAGAACAAAAAACTTTACAATATAGTTTCATTTTTATTCGTCGTTTTGCTGTTGTCTGCATACCAGTCACAAACAAATGCTTCATAGGCAACGGCAAAGCGCAATAAAAAATGAATTAAAACTCAAAAAATAATAAAATGAAGAAGTCTCTTAAAGTGATCGGTTTAGTAGCAGCAATGATGTTTTCAGGGCAAATCTATGCTCAGAACCTTGATATTTATAAAAACATTGAGTTTAAAATGCCTCAGGTGGCAGAAACTTCATTTGCAGCCAATACCGTTTCTATCACTCAGTATGGCGGTATTGCAGGCGGAAATGTAAAAAATACAGAAGCTTTCAAAAAAGCAATTGAAGATTTAAGCAAAAAAGGAGGTGGAAAATTAGTCGTTCCTAGAGGAATGTGGCTAACAGGTCCTATCGAATTAAAAAGCAATATCAATCTTCACGTAGAAGAAGGTGCTTTCATCATTTTCAGTAGAGATAAAGCAGATTATCCTTTGGTGGATGTGAGTTTTGAAGGATTAAATACCACTCGTTGCCAGTCTCCGATTTCTGCAAAAAATGCAACCAATATTGCCATCACAGGAAAAGGCGTAATCGACGGAAGCGGTGATGCGTGGAGAGCCATCAAAAAAAGTAAAGTATCAGAATCTGAATGGAAAAATATCGTAAAATCCGGCGGAATTTTATCTACAGACGGTAAAAACTGGTATCCATCAGAAAGCTATAAAAAAGGATTTGAAAGCAGTTCAAGCTTCAATGTTCCTGATAAAATTTCTAAAGATGAATTAAATACAGTTAAAGATTTCCTTCGTCCGGTAATGGTAAGTTTGGTTGGCTGCGACAAGGTCTTGTTAGACGGACCGACTTTCCAGAATTCTCCGGCTTGGAACCTTCACCCTTTAATGTGTTCAAACGTGATTTTAAGAAATCTTACCGTTAGAAACCCTTGGTTTTCTCAAAACGGTGATGGTGTAGATTTAGAATCTTGTAAAAATGTTTTGATCTATGATAATACATTTGATGTTGGTGACGATGCCATTTGTATTAAATCAGGAAAAGATCAGGACGGAAGAAAAAGAGGAATGCCAACTGAAAATGTAATTATTAAAAATAACGTCGTGTACCACGGTCATGGAGGTTTTGTAATTGGAAGTGAAATGTCCGGTGGCGCAAGAAATATCCATGTTTCTGATTGTACTTTCATCGGAACAGATATCGGTCTTCGTTTCAAAACAACGCGTGGAAGAGGAGGAATTGTTGAAAATATTTACATCAAGAATATTGATATGATTAATATTCCTACACAGACGATTGGTTTCAATATGTTCTATGAAGGTGCTTCTCCGGTGTTGGAAGACGGACAGAAACAGGAAGGCAACAAAACTCCTGAAAAGGTATATCCTGTAACTGAAGAAACTCCGATTTTCAGAAATATTTTCTTTAAAAACATCAATGCGGTGAATTCTGATGAAGCGATTACCTTATTCGGTTTAGCAGAAATGAATCTTAAAAATATTGTGATTGAAGATTCTCAGTTTGATACAAGAAAAGCTTTAACCATCGTAGATGCCGACGGAATTCAGTTGAAAAATGTTAAATTAAAATATACTGAAGGAACGGGAGCAACAGTTTATAATAGCAAAAATATCAACCTTTCAACAGTGAAGTTTGAATCTGCAAATAAACCGTACGTGAAGGTTTTAGGAAATAAAACAGGAACCGTATTGTTACCAAAAGAAGTAACGTCTGATAAAAATTTACTTTCTATTGGGACGGATGTAACGAAAAACGCGGTTAAATAGTGTATCAATTATTTAAACCATTAAGATAAATTAAGTTGTTAAGAACAATTAAGTAATCCTACTTTAAGATAAAATCAGAATGATTTTCTTAGTAAAACTTAACTCCTTCAATATTCTTAATGGTTCAAAATTTAAAAATTTGACAACATGATTTTTAACAGAAAACATACTTATATTTCTATTTTTTTTGTGGGGACAATGGCATTCGGACAGGTAAATCGACCGAATGCTACTCCTTACACCACCGAAGGTACGTTTGAAAAATTCAAGAAAAAATATCCTTTTCTCACTTCCATTGAACGACCTGTTCCACAAAATATCAAAATCGATCAAGATGTGGAATACAAAAATGTCAATGGACTTTCTTTGAAGGCCGATGTTTATTATCCTTCAGATCAATCGAAAAAATATCCGGGAATTGCGATGGTTCACGGTGGTGGATGGATTTCAGGAAGCAAGGAAAATGAAAAATTCATGGCAATGGAGCTGGCTTCAAAAGGGTATTTGGTGATCGCAATCGGTTATCGATTAGCCGATGTCGCAAAATATCCGGCGGGAGTTGAAGATATTGAAACCGGAATTGATTGGTTAAAGAAAAACTACGGAAAATATTCTTTAAATAAAAAGAAAATGGGGGTTTTGGGCGAGTCTGCGGGAGCGCAAATGGCAACTTTAGTAGGCGTGAAGAAAAAGAATAAAATTCAGGCCATTGTAAATGTAGACGGAATCGTTTCATTTATTCATCCTGAAGCCGAGGAAAGCACCTACGCTGCGTATTGGCTTGGAGGCGATAGAGAGAATAATCTAAAAAACTGGAAAGAAGCTTCACCGCTGGAATATGTGGATAAAAATACGCCTCCTACCCTTTTCATCAACAGTTCACAGCCTCGCTTTCATGCAGGAAGAGACGATATGATGAAAAAATTAAAGAGTTATAATATTCCGACTGAGTTTCATGAAATCAAAGATTCCCCGCATTCATTCTGGTCAGCAGAACCCTGGTTTACAGAAACATTGAATTTAACTGTTGATTTTTTAAATAAAGTTTTGAAATAATAATTTTAAACGCAAAGTTTATTAGTAAATATGTTAAACTTAAAGGAGCAAAGATGAATCAACAAGTTGATTTGATGAAGTTATCGTCATAGCTTCGCGAAGCAAATTTTATTTGCCTTTGCTCCCTAAAAATCATGAGGCTTTATAAAAATCTTTGCGTCAAAAAAATAATTCAACCTATGAAAAAATTATTTTTAATTCTTCTCATTTCAATGGCTCAATTTCTCTTCGCAGGAAATGAACCTTACATCAAAATTACCGTTGCCAAAGACGGGAGCGGAGATTTTACATCAATCCAGAAAGCGATTAATTCCATCAGAGACTTAGGTCCTGCAGAAGCATTAGTTTTCATTAAATCCGGAACTTATAATGAAAAAATTATTATCGGTTCTTCAAAACATAAAATCACGTTAGAAGGCGAAAATAAAGACAATACCATCATTATCAACAATGATTTTTCAGGAAAACTGGATTCATTTAATGAAAAAATGACAACCTTCAATTCCTATACTTTATTGGTGATGGGCGATGATATTAAAATTAATAATTTAACGATTAAAAACTCTTCTTGTAATGAAGGACAGGCGGTTTCTCTCCATGTGGAAGGTGACCGTTTTGTGATTAAAAACTCAAATATTTTGGGTTGCCAGGACACGATTTATTCTGCTACCAACCACAGCAGACAATATTTTGAAAACTGTTATATCGAAGGAACCACCGATTTCATTTTCGGACAGGCAACGGTTGTTTTTAAAAATTGCACCATTAAAAGTTTAGCAGATTCTTACATCACCGCAGCCGCTACAGAAGCCGACAGACAATATGGTTTTGTATTTTTTGATTGTAAATTAATTGCCAAAGAAGGCATCACCAAAGTCTATTTAGGAAGACCTTGGCGACCTTATGCGAAAACGGTTTTCATCAATACCGAAATGGGAAAGCATATTCTTCCCGAAGGCTGGAATCCTTGGAAAGGCGATAAAATGTTTCCTGATAAAGAAAAAACTGCTTATTACGCAGAATTGGGAAGCAAAGGAGATGGCGGAAATATATCAAAGCGTGTAAGTTGGTCTCATCAATTGACGAAAAAAGATTTAAAAAATTACACATTAGAAAAGATTTTTAATGATTGGAACCCTAACAAATAATGAAATAAATTATTGAGATGCTTCGACAGGCTCAGCATGACATCACGGCAAATTTTCTGTTACATTAAAACAGTTAGTATTAGAGTTGTCATGCTGAGCGGAGTCGAAGCATCTTTCAAGTTTACATAAAATAAATTCTAAAATGAAAAAGATACTTTTAATATTTAGCTTAGCACTTTCAATGTTCATCTTCGCTCAACAGAAACCAACGCTTTTCTTAATCGGAGACTCCACAATGGCGAATAAAGAAAATCCGGATAAAAACCCAGAACACGGTTGGGGACAGGTTTTAGGACAATTCATGACTAATGGAATTGAAATCCAGAATCATGCAATGAACGGCAGAAGTTCAAAAAGTTTCAGAACAGAAGGAAGATGGGATAAAGTGGAAAAACAACTAAAAAAAGGAGATTTTGTTATTATTCAGTTTGGGCATAATGATCAGAAATTGAAAGATTCTACAAAATTTACCAATCCTTACACTCAATACAGAGCGAATCTGGAAAGATATGTAAATGAAGCGAGAGCTAAAGGAGCAATACCTATTCTGATGACCTCTATTACCAGAAGAAATTTTAATGAAAATGGTGTTTTAATCGACACTCACAAAGAATATCCTTTGGTGGTAAGAATGGTTGCAAAAGATATGAAAGTTCCTTTTGTTGATATGCAATTATTAACCGAGCAACTGGAAATTGCTGCAGGTTCTGAAAAATCGAAGCTTTTACATCTTCACTTTAAGGCAGGCGAAAATCCTTATTATACGAAAGATAAATCAGACGACACGCATCTATCGAGATTAGGCGCTGAATCTGTTGCAAAATTAGCGGTCAAAGATTTGAAGACTTTGAAAACAGGTTTGGAAAAGTATATTAAATAAATTATTTCCCACTGATTTTCGCAAATGATAACTTTTAGAATCTGCGTAATCTCCAAAATCTGCGAGAGGAAAACAGTCAGCTTGTCATTCTGACGAAGGAAGAATCTTAACTTTATTTTAGAGATTCTTCACTCCACTTCGTTTCGTTCAGAATGACAGTGCGTATAAAAAATGAATTTAAAATTTAAAAAATGAATTTCAAAAAAGAACCATTCTTCGACGGTAATTCTGAATGGGAAGATTTAGGCTACGGAGTTTCAAGACAATTTGTGGGCTACAATTCTCAGGTGATGATGGTGATTGTGAAGTTTGAAAAAGATGCGATCGGAGCTTTGCACCAGCATTTTCATTCACAAATCACGTATGTTGCCGAAGGAAAATTTGAAGTGACCGTGGATAGCGAAACCAAAATATTACAAAAAGGAGACGGATTTTTTGCTCAACCCAATATTTTTCATGGGGTAAAATGTCTGGAAGCAGGACGATTAATTGATGCTTTCACTCCTTTCCGAGAAGATTTTTTAAAAGATTAATTTATAAAAATCAAGCCTCATAGGTTTTCGAAACCTGTGAGGTTTATAATTTTTGTCACTCATGAAAAAAGCAGTTTTCATATTATTTACTTTTCTTTTTACTCAATTTTCTGCACAGGAAAAAATAATGTTCTGGCCAAAAGGTGAGATGCCGAATTCGAAAATTTTAGCTTCAAAAACTAAAAAGAAGAAAGAACTTGAAGCATTAAAAGAACCAGAACTTTTCGCTTTTCTTCCTCCTATAAAAGAAAGAAGACAAATATCAGTGATTATCATTCCTGGTGGTGGATATTCAAAATTAACTTACGATGAAGGCGCTTTTCAGATTGCAAAATGGATGAATACTCAAGGAATTTCCGCTTTTGTTTTAAATTACAGATTACCAACCTCATCAGATTTAATTCAAAGAGAGATTGCACCGTTACAGGATATTCAGGCTTCGATAAAATACATCAGAAAAAATGCTGCTCAATGGAACATTTCACCAGATTTGGTAGGCGTTGTCGGAACTTCAGCAGGCGGACATTTAGCCACAAGCGTAAGCAATATTACGACTGATTATACTCAGTTAAAAGGTGATTGGGAAAGTATCTCCACGATTCCGAATTTTGCCGTTTTGTTTTGTCCGGTTATCGATTTTGGTGAATATGCTCATAAAGGCAGCCGTGAAAGTTTACTCGGAGAAAATGCTTCAGCTGGAAAAATCAAAGAATATTCGATGCAGAATCGTGTGACAGAAAAAACTCCACCGACGATTTTATTTCATAATCAGGATGATACCGCGGTTCCTCCGATGAACAGTATTTTGTATTTCAAAGCAATGACTCAGCATAAGGTAAAAGGATCTCTATTTATTTTTCCGAAAGGAGGTCATCGATTTTTTGTAACCGATAAGGATGCATTGAACGAAAACTGGAAAAAATTGTGCTCAGACTGGCTTTTGGGTATTAGTAATAAGTAATTCACAAATTATGTTGGTTTATACAAAGACGCAAAGATTTTTTGAATTATTAAATATTCATTAAGGCACAAAGATTTTATCTTCGATAAAATAATGACACGGCAGTGTTGAAATTAACATTTAGTATTAGAAATGTCACACTGAGCCTGGCGAAGTGCTTTGCGCCTTAAAAACAATATAAAATTAAAACTTTGTGTCTTTGCGATTTTCCAACAAATCATAAAATAACAGTAATGAAAAGTATTTTTTTAGTTTTCATCATTTTTTTTGGCGCACAATTATCCGCGCAACAAAAAATTACCGTTTGGCCAAAAGGCGAAATGCCAAATTCAAAAGGTTTAAAATTAAATACAGTTGAAGAAAAGGAAGGCAGAATCACTCAGATTCAGGAAGCTGAACTGTTTGTGTTTTTACCGGCAAAAGAAGAGAGAAAATCGATGGCGATTATCATTATTCCCGGCGGCGGTTATCATCATTTAACTTATGATTTAGGCGGTTATTCCTATGCAAAATGGCTGAACACATTAGGAATTTCCGCGTTCGTTTTAAATTACAGACTACCAACTTCTCCAGATCTGAAACAAAGAGAGATCGCACCTTTGCAAGATATTCAGGCAGCTATTAAATTAATCAGAAAAAATGCAGCTCAATACGGTATCTCACCTGAGCAGATAGGCGTTTTAGGAACTTCCGCGGGCGGACATTTAGCTGCAATGGCAAGCAATATTTCTACAGATTATACAGAATTGAAAGGCGATTTGTCTACCATCTCAACAATTCCTAATTTTGCAGTTCTTGTTTCCCCGGTGATCGACCTTGGTGAATTTGCGCATAAAGGGAGCCGCGTGAATTTATTGGGCGAAGATGCTTCTCCGGAAAAAATAAAAGAATATTCTATGCAGAATAAGGTGAATGAAAAAACACCGCCAACCATTTTATTTCATGCTCAGAATGACCCTGCTGTTCCCGTTATCAACAGTATTCTGTATTACGAAGCCATGATAAAACATAAAGTAAAAGGCGCATTATTTATTTTTCCTGAAGGCGAACACAACATCGGAATTTCTAATACATCTGAATTAACAGACAATTGGAAAGAAATTTGCACAGATTGGTTGAAAACGATTATTAATAAATAATTTTTTAAGACTTTATAAATTTAATTTGATCATGTTTAAAAGCATTCTTCAACATAAAATTTTATTAATCGCCTGCGGAACCATGATTTCCGTTACCGTTCAGGCTCAGAAAAATTTAAAACTTACTTACGACAAACCGGCACAAAACTGGAATGAAGCCTTACCCATCGGAAACGGTCGTTTAGGCGCCATGGTTTTTGGTGGTGCTGCTCAGGAGCACCTTCAATTGAATGAAGAAACGATATGGGCGGGTGAACCAGGAAATAACGTTCCGAAAAATACCTTTGACAGTATTCAGAAAATCAGAAAATTATTAAATGACGGTCAGTTTCAGGAAGCACAAAATGTTTCCAACAGAACGTACCCAAGAAAAGCAACCAAAGATCTGAATTACGGGATGCCATATCAGACGATGGGCGATCTGTTTATTGATTTTAAAGGTCATGAAAATTTCAGTCATTATCAGAGAACTTTAGATATTGAAAATGCAGTAAGCACCGTTTCCTACAAAGTAAAAGGGGCGACTTACAAACGCGAGATCTTTACATCTTTTGCCGATAATGTAGTGGTGATCAGGCTAACTTCCAGCAAGAGAGGAAATCTAAATTTTTCGATCAGTGCCACGACTCCACACAAAGTACAATCGGTTTTCACACAAAGTAATCAGCTGATTATTAACGGAACCAGTGGTTCTGTGGATAATAAAATTGGCAGGGTTAAATTTAAAACCGTGGCAGTTC
This sequence comes from Chryseobacterium sp. C39-AII1, assembly GCF_039672645.1. Classification (NCBI taxonomy): domain Bacteria; kingdom Pseudomonadati; phylum Bacteroidota; class Flavobacteriia; order Flavobacteriales; family Weeksellaceae; genus Chryseobacterium; species Chryseobacterium sp. C39-AII1. The sequence continues at coordinate 50,462 of NZ_JBDFPQ010000011.1, forward strand.
CTGTTTTGAAAGGCGGAAAAGTAACCTCATCAAAAGGTAAAATCACGATTTCCGGAGCCAATGAAGTTATTTTGTATGTTTCTACCGCGACAAATTTCAAAAAATACGATGATCTTTCGGGAAATCCTCATACGAGAGTTACGGAATATTTAAACAGCGCACTGAAGAAAAGTTTTAATGAAGAATTAAAAGCGCATGTTGAAAAATATCAACAATATTTCAAGCGTGTGAATCTGGATTTAGGGACAACGGATCAGACGAAGAAAACAACCGATGTCAGAATTCAGGAGTTTGCAACTGCAAGCGATCCGGATTTGGTGGCTTTATATTTTCAGTTTGGACGTTATTTGTTGATTTCGTCTTCACAGCAAGGAACACAGCCTGCAAATTTACAGGGAATCTGGAATTATCAGCTGGATCCTGCCTGGGATAGTAAATACACGGTGAATATCAACACTGAAATGAATTACTGGCCTGCGGAAAATACCAACCTCAGCGAAATGCATGAGCCTTTGTTTGATATGATTCAGGATCTATCGGTAACCGGACAGGAATCTGCCAAAGAAATGTACCACGCACGAGGTTGGAATATGCATCATAATACCGACTTGTGGAGAATTACAGGAATTGTAGACGGCGGTTTCTACGGAATGTGGCCAATGGGCGGCGCCTGGCTGACTCAGCATATCTGGAATCACTATTTATACACCGGAGATTTAGAATTTTTAAAGAAAAACTACGAAGCCTTAAAAGGTTGTGCCTTATTTTATTTAGACACGCTTCAACCTGATCCTTCGGGAAAATATCTCGTAGTTTCCCCTTCCATGTCGCCGGAAAACACCTATATGAAAGGCGTTGGAATTACTGCAGGAACCACAATGGATAATCAGTTGGTTTTTGATGTTTTCAACAATTTCATTCATGCTTCAAGGCTAATTAATGAAGATCAGGATCTTTCAGATGAAGTGAAAATAGCTTTGGATAAACTTCCGCCGATGCAGATCGGGCAATACGGGCAATTGCAGGAATGGCTGACTGATATGGACAGAACGGACGATAAACACCGACATATCTCACATTTATACGGTTTGTTTCCTTCAGGACAAATTTCACCTTTCAGAAATCCTGATCTTACGGAAGCAGCTAAAAATTCTATGATCTATCGTGGTGATAAATCCACAGGCTGGTCGATGGGCTGGAAAGTGAATTGGTGGGCAAGATTGCTTGACGGAAACCGTGCTTATAAATTAATTTCAGATCAACTAACTCCGGCTCCAATGGAAACAAAAGGGCAATCGGGAGGAACTTATCCGAATTTGTTAGACGCGCATCCACCATTCCAGATCGATGGAAATTTTGGCTGCACTTCGGGAATTGCAGAAATGCTGCTTCAGAGTTATGACGGCGATCTTTATATTTTACCGGCACTTCCGGATGCTTTACCGAAAGGTTCTGTTAAAGGATTAAAAGCGAGAGGCGGTTTTGAAATTGATATCGACTGGAAAGATTCTAAACTAAAAAAATTGACCATAAAATCTGCTTTAGGTGGCAATGCAAGAATCCGAGTGGCAAAGGATCTTCAATTCAGATCTAAACTTACGGAAGCAAGTGGAGAAAACCCGAACGAATATTATCAGGTCAATGCAATCAAGACACCTTTAATTTCAGAAAAAGCAGAATTGAAAGGATATGCTGTTCCTGAAACTCAGCTTTTTGATATCGATACAAAAGCAGGTAAAACGTATACTTTTGACGTTAAATAATTTGAATTGAATATTCAAAAAATATGTTTCCCGCAGATTTTATATTTCATCAGATTTATTTCTGTGAATTTTTGAAATCTGTGGGATTTTTATTGGTTAAAATTCTCAATTAATAAATTGATTCAAATTTCATTAAAATATAAAAGAAATATTATTTTACACATAATACAATATGTAACCGATTGAATAAATAAAATATTTAACATTAAAATTATATAAATATTAATATATTAAAATATAAATTAATTTAATATTAACTTTATAATTTTACACCCGAACAAATCACAAAATATAAACTATGAAGACAACATTTAAAGCTGCCTTTCTTACGGTAGCTCTAAGTTCTACTTTTGCTTTGATCGGGTGCGGTCAGGAAGAAATCAACACAGATAAAACCACTTCTGAACCGGGATCAAAAACTTCTATTGCAGGTAAAATTATTCCATTGGCAGATTGCGTGGCTCCGGGATGGGCTTCTCAAAATGGAGGTACAACCGGTGGCGGAACTGCAGCAGAAACTACGGTTTCCACCTATGCTCAGCTAAAAGCGGCGATTGAAAATACAGCCGTGAAAGTGATAAAAGTTACCGGAACCATTACCATAACAACACGTTTATCATTTCAGGATCAAACCGGAAAAACGATTTATGGAGCAAGCGGTGCTAAATTGGTTTCAACAGACCAGACAAAAGACGGTTCTGGAATTATCAACATTAAAAGATGTAACAATATCATCATCAGAAACCTGATCTTTGAAGGCCCGGGAGCGTATGATACCGATGGTTGGGACAATGCTATTTTGGATGATTGTAGAAATGTTTGGATCGATCACTGTGAATTCAGAGATGGCGTAGACGGAAATTTTGATATTAAAAATAAATCTGATTTTATTACAGTTTCTTACACGAAATTCCATTACCTAAAAGCTCCAAAAGCAGGAGGTTCAGGAGGAACGGACGATCACAGATTCTCAAATCTAATCGGTTCGAGTGATGGTGCAACAGCCGATGCAGGAAAACTTAACGTCACTTTTGTTCGTTGCTGGTGGGCGCCGGGATGTAGAGAACGTATGCCGAGAGTGAGATTTGGAAAAATTCATATTCTGAACAGTTATTTCAACAGTACTGTAAGCAACAAATGTATTGCAGCAGGCGTTCAAGCGAACATTCGTGTTGATGGAAACGTCTTTGAAAACGTGAAAGAACCGATCAATTTAATGAGCGGTTACACCGCAGTAACGGTAACTTCTAACAATACATTTACCAACACTACCGGAAATAAAGTGGGAAGCGGAACGGCATTTACGCCGCCTTATTCTATCGGAACCCTTTCTTTATCTTCTGTAAAATCTGATGTTACAGCCAATGCTGGAGCTACATTAACAGGCAATGTGTGTGATTCTTTCTAAAGAATTTAAATACTATTTATTGATCAAAAAAACGACTGAGGAAATCTCGGTCGTTTTTTTATGCTTTTGAAAAAGTCTTTTAATTTAGTTTAGATTTTTTAGGGTCAAGTACAGGAGTTAGAAACCATTAAGTTTATATCCATACAATTTGTCATCCCAGTAGAGATCTAAGCATAGTATTACAAATCTTAAATTTTGAACACCAAGTCCACTAAGTTTTTATTGAATATTAATTCTTTAAGTTTCACAAAGCCGTTTCACTTATAAAAGACTATATAGACTGTATTATTTTTTTTCAAAACTCTATTACTCTATTACTCTATTACTCTACAGCTCTCCAACTCTAGAACCTCAAACACTATTTACCAATCTTATTCTTCTCCTGCCATTTCGGATATTCTTTAGCAATCAGTTTTTCAGCAAAATCACCGTACCAGCTGTAGCCGTTTCGTCTTTCTTCAGAAACATCGTAGTAATTGTATTTCACGCTTCCATCGCGATCTCCGAAAAGAGGTTTATTGGTATTTATGTCATAAAATCTTGCCCAAATCACAGAGTTTTTGTCTTCTGCTAATGTTCGTACTGCTTTTCCATCTACTTTTGAAACGTTGTAACTATAACCTTCAATTTTATTTTGTTTAAACCATTCTAATGCCGCGTTAATCGACTTTTCGATTGTTGGATTCAAAGGCTGTAACATTAAAAATCTTACAATTCCTACAGATTCTCCGGTGGCTAAAGAAATCGGTTCAAAAGCTCTTGCTTTGTCAGGTTGAAGGGTAATTTCGTTATACTGATCTGCCCAAATTGTAGGATTTCCTTTTTGTAAAACCTGAGTTTTCAAAATACATTCAATACCTTTCTGTACGGCAACTTTTGATTTTTCTTTTAGTTTTAGATCAATAACATCAAAATCATTTTTCCCTTCAGCAGCGTTGTATAAAACCGTTAAAGCATTAATCATCGCATTGTCGTTATAAGTCACCTGCTTTCTGTACAATCCCGTATTCGGATAATATTGCGGAAAACCACCGTTTTTATATTGCATCAACAAAAGATAAGCGATTCCTTTTTCCGCAGATTTCAGATATTCAGGATTTTTTGTGGTGGAATATGCTTTAATTAAAGCATTAATTTCTCTTGAAGTGGCATTATTATCAATTGTAGCGTGATCGTCTCCTGTTGATTTTATCTTTTTTAAAAGCGTTTTATCAATCGGCAAATTATAATTTACCACAGATTTATCTTCCAATTGTTTTCCCCAACCACCGATGGGAAGCTGATACAACAAGATTTTTTCCGCCAAAGTATCTTTTACCTGAGCCGAAAAACTCGAAGTCACTAAGCTTAAAGCTAATGTGCAGATTTTTAAATTCATTCTTAGTTTTAAATTATTTAAGTTCAATCACCAAAGGATTGGCAACAATTTTAGCCTGTTTCTGCAGCATATTTTCCCAATCGTCTTTCGTTTTTATCTGTCCACTTTTTTCCCAGGCAAATCCCGCATAATACGTTAACTTAGGTTGAGGTGTCGTAACCACCAACAAATTGCTTTGATCGGGAACTTCCGTTCTGTAAGCAAACGATTTTTGAACAATATTAGGATTCACCACAATACCTTCGCCTACGTACGCATCATCAATTTTTTCCCAATGAAGATAATATCCAGCTCTGTCATTCAGTTTTGTTTCACCTTCATTTTTATGTAATGAAATTCCGATGGTATAATTCGGAGCGCCTAATTCACTTTTAAAATTAGATTCAAACTTAGAAAAATTAGATCCTAAATCCAGAGAAATTCTTTTTGTTTCCTTTACATCAAAAGTACTGAAACCTTTATATGTCAATTCGAAAACAGTTCTTAAAGGCCCTTCAGCAATCGTTTTAGAAGAAATAAAGTTTCTGGAAACCTCTAGTTTATCTTGATACCAAATTCCTATTCCTCCCGTTCCACGGCTGTCGCCCACCGGATAAGGATCGTAACCTTCACCGCGTGTATCTTTGTGATAATACATCGGGTCTGTAAGATATCCTTTGTACCATTTATTAATTACGGGCTGATCTGTTCTTTTAAACCAAATATCAACACCGCTCGAAAGGGTACTTCCTTTTACACCCGCCAGCGCCTCTTCCTGCCCCTTTGGGCCATATACTCTAAAAGCTACTTTATCATTTTCCCAAGCATAATCGTCTACTCTTTCAGGAACTAATCGGGAATAAGTGGTGATTTTACTTTCCGGAACCGGAGTCTTAGGATCTGAAACCAAAGTGTACGTATTGGTCGCTTTTGCTTCTATATTGACTTGAAAAAGCAATTCATCATTTTTCTTATCTCCGTTATAATCAATCCATTGAATGGTGATGAATTTATTATTTCCATCTTTTATTCTAAGGTCTGTTTCTTTCGTTTTCTTTAAAAAAGCTCTCAAATCCGAAACGGGAATTGAAACGACTTCATTTCTGGGAAAATCTGATGGATTGGTAATCTGAATTGTTTTTTGAGCGTACAAAGAAGCGGAAGCAATGCAACCGATTGCACAAATCAATCCAGTTATCCTATTTTTAACTATAAACATAATTTAATTCAGTTGAGTTAATATTCCAAAAGTAAACATAAATTTTATTTAAATGTAAAAAACCCGCTTTGAAGATAATGATTTAACAATATTTTAAGGAAATTGGAAATAAGAGAAAGAATAAAGCCTGCTCGATGAACAGACTTGAAACCTAACTTAAAAATTAAGGATTATAAAAGTACGACAATCGAACTCTAATAATCTCATGTATTGTCTCGGAATGACATCCAACAATATTTGTGTTGTAAAAATACCCTTCTGCAGGCACTTCACGAAAAATTATAGGTAGAAAGAAATCGAAGCTGTATAGAAATAATTCTAATTTTATATCAATTCATAAAAATAAGGGCAGAAATTTCTGCCCTTACTTTCACTAACTTAAAATTCAAATTCGCCCACAAGCACACCATCTCTATTTCGAGTGTCTGATTCACTTTTATTCTGAAAAACAACTACTTTTCTTTCCTGTTTTCCGCTGGCATAATTGATATAAATCTCAGCCATAATCGCCGTTGGCCCTGCAATGCTTACTTGGTTTTCATTATAAAAATTGGTTTCAATTTTATACTTTCCTTTGATTGCTTTTTTCAGTAAAAACTGTTCAGGACCAAAACCGCCCGTAAAATCATTACTCAACCTTCCGCCAATCACCGTTTCTTTGTGAGAATACATGCAACGTTCGTTATTCGGGTCGGTTACCCAAAGATCAATATCGGTATTATCTTTATTCCAGTTGATGACCACGCGAATGTTTACCGGAAGATCTGCCATAATTTTAGGATTGATTTTCTTCAGATTCAAATCTTTTCTATGACGGCTGATTAATTCGTTGATTTCCATGATAATCGTTTCTTCAATTCCGTAATCGCGAGCCGCCAATTCTCTTGTATAAGATTGATTTAAAATTTTGTACAAATTCTCCAAAGCCGCCTGATATTGCCCGTTATCTTCCAAAGCCAAAGCATAATCTCTGTAGCTTTGAGGATCGAAAGGTCGCCATTCCAATACTTTTTGACTGATCCAAAGCTCTTTGTCAAACACCTCAGCCTGCTTCAATTTATAAGCCAATAATTTATATAATTCTTCATTTTCAAGGTCAAGATCTGCGATTGAACTCAAAACTTTTAAGCCTAAAATTTTATCATTTTGTTTGAAAAGCAATTGAGAAATATCAAAATAATATCGTGGTAAATCTTTGTAATCTTTTCTATAATTAAGATATAACTGATAAATTTCTTCAGAAGATTTAGCATTATCAAAAAATTTCATGTATTCTGCATCAGACTTAATATCAGCCAGGATAATTCTTCCGCTGTTGATGATATCACTTTCTACTAAAACCTCATCTACTTTCTTGTCTTTGTTTCTGATATTCAATCCTGCCACGCTGCCTTGTAGCACCTGCTCTGCCTGTACAGAATTTGAAGCCAAAGCCTGAGGAGCAACTCTCTTTGCCTGCCCATAACCTACCATCACCACTTCTTCAATCTGTAGTTCTCGATTCATGGTATCGTTTTGGGAACGTCTCGTTCTTGGATAGGATTTTGGTTTGTTTTCAAAATCTGTTTCCCACCATTTTTTAAGATTAGCCGTTATATTTTCGGCTCTCTGCATCAAATCATTTACTCTCTGATCTTTCTGAACCCGATTATTTTTAACCAATCGATCGTATTCTGCGCGTAATTCTGAAGGCGGTGTAATTTCATAGCGCACATAATCTGCGATATCTTCCAACACCATCAAACTTGTATTATTGCTCACCAAACCGAATTGTCGGCTGAGATCTTTAATCTTATTTTTATTTTCTTTTTCAAAAATTTCCAGCTCGTTCAGCTTTTTCTGAGCCCAAAATTGTGAGATTTCCCAATCTTTTACCGTTTGTTCATTCGTATTTAAATCGATTGTTTTTGTTTCTGAAACGTCATTTCCATAACCAAATTTTAAATGTAAAGTCGTTTTTTGACCTTTCAAAATCCCCGTTAAAACAAAGTCCTGCGAAACAGCTTGCGGCAAAGAAGGATATACCTCTGTAACTTCCGTATTATCTTCAATCCCTAAAAATCGTAAAGGCTGAAACAATAGTTTTCTCACCTCTTTTTTCGGTTCGTTTTCGCTGATATTTAAAAATTCGCCGCCCGTTTTATTGCTGATAAATTTCAATTGACTAAAATTGGAATTATTGGAAGCCGAAATAGTATAAACAGGCTGTTTCCAGCTTAACTTTAAATCTCCAAAAGAAGAAAGTCCGTCCGTAAAAAATAAAATCTCACGTTCTTTAACGGATTTTAGTTGCCCGAAATCTGTTCCACCATCGTAAACAACCTTAGACAGATACGCTTTTAATTCCGACCAGTTTCCATCATTGATTATAAAGTTTTTACCTTCTTCAAAAGCGTTGTTAATAAAGTAAACTTTTACGGACAGATCTTTATTTGATTTAAAATATTCGTTTAATAATTCGAACTCTTTACTATGATTTCTTTTAGAACCGCTCAAGGAATTATCCCAGACAATGGCTAATTTGTTGGTCAGTTTTTTCGGTTTTTCCTGGGCATTTAAGCCGATACTTGCTAAAAAATAAGATGAATCGTTTGAAGCTTTTTGCAATAAAATATTTTGACTTTCTTCTTCCTGAGGAAAATTAATTCTTAAATTTTCAGAAGGTTTATAATTCACCTTATGAGTTTCTGCCATCCAGACATCTCCTTTTTTAGTAAAATCAAAACTTCCGTCGGGTTTTTCAATTAACTCAGGAGCATTAGCATTTTGGTAAACTGTTGTTTTAACATTGAATTGAGGAATTTCAGTCGAATAATTTAACGGTAAAAAATATTGATAATTTTTTCCTGACTTTTTCAATTCGTAATTATACGTTACCTGAATCGTTCTCTCGCCGCCATTGGGATTAATAGGGTAAATACGAGTTCTAAAATTATTTCCTTCCACCTTTTCCAGAATTCCCGGATCTACTCTGCGTTTTTCAATGGTTTCAAAAACTTCTTTAGCTTTCGTTTTTTCTACAGGAACGGCATTTCGCAGTTTACCATTAATATCCAATGCATAACCGCTCGCATTTACCCCTTCCGGAAGCGGAAACGTCACGCGACCTTCCATTATTCTTTTAGAATTATTTTTAAAGACCATCGTTACGACATTGGTGGAAATTCCACCTGTGATTTTGGTTTCGATATTTAATCTTTGAAGAATAACGTTTTTATCTTTTTCAAAACCACCTTTTTTATCAGGAGTTTCGATCACCGGAATTTGTGCCAAACACAAAACAGGGAAAAACAACAATAGTTTTATATAAACACTTCTCATATCCTTATGCTTTTTTAGTTGAACAATGTTTGTATTGATAAAGATGTGAGAAAGTGAAAAAAGGTTGGAAATGATTATAAAAAATTTCTTTTTATTAACATTTCTACATCAGGAAAATTCTTGAATACTTCAAGTATTATTCCATTTAAACTATAATCATAATTGATAGTATCAATAATGATAATTTCTGTTAAGCTATGTTAAGAAGACCCCTGCTTCTTATATGATTTTATACATTCGACTAGTTTTTACGCACCATTTCCACCAAAATTCAAATTACCATTAAAGCAATTATCGTAAAATTTAAATTATGGGTAAATTATTTTTCTCAAGTTCATTATTATGTTTTAGTCTTTACCTAAATGCTCAAGTTGGAATTCAAACACCACAAGTTCATCCATCCGCTATTTTGGAAGTGAATACGGGAAGCTTACCAACAGGGAATAAAAAAGGCTTTCTGGGACCGCGTGTAAGCCTCACCGGCTCGAGAGATGTGCAAACGATTCCATCACCTGCTGTAGGGCTTTTGGTGTATAATCTTTCAACCGCCGGAACTTTTCCGGACGATGTTTATCCTAACCGTTATTATTACTGGAACGGGACAGAATGGGTAGATTTTGGAGTAACTACCGTTTTACAAAGCTTTTTGGCTTATAGAGTCATTAGCTTAAACGCTACTTCAAGTCAAACCTTTACGTATAGCACTATTAATTCTACAAGCGCTGCCAATGGTGGAATTCCTGTTTCGTTTGCCGATTCTGATATTGCAGTAAACACCGGAAATATTGCCACAAAAACCGGGAATACGTTTAAAATTAACATTACGGGGCTTTATGAGATTTCGGGATATGTGAATTATAATCCGAATCGTACTTCCATCGGCTCACCACAAAGAGGTTGTTTTCTGAATCTTAAACTTCAGCTTTCTAACAATAATGGCACTACATGGACGGATGTTATCGGGAACCGAACTGCCTGGGGTGTACGAACCAACAGCTTCCTGAAAACGGCAACGCTTATTTCAACACCCATTAATCTTACTGCAGGACAAACGCTAAGAATGGTTGTTCAAAATCCGTTTGATGTAAGTGATACTTCGAGTATTCATGGGGAAAATCCTACGACCAGTCCAAGTGCTCCGCTTCCGGCTATTACGGCATCAGCAAGAACTCCGATATCAAAAAACCTAACCTTAACCCTTTTAGACTATGATATTCAACAATAAACAATACAAAAAAACTCTACTGAAGAATATTTCGGCAACCTTTCTCTTTACCGCAAGTATGATTTCGGCTCAAAATACAAACGGGCCAGGCGTCGGAATTGGAACCAGCAGCCCTAATCCTTCTGCCATGCTGGATGTAGACGTAAGCTCTCTTGCCAGTAATGCTAAAAAAGGATTGTTGCTTCCTCGTGTGGCTTTACAAAACAGAACAGATGTGGTTACCATTCCTAATCCGGCAGTGGGTTTGCTGGTTTATAACACAACAAATTCCGCATCTGATTCATTAATAATGGCAAATACGTTTTATTATTGGACGGGAACCAGCTGGATTGATCTTGCCACTTCTCAAACCTTTGAAACCGAGCTTTATCCGCAGGTTTTCATTGTAGGAAACACGGGAAATCAAGAGCTTAACAAAACGAACTTCAATAACGGACAAAGTGCTGTGGTGACATTTAATTCCGCATCATCAGGAGCGATGAACGTAGATGTAGGAAATCGTGTTTCGCTGGCTAATAATAATTTTAAAATATTATCATCCGGAAGATATGAAATCACCGGATATGTAGGCTACAATCCGTGGGTTTCTACAACGTGTACAACTCAGGCAACGGAAGCTAACTGTATTGCTGCGCTAGATCTGATGGTTCAAGTTTCAACAGACAACGGAAGTACGTGGACGAATATTTCAAAATCCAGCTCTACGTGGGGTGTGGGAACGGGAGACAGAAACAGATCTGTCATGATTGCACCATTTATCGTAAACCTCAACGCCAATAACCTTGTACGTGCTGTTATTGCGAAAGGATCGACTGTAAATCACGGAACGGTATCTACCACAAGCGTTCTGAATATTGAATCGGGCACAGGATTGGCTTATTCTCGCCTTTTAAGATTCCAAAAACTGAATTAAAAAGAATCGATAAAATTTAAACGACATGAAAATTTACAATACAAGCACATATATCCTTTTCTTTTTAAGCACATTCTGCTACGGGCAAGTGGGAATAGGAACTACTTCTCCACATCCGTCGGCTATTTTAGATGTTTCTGCTACCAATAAAGGATTTCTTTTACCCAGACTTAATTTAACAGGAAGAAATGATGTAACTACTATTGCCAACCCGGCAAACGGATTAATGGTTGTAAACCTTACCGCCAACGGAACCGGAACTGATGCCGTAGCCGCAAATTCCATTTATTTTTGGCAAAGCTCGACATGGCAAAAATTTACAGCATTGTCTGAAATTACAGTTTTCAAACAGTCTAATCAATATGTGATGAGGTCTACGACGGCTCAGACTTTTACCGCTGCTCAAGTAACAGGCATCAACAATAGTGAAAGTTATGAAGTTCCCGTGATCTGGTCTTCTAATGAAATTTCTATTGACAACGCCGCCGATATTGAATTATTAAGCACCAACGATACTTTCAGAATAAAAACTGAAGGAAATTACAGAATACTTTCGAATTATAGTTTTAATCCTCAAAGAAGTGTCACGACAGACAATTCGAATTACACTTATGTGGCAATTACCGTAATGAAATCTACCAATAATGGTTCTACATGGACGGCCGTTGCGGGTTCGGCCATGCCATACGATATAGGCACTTCTAATCAGCTTCAAACGGTTATTTTACCGAGAACGATATTGCGTTTCAACGCCAATGACAGGATTAAAATCGTCATTACAAAACCCGGAACGTCTGCCCCAGCCTACGGAAGCAACTCCGGAATTCTGAAAAAAGCAACCGAAGATTATACCAAATATTTCAGAATTACAAGACTGAACAATAATAATTAATAAGATTCCTTGTCTTTAATTTTTGAATGATTATTGAAATCCGGAGATTTTCTTCTTCGGATTTTTTTTGATTTTTTATTTAGCCCTCTCCCAAACTTGCTTAGGTATTTTTTTCAAATCTTTGTTCTGAGATTTCATGAAAGCAATGTATTTTTTATAGTTTTCTTTGGCTAATCTTTCTTATTTATTGCCCAATAATTATCCGCTAGATTAAGGTAAGCAACAGCTCGAGTCGGCACTTTTTGTATGATACTTTTTAATATAAAAATGGATTCTTCATGTATTCCAGCTTGTTCTAAATAATATGCAATGTCATTACTATTCTTTACATCGAGTACAGTAGACGTGACTATTTCAAACGTATTCACAGGATAATTTATGAAAAAATCATCCACTTTAGAACTGAAAGTTAATTCAAAAGCTGTTTTATTATTAAAAAAAATATTATTCTTCAATTTATTATTTGAAACAACTGATTTTTTCTTATTTGCAAAAACTATTTTATCATCCATAGTTTCATAATCAATGTTTGTAACTCTAATAGGAATAATATAATTTCTAGCAATGAAAATTCCTTCTGAATTTAAATCAACTTGTTCCTTACTTATTAAAAACAAATCTTTCTTATTAATAAACAAATGATAACTACTCTCGGTTTTATTAGCACTTGCATTGTTTTGATACACAAGAAAAAAGTCATTTTTAGAAGTACCTTTATAAAAATAGGTATTAAATAAATCTGCATTTCTAATCAAATTACTACTATTATAAATAATTGTAGAATCTGTAGATTTAATTAATAACTTATCATCAATCATCCTGATTGAATATTGAGAATCAATTTCACTTTTTTTGTGCAATTCTTTTGTTTGGGCGTCTCCATTACATGATTGTAACAGAAAAATTATTAGTATGAGATTTAATCTTTGCATTTTCCCTATCCCTCCTTTTTCATATTTAAATTTTCTTAATATTAAAACTCTATTTTTCTTTTAAAAAGATTAAATATTTTGCACTACAATTTTTGAAATTATTATATTGATTCGTCTCATTTCCTGAATTTTGAATAATAATACTGTCACTTCTTAATATTCCAACACTGTTCTTCATTTTTAAAACTTTTTCGTCATCATCATTAATACGAATAGTAAGTTTTCCACTAGTAATATTTTTTCTATTTCTGTATATGGTAAAATAATAACCCTTCTGATTCTTTTTGATATTAATACTCATTTTAGGATTACAAAAACTATCTTCGGTAGTTTTATATAAACCTGTAACTGAATTGTCTTTTTCAAAATTTAATAAAAAGAAGGCAGGAATTAATAATAAATATTTCATCTTTATTTAGCTCTTTCCCAAACTTGCTGGGGAGTTTTTTTCAAATCCTTATTCTGAGATTTCATTAAAGCAATGTATTTTTTGTAATTTTCTTTGGCTAAATCTTCAATTCCGATATTCCAATAACAATCTCCAAGATTAAGATAAGTCACAACTCTTGTCGGAAATTTATCTAGTATTTCATTATATAAATAAATAGCTTTAAAGCTTCCTTCTTTAGTCTGAGCAATATAGAATGCCAGATTATTATACTTATCTAATGTATTATTAGTTATAGGCTTTTCTTTTATTAAAAGAAACAGATTTTCATACGAATAATTAAAGTTATAACTCTTTAAATTTTTCGTATTTCTCATTTTTTCATATTCATTATTAAAAATAGTTTCAATTGTTGTTTTATTTTTTATAGAATCTTGTAAATAAAGCTTTTTATTTGGAGTATATTCTTTACTATTAATACCCAATGAGTAAGGATAGTAAGTCACTTTAATATCTGTTATACCATCTACAATCTCTATATCTTCATAGTAGCTTTTATACAATACCCAATTTTTATATACAGGCAAATATTTATAATACAAAAATTCTTTTGCCTTAAAAGCACAACAACTACCTAATGCAACTATATCTCCATTCAAAAAATATATATCTTTTCCATCGAATGTTTCACCCATTCTATCTTTTAAATTTTCCATGGGTAAATCTTCAAAATTAATTTTAAAGGGAGCCACAATCTTATTCGAAGTAATTGTAAATAAGCCATTTGAACTTTGAACTACTGCATCTGTTTTTATCTGTTTCTGAGCAGATAGAAAGATAGAAAGGAACAATACAATTAAACAACTTATTTTCAAAAAGTTAACCATCATTAAATTTTACTTTTTTACAATAAACTTATTTTAATATTTTCAGTGTGAATAAATTTTTGTACAACGATACTCACTTCGGATTTTTATTTGTTTTATATAAAATTTCTTCTAATATTTTTCTATTGAAATCTTCAATCTTGATTCTTCCAAAATCTTTTTTAGTTAGTACTTTCGAACTCTTTTGATGATCTGGGTTATTTTTAAAAGTATAAACTTCACAATATTTGTATAAAAAATAGTTATTATATTTAATGTCATATTTAAATGTTATATAACAGTTTCTAAAATAATCAGATGAACAGTAGATACTTTCGATAGTAAAAAACTCATTTTTGAATATTATGTCTTGTAAAGTATCATCGTAACTACAATTGCTATCAATTCCTGTTATAATGTTATCATTTTCTCTAATCTTATTATCCTTAAATACTATCCGTAAAAGCCTTTTTTCAATATTTGAAGTGTCTTTATAGATAAAAAACTTAGTCTTCACATTTTTATAAATATGATATTGAGTTTGTTCTAATACATATTTTTTATCTAAATTTTGCGAAAAAGTATGTATAAAGAAAAGCTGAATCAATAAGAAAATATGCTTCATAGTTTTTTTGTACACTCAAATACTTTGAATATTTTGATAAATCTTTTTAAAGTTTATTTAGAGGAATTTATTTCTGAAATTACTTTTGAATTCAAATTTAATTGATCCGATAAAAATATTTTATAATTAGTTCGTATGATTTCATAATTAGTTTCCTTTCCCAGACCGACCTGTGTAGAAGATATTTTATCTACATAATATTTGTTATCAGTAGTAAATGACTGTTGAGTATTAGTAATTAACCTACTTTCAGTATTTCTATTTATAGAATATTTATACGTATTATTTTTATTTAGTATTAATTTTTTCTCTAATGACTGATCACCTTCTGTTGATTCTTTAGAAAGATATTTTAAGGTTCCATTATTTGTATATAGAAATTGGATGTTCCATTTATCAAGATAATCAGTAGCTTGTGTTCTATAAGATTCCATATATGCCTTAATAATTTTAAAGTCCTTATGCTTATATTTCTCTTTTGAAGAAATATATTTTAAGTTTTCAAAATTATAATCTTCGAGAAAATCCTGAAGGAAATCTACTAAATCTGGAAGATTTTGATTTTGATAAACGCTTTTATAAAGATATTTGTAATAAGCTTCGGTAAGATAAAAAACATCTTTATTCTGGATTTTGATAGTTTTTAATTGATTATTAAAAACTATTTTAATTTTTGAATTATAATCGCTCCCTTTGAAATTTAAAGACAAGAAATCCCTTTCTTTTGCGAGTGTATATAGATAGGGATTTACCTTTTCAGAGATCGAGGAATCATAAAATTCATAATAGTTAATACTATCTTTTTTAGGATTTTGTATATAGATGATTTTTTTTGTATTGATTTCATCTTTTTTATTAATCTTTTGATCATCTACATATTCTCCTTTGTCAACAATCTTATTAACAATATAAATACCTTTGTATGCCTTTGATTGTGCAAAAGTATGTAGGTATCCTACTAATAAAAATAATATACTAAATAAATATTTCATATTTCCGCTTCATTATACTTTATTTTTGAATTAAATACATTTCTACGAATTTTTTATTTCTAAATATTAAATCACAATAGGCATATTTATTCTCTTTTCTAATTATTAATCTAAAAATTTTTCCATTCTTGGCGAAGGCTAAAGCAGAATTTTTAAAATATTTTTTTAACATCACTAAAGCCATATTATTATTTAGAGTGATATATTTCTTTTCATCTAATTTAAGCTGAATGGTTAGATTTTTATTTGTTTTTATATAAGATATATAAATTTTATTTGGATTTTCTTCTTTATAATTAAAAACTAAATTATTAGAAAAGACCGTATAAATTATATCATCATCATCAAAAGCAACAAAAGGAATTTGTATATCTTTTCCTGTGTAAACTTTTGCATGAGTTTCTTTATCATCTATAATTTTTTTTAAATAATTAAAATCAGTGTATAAACTAATAGTATTATTTAATTTAATTTTATCAAAACTTATTGTGTCATACCTAATTTGTGATTTTACTGAAATACAAATTAGGATTAATAATAGAGTGAATTGTTTTATCATCTTTATTTTTTTATAATATCAACTTCTTTCCAAAACATTGTTAAGCCGTATTGTGCAACAGAATTAAGCCTTATCTTATTTTTATTAGTCATTTTTCCATAATTTGCTACGGCATATTTTTTTTGAGGTGCAGTAAAATATTTTTCACCAAATTTTTTTGATACTTGAAGTTTCCAAGATTTATAATGTTCATCTTTAATATCCCAGCCCATAACATTGACTTTAAACATAAATCGCCCATTTGATGAAATATCCGGAGTATCTTTGGGAATATGCGTTTGCTCTGCACCATCCCATTGCTTAGCTCCATTACTGTAATCATGTCCATTTAATAAAGCATTTATTTCAGCAGCGATTGAAAATATCATTGCTTCATTTTCATTTCTCTTAAGATCAGAAAGGCTTCTAAAATTCTTTGCAAAACTTGAATTTACACCAAATGCAACCTTATTTCTTTTATGTACGCTTGCAATAGAATAAAATTCTAATTTATCTATAATATTATATGCTGCAGAACTTTCTCCATAGGTAGTCGATGCATCTCTAATAAATTTTTCATGATTAGATAACAATTTTTTAGCATTTACAAAAGTATCCTTTTCACTTCCCTTACCTTCACAGGCATACACATCGCTTTCATTTCCATTTTGACCCGTTACACGTCCTTCATAAATACCATTGAAATTATAATAGTAACCATTAGTCTTTTCAGTTGTTTTTCTTTCCTCTTTCTTCTTCACAGGTTCCGAAGTTCCCGTCTTCACCGGCGTTTGAGAATCCTGCGGAACTTCCATTTTTCCCATCTCGTTTTTTACAATAAGACCTTCCTCATAAAAATTGCTTTCATTATCCGTTTCCCAGACTTTTATCCTGTAAGAATGTACGCTCGCAGATAGATCCTGCTGAGTCTGTATAAACATAGCGGGACTTAGCAAAATAGACTTTTTAGTTTTTACAATTCCGTTTTTCTGTTCAATTTTTAACGGCTGGTCACTTTTGTAAAGCTCTTTTTCTATGCCATTTAAGGTACCAAAAATTTTAAAATCGACATATTTATCCAACATATTCAACGTGTAAATTTGAAGATTCACACTATTCATATATTTCAGATTGTCTTTTTCACGTATCTTATATTCTACATCCAGAAAAAATACATCAATTATTTTTATTTCTCCGTTCGCTTGCGGAGTTATATGCAATTCTACGGTTTCATTTTTGTATGTCGCTTGGAGTTGTAGATTTTTATTTAATAATTTTTCTAAAAACGTATAGGTCGTTAGTCTCCCTTTTTTCTGTCCCGAGAACGGAACTTTCTCGTATTCATCATATTCATTAGCAGCGTATATCTGCCATAGAATTTCATCATCATTTATCGTTCCAATATCTACCGACTCATCAAAAGTCACTGAATATTTCTGAGCTTGTTTTCCAATCAAAGGGAAACGTTCTCCCTTTATTCCACTTAAAATTTTACCCATAATTAATTTATAAATAATATTGGTTTTCATCATATTCAGCCTGAAACTCTTCAAAATTAATTCCGGGCATCACTTGGTTCATAAGCTCTGCATCTGCCTTCTGCACATTATTGCTTCCCATGATCACGCTTTGCCCATGATGCTGTACCGTAATTTTTCCGCCCACCGAACACATTAGATAAGATATTTCAAGAAGAGCTTCTTTGTCCATTATCTTCATTTTTTCATAAGGCTTTTTCCATTTTCCGGCAGGAACAAAAGCGCAGGGATTGTTATTTTTAGCGGTACAACTTCCAAAACAGCTGTTTCCTTCTTTGAACTGAACATCTTCTAAAGTTCCCACAAACTTTTCATCATTATTACGACTGCTGAAAATAGTTTTTGAATGAGAAGTTACCTTTAAAGTAGCAGGAACAGCGCCTTTATCGCAGACACATTTTGCACCGTCCACGACATAGAATTTATTTTCGTGCTCAATACGTTGAGTTTCCTCTTCTTTCTGCTTTTGTACTTCTTTTTTCTCTTTTTCCTGCTGATATTCTTCCTCTTTTCGAGCATCAATTTCTTCTTTAGAAGGCATTTCCCTTTCTACCGTCAATTTTTTTCCTTCCCAAACTTTGTAGGCAATCCCATCATTAATATCTTCACACCAAAGGTTGTGGAATTTTCTTAACTGATACACAGAAATCCCATAATCATCGGCAATACTTTCTAAGGTCTCCCCTTTTTTTACAATGTAAATAAATCCTTTTTTCATAATTGTTATTTGTGTTTTGGTACATCATCACTTTCAACTTCTTCTATGAAAAATCCTCTTGACTTCATTAGATTTTCGTTTTCTTCTTTTTCATCATACACGACATTAAAAGCCGATTTTCTTTCTGCAATTTCTTTCGTTTCAAAAATCTGAATGTTAATTTCTTCTTTATAATCAACGAAGAAGAAATCCATTTTTATTTCATGAATTGTTCGGTCTTTATTCATTAAAAAATATCCTGAAACCGTATCATTTTCGTTTATATTAGATTTACCCTTAACCATGATTTTGATTTTACCATTCTCGGTAAATTCATGTAAAATTTCCAAATCCAAAGTGTACTTGATCTTTTGCCCAGAATTAAAACAAAACTCGTAACCCTCAATACTCGTAACCCTACCTACTCCATAATCTCCATAAATAGGAAAGAAATAAACCGAAAAGAAGACATCTTTTCTTAGACTATTTAATAAATAACCTGCATTTCGATATATTTTCCCAATACGATTAAGCAGTTTTATTGCTTTTTCACCTTCATAATAAGGCTTGAATCTTGGTATAAAGCTTTTCCATCTTTCAACGATATCAGCATGATTACAGATATTTTTAGGGTAACCATAAGAATTGAGAGATAATCTCAAAGGAAATAAAGCCTGTGAGGAATGATATAAAAGTTCACTGATAAGCGTTTCATCAGGTTTTTCTTTATTTATTAAAAGATTACTTCGATTAATTTTTACAACAGGTCTTTTAGGCTCATCATTAGTCTGCCCGTTATGAATAAAAGTAAAATCGAATGAAAATACTTTTTCTTGGTTAAAGCTCTTTTTAGTAAAATTGTAGTGATACTGCCTTTCCTCAAGAACCATCGAAGGCAGATGCAAGTGCTTAGGAACAATTGTTTTCATCATATAAATGTGTTTGCGTTGATACAAATGTAAAAATATTTCTTGAAATTCTCTACAAAAGGAAATATTTTTAAATTATTTTTATTCAACAACTTACCATAGATTTAATGAAAAATAATTAATCTAAAATTTGGTTTTTAAATTTTTGTGAGAGATCTTAAGTACGGTATAGTATAGAAATAAAAAAAGCACTCAAAAGAGTGCTTAAAGTGGTCCCACTTGGGCTCGAACCAAGGACAACCTGATTATGAGTCAGGGACTCTAACCAACTGAGCTATAGGACCTCAAAACTTGGTTAAATTTTGTGCTTGCAAAAATAGCAAAATTTCTTTTACTACAAAATTTTTTATTGCTTTTCTTGGCAAAGTTCTACCAGCACGCCGTTCGTAGACTTTGGATGAAGGAAGACAACTAATTTGTTATCAGCACCTTCTTTAGGTTCTTCAGAGATAAATTCAAATCCTTCTTTTTTCAGTCTTTTCACTTCCTCACCGATATTTTCAACACCAAAAGCCAAATGATGGATACCTTCTCCCTTTTTATGAATGAATTTTGAGATCGGACTTTCTTCTTTACTGGCTTCCAAAAGCTCAATTTTACTTTCTCCGGCAGCATAAAATGAAGTGATTACCCCTTCCCTTTCCACAGATTCTTGTTTGTAAGATTCTTTTCCTAAAAGTTTCGCAAAAAGTTCATCTGAGACACCTAAAGATTTTACGGCAATACCAATATGTTCTAATTTCATAAAGTTTAATAATATTTAAGTCGTAAATTTGATACAGACAACAAATTTCAAAGTATCAATTCAAACAAAAATACTAAATTTGCATAACTTATGGAAAGTAACAGACAAAGAAAAGTAGCACAGATTATACAGGAAGATTTCGCAGAACTTTTCCGCAAACAGGCTGCAGAAAGCAAACAGAGCATTTTAGTATCGGTTTCAGATGTAAAGGTAACTGCAGATTTGGGTATTGCCAAAATTTATTTAAGCATATTTCCGCAGGAATTCCGTACTGCTGTAATGAAAGAAATTGAGGAAAACAAAGCTCAATACAGAAATTTTATCGGCCAGAAAATGGCAAAACAGGTTCGTGTAATTCCTAATCTTAATTTTTATCTAGACACCGCTCTTGATGATGTGGAAAGATTGGAGAAAGAATTGAGAGGCGAAGGCGATAACCCTGTTTTATAAATTTTGAAGAACATTGCATTTTATATCGCTTCGAGGTACCTTTTGGCTAAAAAAGGGAGTACTGCCGTTACGTTTATTACGTGGTTGGCGGTTGGCGCGATGACGGTTGCTGTTGCTGCAATGTTCGTTATTATTTCTGTTTTTTCCGGATTGGAAGATTTAAATAAAGACCTTATTTCTAATCTTCATGCAGATTTAACGATCAAAAGCGCTTCCGGAAAAACAATTAAAGATTTACCTAAAATCACCTCTGTTTTAAAAAATAATAAGGAAATTAACTATTTCTCAAGAGTTATTGAAGAAAAAGTTTACATTAATTATAACGGAAAAGGTGATATTGCTTACCTGCGTGGGGTAGATTCTGCTTATATTAAAGTAAATCCTATTGATAAAAATGTTTTCTATGGTTCTTATCCCGGCTTCGAATATTCTAATGAAGTTTTGATGGAGAATTCTTTAGACAATAGATTATCAATCCCTGTAGGTTCTTCCACAGATTATGCCACGATTTTCATGCCTAAACCCGGCACAGGAATTATTAATAATGAGGAAGATATTTACAACAAAAAAGACATTCTGGTAACGGGAATTTTTCCCGGAAATGATCAATTAGACAATTATATCGTTTCTCCTATTGAACTGACGGAAGAATTATTAAACCTTCCCAAAAAATCAGCTTACCAGATTGTTATAAAATTAAAAAATCCTGAAAATACAGATTCGGTAAAGCAAAATTTAATTTCGTCTTTAGGTAAAGATATAGAAATCAAAACCAAAGAAGAAGAAAACGCGGCTTTCTGGAAAATGATTAATACCGAAAAGTTATTTATTTATCTCATTTTTGCTTTAGTTATTTTTATCACGACATTTAATTTGGCAGGAGCCATTATTATTTTACAGCTTGATAAAAAAGAACAGGCAAAATCTTTGATTTCATTAGGTTTCCCTTTGAGTCATTTACGAAGAACGTATTTCTATACCGGAGTTTTAATTGTAACTTTAGGAGTTATCACAGGTTTAATTCTTGGAACAGCACTTTGCTATTTCCAACTGTACACAGAATTTTTCAGAGCAAATGAGGCTTTACCCTTCCCCGTAAAAATTGTGGGTAAAAATTATTTTATTGTTGCGCTTACCGCATCCATCTTTGGTTTCGCGATTTCTTGGTTCTTTTCTAAAATCAGTAAAGATTACATTACCAAAAATTAATATAAAGATTTTTTAATTTTTTGGTATCTTTGCGACCCAATTTTTAAAAATGAAACGAAATCTACTTCCCTTTTTGCTATTATTTGCATTTTTTAATGCATTCTCGCAAATACCTTCTGGTTATTACAATAATGCAGCCGGTCTTACAGGCGCTGATCTAAAAACAGCGTTAAGTCAAATTATAACCAATAACCACACGCCAAAAAGTTACAACAATCTTTACAATGGTTATGTGACTACAGATACAGATAACTTTTATGAAAATGATGGTACTGTATTAGACATTTATTCAGAAAACCCAAATGGTAATGATCCATATGTATATCACCATGTATCATCTGATCAATGTGGAAATTATTCCGTAGAAGGAGATTGTTACAACAGAGAACATATCGTTCCACAAAGTTTATTTGGGAGTGCAATGCCAATGTATTCAGACATTAACTTTATCCGTCCAACAGATGGAAAAGTAAATGGCTATAGATCTAACCATCCTTTTGGAAAAGTAGGAACAGCATCTTATACCTCCCAAAATGGTTCCAAACTGGGAAATTCAGTATCCCAAGGATTCTCATCAACTGTTTTTGAACCTATTGATGCATTCAAAGGAGATGTTGCAAGAATGATTTTTTATTTTGTTACAAGATACCAAAACCAACTTTCAACTTTCACTTCAGGGAATATGCTTGGTAATTCTCCTTATCCAGGACTTCAAACATGGGAGCTAAACCAATTATTAGCTTGGCACATAATGGATCCTGTTTCTCCAGAAGAAATAAACAGAAACAATAAATCGTTTGAATATCAGGGAAACAGAAACCCATACATTGACCATCCAGAATATGTAAATCAAGTTTGGGGAACTCCGGTGCTAGATACAGAAGCTCCAACAGCTCCAACCAACCTCATTGCTAACAATCCAACTTCAAATTCAATTGCTGTAAGCTGGACGGCTGCAACAGATAATATTGGAGTTACCGCTTATGACGTATATGCAAATGGCACATTGAAAGCTACGGTTTCTGGAACTTCAACTGTTGTTACTGGATTAGCTCCGCTTACTCCATACTCATTCCATGTAATTGCTAAAGATGCAGCAGGAAATTCTTCTCCACAAAGTAATGATGCACTAGAAACAACACTCGACGGACCTGTAGGTGGAAGCTGTGGAACTGAAGATTTTTCAAATATTCCTACATCACCAACGACTCCTGCTTACGATACAAGAACATGGACTAATAACAGTATTACTTGGACAGCTACGGATGCCCGAATTGACCAAACCCTTAACGGAAAAGCAATTACAATTAGAAATGGTAGCTTAACAAGCTCAACAATTGCTGGTGGTATTCAAAGTTTATCTGTAAAAGCACAATTGAAATTTACGGGTACTGCAGGAAGTTTAACAGTTAAAGTAAATGGTAACACCGTTGGAACAATTCCTTACACATCGGCAGCTCCAGCAAATCCAATTACAATAAACAATATTAATGTAAGCGGAAACGTTGTAATTTCAATTGAAAATTCTGTTACTGATAATAGAATTGCTATTGACGACCTTTCATGGACGTGTTATTCAGGAGCATTAGCAACTTCAGAAACATCAAAAGATAAATCTCAATTTACAATTTATCCAAACCCTGTTAAAAACAACGAATTGTTTGTAAAAGGAGAAAACCTGAACAAAATTTCTAAAGCTCAGATCTATGATCTTTCCGGAAAACTGATTCAGACGATTGAAAATCCTTTTAAAACATCAAACAGAATCCATTTAAAAGGTTTGGTAAAAGGAAATTACATTCTTAGAACAGATAACTTCTCTACTAAATTTATTGTAGAATAAAAGTTAAAAAATATTTTATATGAAAGACCGATTTTTATCGGTCTTTTTTTTATTTTTGATCATATGGATTCCAATAAAAAATTAGGCTTGATAGGAAGAAACATTTCCTATTCTTTCTCAAAAAAATACTTTGAAGATAAATTTCAGAAACTGATGTTGAAAGGCTTTTCTTACAACATTTTTGATTTAAACGAAATCCATGAGGTTGAAAATTTATTTTCCACACCCGATCTTTTAGGTTTTAATGTTACCATTCCTTATAAAGAAAAAATTATTGATTATCTGGATGAATTAAGCGATGAAGCAGAAAAAATAGGCGCTGTGAACTGTGTTTTAATTCAAAATGGTAAAAAAACAGGCTATAATACAGATGCTTTTGGTTTTGAGAAAACATTACTTCTCCACAAAAAAGATCATCATACAAAAGCATTAATTTTAGGAAATGGCGGCGCTGCAAAAGCCGTAAAATATGTTTTGGATAAAAACGGAATTGCTTCAAAAACCATTTCAAGAAAATCTGAAATCAATTTTGAAAATTTAGATTTAGAAACCGTTCAGGAAAATACCGTTATCATTCAATGTACTCCGGTCGGCACTTTCCCGAATGTGGAAGATTGTCTGAACTTTCCTTTTGACGGAGTTTCTAAGGATCATTTAATTATAGATTTAATTTACAATCCGAATTATACTCAATTTATCATCAATGCTTCCGAGAAAGGAGCCAAAACGGTAAACGGCTATTATATGTTGGAACAACAGGCAGAAAAAGCTTGGGAAATTTGGAATTTTCAAAAAAAATAACATAAATTAGTACTTTAATTGGCTTTTTGGCTATATTTAAAGGATATTAATGCCACTCACATAAACGATTTGCTATGACTACAGAAAACAATCTTTCTGAAAACGAAGAAATGAAAAATTCTAACGAAGTATCTCAAGAAGAAACATCGGGAACTGAGGTTCCAAACGATGAAAAACTTCACGAGGAAGAGGCTGAACACGAAGAAGAGCATGAAGATGTAGAAATCACTTTAGCAGATGCTTTGAAGGAAATGGAGAAAATCATCAACGCGCCAAATGCGGGTGAAGACTTCAAAAAATTCAATCTGTTAAAAGAAAAAGCAAGTCATTACATCCATGATGAAGTGGAAGACAAAAAGCATGAATATGTAGATGCGGGAAATGCTCCTGAAAACTTCAGTTATGAGCATCCTTCTCAGGCAAGATTTTCTGCTTTGGTAAATATTTTCAAAGAGAAAAATGACACTTACCAACGAGGTCAGGAAGAAGAGCAAAAGAAGAATCTTGAGCATCGCCAAACCATCATTGAAAGGCTTAAAAATCTTTATACGAATTCAGAGCCAGGCACCAATTTATTTAAATCTATCAGAGAAATAAAAGAAGATTGGTCGAATGCGGGGCAAGTGGCTAAGTCTGAATTTAAAATTCTTAATAATAATTATTTCCATCATTTGAATCAGTTTTATCAAATGTTGGATCTAAATAAAGAATTCTTAGAGCAGGAATATAATCATAATCTTGAGAAAAGACAGCACATTATTGAGCGTGCAAAGCAACTTGAGCATGAGCCAGTCATTCAAAAAGCATTAAACGAACTTCAGTACCTTCATAAACTTTGGAAGGAAGAAGCTGAGCCGGTAGCAGAAGAATTCCGTGAAAAAACTTGGGAAGAATTCAAAGAAATTTCTAATAAAATCCACGAAAGAAAATCTGAACTTTCTGCAGCTATTGAAACTGAACAAGCGGCTAATCTTGAGAAAAAAACTCAAATTATCGCCGAGATTAAAAAATTATCTGAACCTGCAGAAACGCCAAATCATAATTATTGGCAAAACTCGATCAGAAGAGTGGAAGATCTTCGTTCAGAGTTCTTAAAAACCGGAAGTGTTCCGAGAAAATTATCAAACCAAAACTGGAATGATTTCAAAACCACGTTGAGAAGCTTTAATACTACAAAAAATACGTATTATAAATCTTTAAAAGGTTCTCAACAGTCTAATCTTGAGGAAAAATTAAAATTAATTCAAACTGCTCAGGATAATCAAGCCAATGAAGAATGGGATATTGCTGTTCCGTTGTTCAAAAAACTTCAGGAAGACTGGAAAAAGATCGGGCATGTTCCTAAAAGCATGACGAACAAAATCTGGGACGATTTCCGTGATGCATGTAACGCTTTCTTCAACAATTACAGAGAAAAAAGCAATACTTCAACCGATAATTGGAAGGAAAATTACAAGAACAAAAAAGCTATTCTTGATGATTTGAAAACCGTTACGAATGAAGAAGGAAGCATCGAAAGAATTGAAGCGATAAAAACAGCATGGAATAATATCGGAAAAGTACCGAGAGATAAAATTTCAATTAACTCTGAATTCAACAAAACGTTGAGAGAGAAATTGAAATTAAACAAAATCAATGAATTAGAACTTAAAGAAGAAGGTCTATCTGAAAATCAGTTAACGGATAAGGCAAGAAAAATTAAAAACCAGATTTCTGATCTTGAAGCTGAGATCGTAAAACTGGAAAACAATTTGGCATTCTTTAAAAATCCTACAAAAGATAATCCTTTGCTGAAAGATACTTTTGATTCGATTGATGAGAAAAAAGCTCATTTGGAAACCTTAAAACAAAATCTTCACAGCATTATCGCGGGAGAATAAAATAGTTAAAAATCTAAAAAGGCGGAGCAAAGTAATTTGACTTCGCTTTTTTCATTCAATATGCAAGACGAATTTTATATTAAAAGATGTATCGAATTGGCTCAGAAAGCCATCGGAAAAACCTATCCTAATCCTTTGGTGGGAAGCATAATTGTACATAACGCCGAAATTATCGGGGAAGGCTATCATCATAAAGCTGGAGAACCTCATGCGGAAATAAATGCGATTAATTCCGTGAAAGATAAATCGTTGATCCCTGAATCTACTATTTATGTTTCTTTGGAGCCATGTGCTCATTTTGGAAAAACTCCGCCATGTGCTTTGAAAATTAAAGAATTAGGTTTCAAAAAAGTGGTGATTGGTGCCATGGATTCTCATGATAAGGTAAATGGAAAAGGAAAAAAGATTATTCAGGATGCAGGGATTGAAGTTGTTTCCGGAGTTTTGGAAAATGAATGTATTGAACTGAACAAAAGATTTTTCACTTATCATGAAAAGAAAAGACCTTACATAATTTTAAAATGGGCAGAATCGGGCGACGGATTTTTAGATAAAGATTTCAAACCCTACTCTATTTCTAATTCTTTGGTTAATCAGTTTGTGCATCAGTTAAGAGCAGATGAACATGCCATTTTGGTTGGAACACAAACTGCTTTGAATGATAATCCAAGTTTGAATGTTAGAAATGTAGAAGGCATAAATCCTGTCAGAATTTTAATTGATTTTGAATTGAAAGTTTCGCAAGACTTTAACATTTACAATCGAGAAGCCAAGACGATTGTGATCAACTCTGTAAAAGAAGAAGTTCAGGATCATATTCATTTTATTAAAATTGATAAAGAGAATTTTCTTTCAGATGTAATGGAAGCTTTATATAAAGAACAAATTCAGTCAGTTATTATTGAAGGAGGAAGCTTTACTTTACAACAATTCATTAATGCTAATCTTTGGGATGAAGCGATTGTGATCAAAAATGAAAATTTGAAACTGGAAAATGGAACGAAAGCTCCTGAGTTTGATTTTACATTTAATAAGGTTGAGAATTTTAGAGATAATTTGATTGAATTTTATCGTAATAATTAAAAAAGGCTTCGACAAGTTCAGCCTGACAATATAACACATAATTTTGTCCTGTTAATTTTGTCGAAGCATACATATAAACAATGCTGTTCGAATACAAAACCATAGAAAAACCCATAGAAAATACTTTATTAAAAGAAAAAGGAAGCAAATTTCTTGGATTTGCCTTTCCTGTAAATAATGAAGAGGAACTAAAAACCGCCTTAGAAAAAATCAGAGCTGAACATCCGAAAGCAACACATCATTGTTATGCATTCAGAATGGGTTTAAATGGGGAAAACTATCGCGCTAATGATGACGGTGAACCTTCCGGAAGTGCAGGTTTACCAATTTACAATCAACTATTGGCTCATGAGATCACGAATGTTCTTGTGATTTCTGTTCGGTATTATGGAGGAACAAAATTAGGTGTTTCAGGTTTGGTAAAGGCTTATAAAGAGTGTGCTAAAATTACATTGGAAGAAGCCAATATCATCACCAAAGAACTGGAAACACAAATCGAAATTCAGTTTAATTTTAATCAACAAAATATCATTTTCACCCTGCTTTCAAAGTTTGATGCAAAAGTATTAGATTTTGATGCGGATGAAAATTGTATTCTAACCGCTTCCTTAAAGTTGGCACAAAAAGAAAACATCTCAGACAAATTGTCCGAGATGCAGTATGTTTCTTTTGAATTTAAAGATTAATCTCTTCTTCCACCCATCAATAAAGATGCCCAGTAAAGAAGCTGTGCCAGTGAACCGATTGCCGCAACAACATACGTTCTGGCTGCCCATTTCAAACTGTCCTGAACTCCTACATATTCTTCTGCAGTTACTGTTCCTGTATCTTTCAACCACTTCATAGCTCTGTTACTCGCATCATATTCTACTGGAAGTGTGACGAATGCAAACAGTGTAGTAAATGCGAACATAATAACACCGATTGCTAAAACTAGTGTATTTCCGTTCGGATTATCTATACTTCTGGTTGCAGCCATGATCATAATTCCTCCAATAAGAACAAATTGCATCAAATTGGAGCTAATTTGAACTACAGGAACCAGCTTTGATCTCAATTGCAACATCGAGTATCCTACCGCATGCTGAACCGCATGACCACATTCGTGAGCCGCAACTGCCGCCGCAGCAGCATTTCTCTGCATATAAACGGCCTCTGAAAGATTCACTGTTTTATCTGATGGATTGTAATGGTCTGTCAACTGTCCGGGAACCGAAATTACCTGAACATCATTAATTCCGTTATCTCTTAACATCTTTTCCGCCACCTCTTTACCAGAAAGCCCGTTCCTAAGATGCATATTGGAATAATACTCAAATTTCGACTTCAATCTAGATGAAACCCACCAGCTTACAAGCATCGAAATTCCGATAATTATGTAATAACCTATCATTTTTAACTAACTTTATTGTATATTTTCAAGCTTTAAGATGTAAAAACTATGCCAAAGTATTACGATTTTATTATTTATATTTGTTGATTAATTACCCTTTTGAACTTATGTCTACAGTCTCAGTTATTGAAGTAAAAACGCCTAATGATCTAAAGCAGTTTGTACAATTCCCAATGGATTTATACAAAAACAATCCCTATTATGTTCCTTCTTTTATAAAGGATGAATTTAAAATTTGGGATGCCAAAGAAAACCCGGCTTTAAACTATTCTCAATCTAAACAATTCATTGCCAAGAAAGATAATAAAGTAGTGGGAAGAATTGCGGTGATTATTAACCGCAAGGAGGAAAAAGAATTAGGTATAAAAAAGGTTCGTTTTGGCTGGATCGATTTTATTGATGACAAAGAAGTTTCAAAAGCATTAATCCAAAAGGCAATTGATTATGCTAAAGAGCATAATATCGATAAAATAGAAGGTCCAATGGGCTTTACCAATCTCGACAAAGCAGGAATGCTGACAATGGGATTTGACAAGCTGGCCACGATGATCGGGATTTATAATCATGAATATTATCAAAAACATCTTGAAGATCTTGGCTTAACCAAAGAAAAAGAATGGGTAGAATTTGAAATGAACTTCCCTAAAGTTTTACCCGAAAAAGTAGAAAAATTCAGTGGATTAATTGCTCAGAAATATAAGCTTAAAGTTCTTCATTTTAAAACGAAAGAAGAAATCTTACCGTTTGTAGAACCTATGTTTAAATTACTGGATGAAACCTACAAACATCTTTCAACTTACACTCCGATTTCTGAAGAACAAATAAAAACATACAAGGAAAAGTACTTCCCATTTATCGATAAAAACTACGTAATCTGCGTGGTAGATGAGAATAATGAGCTGGTTTCCTTCGCGATCACGATGCCTTCTTATTCAAAAGCTTTACAAAAATCAAAAGGAAAATTGTTTCCGTTTGGTTGGTGGCATTTTTTACAGGCAAGTAAGAAAAATGACCGCGCCAACTTTTACCTTATCGGAATTCATCCTGAATATCAGAGACGTGGCGTAACGGCTATTATTTTCAAGGAGATTTTTGTACGATTTACAAGCATGGGAATTCAGTTTGCAGAAACCAATCCTGAACTGGAAGAAAATAAAAGTGTTCAGGTGCTTTGGCAGGATTACAATCCGGTAAACCATAAGAGAAGAAGAACTTACTCCTTAGAGGTCGGTAATGAGTAATTGGTAATGAGTAATCTTACCAATTTAACTCACCCCAAAACTCTACTACTCTAAAACCCTAGTACTCCCAAACCCCTCCCAATTCATCATGAAGCCACATCTTATTATTTTTGGAATTTTAATTGCCGGATTTATTATTTACAATTTCTTTTTACAATCGGATGACGACAGAACCAATACTGCGATTAATATTATTTATGCAAGTATTCTTTTTGGATATATTTCATTTATGGCGTTCTCTTTGCTAAAAAAAATGAAGAAATAGAATCTTATTTTTATCAATTCTAAATTACCGATTTCACCCATTTTCAAGCCACTTTTAAGCTGATAAATTTCATGCTTTCTTGTTTATTCGCTAAATTTGCAAATTGAGATAATAATGCAAAAATGAATTTACCTGAAAGTTATATTCCAATCCTAATACAAGCAGGTGTTGCGGTAGCATTCGTAGCAGTTTCTTTGCTTGGAGCGCATTTTTTAGGCCCTAAACAGAAAAAAGGAAATTCTGTAAAAAACCAAAGCTGGGAATGTGGTGTCCCGGTAGAAGGAAATGCAAGAACGCCGTTTTCCATCAAATACTTTTTGACAGCGGTGTTATTCGTATTATTCGATATTGAAATCGTATTTTTTTACCCATACGCTGTAAATTTCAGAGAATTCGGAATGGAAGGATTCTTGGCAGTACTTACCTTCGTGGCGATTTTCTTCATGGCATTTTTCTATGTCTGGAAACGTGGCGCTTTAGATTGGGATAAATAAAACTATTTAAGAAGAAGAAATTATGTCAGATAACAAACCAGTAATAAGAACAGATGCACCTGCTCCGGAAGGATTTGAAGGAGAAGGGTTTTTCGCAACGAAACTGAGCAGTGTAATCGGGATGGCTAGAAAGTTTTCACTTTGGCCTTTACCTTTTGCAACCTCTTGTTGTGGTATCGAGTTTATGGCTACCCTAAACCCAACGTATGATGCTTCAAGATTTGGTATGGAAAGAAACTCTTTCTCACCAAGACAGGCAGATATGCTGATGGTTTGCGGAACTATATCAAAGAAATTAGGACCTGTCCTAAAAGAAGTTTACACTCAGATGGCAGAGCCGAAATGGGTGGTTGCAGTTGGAGCTTGTGCTTCCAGCGGTGGTATTTTTGATACGTATTCTGTATTACAAGGTATCGATAAAATTATTCCTGTAGACGTTTACGTTCCTGGATGTCCTCCAAGACCGGAACAAATTATTGAAGGAGTAATGCAGGTTCAGGCTCTTGCTGAAAGCGAAAGCATCAGAAGAAGAGATCTTCCTGAATATCAGAAATTATTAGATTCTTACAACATAAGCAACTAACGGAAATGACAAACGAATTTGTATTAGAAGCAATCACAAGAGAATTTCCGGAATCTGTAATCGAAAGTTCAGAACCATATGGAATGCTGACAATCGAGGTAAAGAAAGAAGATATTAAGAAGATCATTCACTATCTTAAAGATTCATCATTAGAATTTAACTTCCTTACAGATATTTGTGGAATCCATTACCCTGAGTTTCCAGAAAAAGAAATAGGCGTTGTTTATCATTTACATAATATGATGTCTAATTTCAGATTGCGACTGAAGATCTTTATGTCCAGAGAAAATATAGAAGTAGATTCTTTAGTGGAACTATATGCAGGAGCTAACTGGATGGAAAGAGAAACTTTTGATTTCTACGGAATTAAATTTAAAGGGCACCCAGATCTTAGAGCTATTTTAAATATGGAAGATCTTGGATACCACCCCATGTTGAAGGAATATCGTTTGGAAGATGGAACCAGAACCGACAAGAACGATAGCATGTTCGGAAGATAAAAAATAATGCAATAAGCAGTAAGCAGTAAGCAATAGCTTAAAGCCTAAAGCCTATCGCCTAAAGCATTTAAATTATGAAAGATAACTCATTATCTAATATACTAAACCAGTACGACAGTAAGGAGCAGATTGACGGTCAATTATACACCCTCAATTTAGGACCAACCCACCCTGCAACGCACGGGATTTTCCAGAATATCTTAACGATGGACGGGGAAAGAATCCTTCACGCCGAGCAAACAGTTGGATACATCCACAGAGCATTTGAGAAAATTTCAGAAAGAAGAAACTACTCTCAGATCACTACCCTTACCGATCGTATGAATTACTGTTCTGCACCAATCAACAATTTAGGTTGGCACATGACAGTTGAGAAGCTAATCGGAGTTAAAGTTCCAAAGCGTGTAGATTATATGCGTGTTATTTTAATGGAATTAGCAAGAATCGGTGACCACCTTATCTGTAATGGTGTAACCGGGATGGACTCCGGAGCAATTACTGGTCTTACATACATGTTCATCGAAAGAGAACGTATTTATGATATGTACGAGCAGATCTGCGGAGCGAGAATGACGACCAATATGGGAAGAATCGGAGGTTTTGAAAGAGATTTCACACCGAAATTCCATGAGTTATTAAAGGATTTCCTTAAAACTTTCCCACCAAGATTCAAAGAATTCTGTACTTTATTAGAAAGAAACAGAATTTTCATGGACAGAACCATCGGAGCAGGAGCAATTTCTGCTGAAAGAGCATTAAGCTACGGTTTCACAGGTCCAAACTTACGTGCAACAGGTGTAGATTACGACGTAAGAGTTGCACAACCTTATTCTTCTTATGAAGATTTCGACTTCATAATTCCAGTAGGAACTTCTGGTGACACTTACGACCGTTTCATGGTTCGTCAACAGGAAATCTGGGAATCAATTAAAATCATCAAACAAGCATACGAAAATCTTCCTGAAGGATCATTCCACGCGGATGTACCTGATTTCTATCTTCCTGAAAAGGCAGATGTTTATCAAAAAATGGAAGCTTTGATTTACCATTTCAAAATCGTAATGGGAGAAACAGATGTGCCTAAAGGTGAAGTTTACCACGCTGTAGAAGGTGGAAACGGAGAATTAGGGTTCTATTTAGTGAGTGATGGTGGAAGAAGTCCTTACAGACTGCACTTCAGAAGACCATGTTTTATCTACTACCAAGCGTATCCAGAGATGATTACAGGTTCTGTAATTTCAGATGCGATCGTTACCATGTGTAGTATGAATATTATTGCGGGAGAATTAGACGCATAATTAGAATTTAGATAATAGATGAAAGATAACAGACTTTCATTACCCAATATAAAATTGAATTTAGAACACGAATCTCAGAGTCTTTTCTCTTTTTTCTATGTTCTTTAATCTTAGATAAAAAATGAGCGAAACAATAGCTTTTAAACCGGAAAGTTTAGCACAGGTACACAAAATTATCGCAAGATATCCTGAAGGTAGACAGAAATCTGCTCTTCTTCCTGTTCTACATATAGCACAGAAAGAATTCGGAGGATGGTTAGACGTTCCTGTGATGGATTATGTTGCTGAATTATTGAGTATTAAGCCAATTGAAGTATATGAAGTAGCTACTTTTTATACCATGTTCAACATGAAACCGGTTGGTAAATATGTTTTGGAAGTTTGCAGAACAGGGCCTTGTATGGTTTGCGGAAGCGAGAAAATCCTGGATCATATCAGAACAAAACTGAACATTAAGGACGGACAGACTACGGAAGACGGAATGTTCACATTAAAGCCTGCTGAATGTTTGGGTGCTTGTGGATATGCTCCAATGATGCAGTTAGGAAAATTCTTTCATGAAAATTTAACGATAGAAAAAGTTGACGAAATCCTTGAGCTTTGCAGAGAAGGACAGGTTGATTTGGGCTAAAATAAATTTAAACAAAAATAGCAAGAAGCTAAATGCCAAAAGCAAGAAGCTAAATGCTAAAAGCATAATAAAAAATGAGTAAAAAACTTTTACTTAAAGACGCACATATAGAAGGTATCCGCTACTTTGAAACGTACCGTAAACAGGGAGGTTACACAGCAGCTGAAAAAGCCTTGAAAATGACACCGGACGAAATTCTTGAAGAAGTAAAAGCTTCAGGACTTCGTGGACGTGGTGGAGCAGGATTCCCAACTGGGATGAAATGGAGCTTTTTGGCAAAACCGGAAGGAGTGCCAAGACACTTGGTGGTAAATGCCGATGAATCTGAACCGGGAACTTTCAAAGACAGATATCTGATGGAATTTCTTCCTCATTTATTAATTGAAGGAATGCTAATTTCATCTTACTGTTTAGGCTCAAACGTTTCTTATATTTATATCCGTGGAGAATATTCTTGGATTCCTGATATTTTGGAAGAAGCGATTGAAGAAGCTAAAGCAGCAGGATTTTTAGGTAAAAATATTTTAGGAACAGGCTTCGATTTAGAAATCTACGTTCAAAGAGGTGGTGGGGCATATATTTGTGGTGAAGAAACTGCATTGCTTGAATCTCTTGAAGGTAAAAGAGGAAATCCGAGACTAAAACCGCCATTCCCAGCTGTAAAAGGACTTTGGGAAAGACCAACGGTAGTAAATAACGTTGAATCTATCGCGGCAATCGTTCCAATCATTGATATTACAGGAGCTGAATACGCTAAAATCGGTGTTGGAAGATCTACAGGTACGAAATTGATTTCTGCTTGTGGAAACATCAACAAACCAGGAGTTTACGAAATCGACATGACTATTACGGTTGAAGAATTCATTTACTCTGAAGAATATTGCGGCGGTATTAAAGACGGAAAAAAACTGAAAGCTTGTATCCCTGGAGGAAGCTCAGTTCCAATTGTTCCTGCTAATTTATTATTAAAAACCGTAAACGGAGAACCAAGATATATGAACTACGAATCATTAGCAGATGGTGGCTTTGCTACCGGAACAATGATGGGTTCAGGAGGTTTCATCGTATTAGATGAAGACCAATGTGTCGTAGAACATACGATGACGTTGGCAAGATTCTATAATCACGAAAGTTGCGGACAATGTACTCCTTGCCGTGAAGGAACGGGATGGATGTACAAGATTTTGAAAAAAATCGAGAAAGGAGAAGGAAAAATGGAAGATATCGATCTACTTTGGGATATCCAGAGAAAAATCGAAGGAAATACGATCTGTCCATTGGGTGATGCAGCGGCTTGGCCTGTTGCAGCGGCTATTCGTCACTTCAGAGATGAGTTTGAATGGCATATTAAAAACCCTGAGTTGTCTCAGACACAAAATTACGGATTGGGCAATTATGCAGATCCAATCCCTGCGGTTGAAAAAAACGCTTAATTAGATGAATAAATTATTGGTTGTCGGCTTAATGATGTCGAATCTTGTTTTTGCTCAGGCAAAAAAAGATACTTTAATAGATAGAAGCACAAATGAAATTACAGAACCTACCTACAAAAAGGAAGTAAATCCTTTTAAAAAAGGTTCAGTATTGGCATTTTGGGGATGGAATAATTCAATGTATTCAAATTCAGACATCCGTTTTAAGGGTGATGGATATGATTTTCAGTTGAATAATGTAGTGGCTCACGACAGACAATCGGCATTCAGATGGAATTTATATTTCAACCCCGGAAAAGTGACGGTTCCTCAGGTAAACTACAGAGTAACTTATTTTATTAAGGATAATTTAGGGATTACTTTAGGGATGGATCACATGAAATATGTGATGGATCAAAACCAGACCGTTGATTTTAAAGGATATATCAACAATCCTGAATATGCATCGCTGGTAAACAACGGAAGAGTAGATCTTACGGATGGCAAATTATTAACATTTGAACATACAGACGGTCTTAATTATGTAAATATCGGTGCTCAGAAATACATGAATATTTATGATAAAAAGAATATTGATGTTTTTTGGAGCTATGGAGCAGGTATCGGAGCTTTGGTACCGAAATCTAATGTAAAACTAATGGGAAATGAAAGAAGTGACAGATTCCACTTGGCAGGTTTCGGAGCAGATATCAGAACAGCTCTAAGTGTTGTGGTATTGAGACATATTGTATTGCAGGCGGAAGGTAAATTCGGATACATCAATATGCCGGATATTAAGACAACCCTTAATAATAAGCCCGATAAAGCTGCACAGGATTTCGTTTTTGGAGAATTCAATTTCGGAATTGGATATACATTTAATACAAAAAAGTATAATTAAAATAGAGCTTAACTGCTAAGGCATAAGCGAAAAGCATAGAATATGAGCGAAGAGGTTAAAAAATTCAAAATAACTATAGACGGACAGACTACCGAAGTTATGCCTGGAACTTCTATTTTGGAAGCTGCAAGACAAATCGGTGGAAAATCTGTACCTCCTGCAATGTGCTACTACAGCAAATTGGAAACCAGTGGAGGAAGATGCAGAACTTGCCTTGTGGAAGTTTCTAAAGGATCGGAAGCAGATCCTCGTCCTATGCCAAAATTGGTTGCAAGCTGCAGAACCAATGTGATGGATGGTATGGAAGTAAAAAATCTTACTTCTGAAAAAGCTCAGGAAGGTAGAAAAGCGGTAACCGAGTTCTTATTGGTAAACCACCCTCTTGATTGCCCTGTTTGTGATCAGGCTGGTGAATGTCACCTTCAGGATTTGGGTTATGAGCACGGAAATCTTCAGACAAGAACAGAATTTGAAAGAAATACGTACGAAGCAGACGATCTTGGTCCTCACATTAAATTGAACATGAACCGTTGTATTCTTTGTGCAAGATGCGTACTCGCTGCCAACCAGTTAACTGGAGAAAGAGAGCACGGAATTTTGTTCAGAGGAGATCACGCTGAAATTTCTACCTATTTAAATAAAGCTTTAGATAACGACTTCATCGGAAATGTAATCGACGTTTGTCCGGTTGGAGCATTAACAGACAGAACTTCTCGTTTTGCAAGCAGAGTTTGGTTCACAAAGCCAATGAATGCTACTTGTAAGTGTGATAAATGTTCAGGAAAAGCTACGGTTTGGATGAAAGGTGACGAAATTTCAAGAGTAACTGCAAGAAAAGATCAGTGGGGTGAAGTTGAAGAATTCATCTGCGATACTTGTCGTTTCGAAAGAAAATCTCTTTCAGACTGGAACATTGAAGGTCCTAGACACATCGACAGACATTCGGTTATTTCATTGAACCACTACGAAAAACCAAAGGATGAACTAAGAGTTTTAGACAATCCGATGGCGAAGGAAATCAGTGAAAAAGACGAAAAATAAAAAGCTGGAAGTTTGATGCTGGATGATGGAAGTTTTTTAACTGTTAAAAACAAAAACATCTTTCAAATTCAAACATTTAGATTTAAAAAGATAAAATTTGATTATATGATGATAAGCTGTGCGAAGAATTGCAAAACTTCCAGCACCCAGCTTCCATCTTCAAACAATAAAAAAAATGGATTTACTTACATTTAAACTTATACTTGTACTAGCGCTTTTCTTGCTTTCGTTAACGATTGCAGCCTACTCTACTTGGGCAGAAAGAAAAGTTGCCTCTATCATGCAGGATAGAATTGGTCCCAACAGAGCAGGACCTTTCGGATTGCTACAACCTCTTGCTGACGGTGGAAAGTTTTTCTTTAAAGAAGATTTTACACCTGCCAATGCCGAAAAATTCCTTTTCGTATTGGGGCCGGCTTTGGTAATGTTTATTTCATTAATCACGGGAGCGGTTATTCCTTGGGGTAAAAGTTTAAATATTGCAGGTACTTCTTATGACTTACAGGTGGCTAACATCGATGTTGGTGTACTTTTCATCATCGGAATGGCTTCAATTGGTGTTTACGGAATCATGATCGGAGGTTGGGCTTCGAACAACAAATATTCATTATTAGGTGCCATCCGTGCTTCTTCTCAGATGATTTCTTACGAATTGGCAATGGGATTGGCTTTACTTTCTATCATTATGATGACGGGAAGTTTAGATTTAAAAGAAATCACAGAAAGCCAGACAACAGGAAAACTTTGGGGATTCATTCCGTGGGTTTCGGGTCTTAACTGGAACATTTTCTACCAGCCGATTGCTTTCCTTGTTTTCTTTGTAGCAGCTTTAGCAGAAACAAACAGACACCCTTTCGATTTACCTGAGTGTGAATCTGAATTGGTAACAGGATATTCTACAGAATACTCATCAATGAAATTAGGTTTATATATGTTCGGTGAATACGTGAATATGTTTATCTCTAATGCTTTCATGGTGGTTCTTTTCTTCGGAGGGTACAACTATCCGGGAATTGAATGGGTAACTCAAAACTGGGGTGAAAACACTGCAGGAATCTTGAGTATCGTAGCATTCTTAGCTAAAACAGTGATCGGAATTTTGATCTTCATGTGGATCAGATGGACGCTTCCAAGATTTAGATATGACCAATTAATGCACTTAGGTTGGAAAACGTTAATTCCAATGGCATTGGTAAACTTATTAATTACAGGTGCTGTAATTTTAGCGTTTGCAAACTAAGAGATAAGAATATATTTTTAAATGCTGAATAGAAGTTCAGCCTAAAAAATTACAATAAATGAAACTTACGAACAGATCAAAAGTTGTTTCTAATAAAGAAATGACCCTTGCTGAAAAAATCTACTTACCTGCGATTTTTACAGGAATGGGGATTACATTTAAGCATGCTGTAAGAACCGTATTGAAAGGTGCTCCCGCAGTATATTCGTATCCGGAAGTACAGAAACCGAGAGCAGATATCTGGAGAGGTCAGCACGTTTTGAAAAGAGACGAGGAAGGCAGAGAAAGATGTACGGCTTGCGGACTTTGTGCAGTGGCGTGCCCTGCAGAAGCAATTACAATGACTGCTGCTGAAAGAACTAAGGAAGAAAAAGATCTTTACAGAGAAGAAAAATACGCATCAGTATATGAAATCAATATGCTAAGATGTATTTTCTGCGGTATGTGTGAAGAAGCTTGTCCGAAATCTGCGATCTATCTTACAGACAGATTGGTAGACGTGGAAACCAACAGAGGTTCTTTCATCTATGGAAAAGATAAATTGGTTGAAAAAATAAATCAAAGGATTGATATCACTGAAAGACAATCCGAGAAACAAAAAAATGCGGTAAAATAATGGATCAGTTTTTATTTTTCTTGGTGGCGTTTTTAGCAGTGGCGAGTGCGGTTTATTTCGTGTTTGCTAGAAATCCTTTATATGCTATTTTGTCATTAATTGTTACGATGTTTTCTATTGCGGGTATGTACATCCTTCTGAATGCACAATTCCTTGCGATTATCCAGATTATTGTATACGCCGGAGCGATCATGGTATTATTCCTTTATATCCTGATGATGCTTAACCTTAATAAAGAAGACGAAAGTAAGAAGGGCAATACTTTAAAGTTTGTCGGAGTTTTTACAGCTGGTCTTTTATTAATTGGAATTTTAGGCGTATTCAGAGGTGTTCAGCAGAACCATATCGTTGTTGAAAATGTAGACAAAGGTGTTGGTTTAACGAAAAATCTGGGCAGACTTTTGTTTAATGAATATGTTTTGCCGTTTGAGCTTGCATCCATCCTTATTTTGGCAGGTATTGTAGGTGCGGTATTAATCGGTAAAAAAGATCTATAAAATTATGGGAGAAGTAAATACATTTATACAAAGCATCCCTCTGAATTATTTCATCATTCTTTCTTCAGTATTATTCTGTTTGGGAGTGTTGGGCGTATTGTTGAGAAAAAATGCTATTGTTATTTTGGGTTGTGTTGAGCTTATGCTAAATTCTACTAACCTTTTATTGGCTGCATTTTCTGCCTACAAAGGTAACGGAGACGGACAACTTTTAGTTTTCTTCATTATGGTGGTTGCTGCTGCGGAAGTAGCAGTTGGTTTGGCAATTATTGCTATGCTATATAGAAATACCCGTTCTGTAGATGTAAGTATATTTAATAAATTAAGAGGATAAGAATGGAGAATTTAGTATATGCAATAGTACTTTTACCACTTTTAGGGTTTCTTATTAACGGTCTTTTCGGGAAAAATCTTCCAAAAATTGTTGTGGGTAGTTTGGCTACGGCAATGGTTTTTGCATCTTTCTGCATCGCAGTAAGTATTTTCTTGGGTTTCAATTCAGAAAGCCAACCCGTGATCGTAAAAGCTTTTGAATGGTTTAGAGTAAACGGAGTTCAGATCAATTTCGGATTCCAGATTGATCAGTTATCATTAATGATGGTAATGATCATCACAGGTATCGGTTCTTTAATTCACCTGTACTCTATCGGATATATGAGTCACGATAAAGGTTTCTATAAGTTTTTCACTTATTTAAATTTATTTATCTTCTCAATGTTATTATTGGTAATGGGAAGCAACTACCTGATCCTATTCATCGGATGGGAAGGTGTAGGATTGTGTTCTTATTTACTAATCGGATTCTGGTACACAAACGAAGAATATGGTAAAGCAGCAAGAAAAGCTTTCATTATGAACAGAATTGGTGACCTTGCGTTGCTAATCGGTATCTTCATGATCGCTGGACAAACAAACGCTGTTGATTATCTTACCGTAGCAGAAAACGCTGGAAAATTTGAATTAGACGGAAGCGTAATTATCTTTATTACGGCAAGTTTATTTATTGGTGCTACCGGTAAATCGGCTCAGGTTCCTCTATATACATGGCTTCCGGATGCGATGGCTGGGCCAACTCCTGTTTCTGCGTTAATTCACGCGGCAACGATGGTAACTGCGGGTATCTATTTAGTAGTAAGATCAAACTTCTTATTTACTTTAGCACCTACAGTTCAGGGAGGAATTTTATTCATCGGATTCTTAACGGCTGCTTTAGCAGGATTCTACGCATTACGTCAGAACGACATCAAAAAAGTATTGGCCTACTCTACAGTTTCACAACTTGGATTTATGTTCATCGCTTTAGGTTTGGGAGCTTATACAACAGCGATGTTCCACGTAATGACGCACGCTTTCTTCAAGGCATTATTGTTCTTAGGAGCAGGTTCTGTAATCCACGCCATGAGCAACGAACAGGATATGCGTTTCATGGGAGGTTTGAAAAAATACATCCCAATCACTCACGCTACTTTCCTTATCGGAACATTGGCTATTTCAGGATTCCCTTTACTTTCAGGGATGATTTCTAAAGACGAAATTTTAGTAGCAGCTTTTGCTAAAAACCCTATTTACT
The DNA here is from genome assembly GCF_039672645.1 of Chryseobacterium sp. C39-AII1. Classification (NCBI taxonomy): domain Bacteria; kingdom Pseudomonadati; phylum Bacteroidota; class Flavobacteriia; order Flavobacteriales; family Weeksellaceae; genus Chryseobacterium; species Chryseobacterium sp. C39-AII1. The sequence goes on from NZ_JBDFPQ010000011.1 coordinate 91,758, forward strand.
GGGTAATCTTATTCATTTTAGCAGCTATTACTGCAACATATATGTTCAGATTATATTATTTGACTTTCCACGGAGAGTTCAGAGGTACTGAAGATCAAAAACACCACTTACACGAAAGCCCGACAAATATGACATTACCATTGATCGTATTGGCTATTCTTTCTGTATTGGGTGGTTTAATTAACCTTCCTCACTTCATCGGTCACGGTCATTATGCAAAATTAATGGAATGGTTGAAGCCGGTTCTTACTGAGGAAAGCTTTAAACAAATGGAGGCTACTCTTTCGGGAGTTCCGTTTGGTACTGAAATGATACTTTTAGGAGCAACAGTTCTAATGTTCTTCTGCGTATGGTTCATTGTTAAAAATACTTATGTAAATAAGAAAAAACAAGCGTTACCGGAAGAGCAGTACACAGGATGGGAGAAACTGTCTGCTAAAAAACTATATATTGACGAACTTTACAATGCATTAATTGTAAAAACTGTTGAAGGATTAGGACGCGGAGGAAAGATGTTTGATAAAGGTATTCTTGATCGTTTTGTAGACTTCGTAGGTGAAGGTGCTGAAGACAGCGGAAAAGCGATGAAGCGTATCCAGAACGGAAATGTAGAAAACTACATTCTAATCATGTCTTTGGCTGTGGGAATTATACTGATTGTTAACTTTATATTACAATAATGTCTGGTTTATTATTAACATTATTACTATTACCTCTAGTAGGTTCGGGATTAGTTTTTGCATGGAAAGATAAATCCAGCAAATATTTGGCACTGGGAATTGCATTGGTTCAAATGCTTGTAACGTTCTATATTGCTTCGGATTTCAATTTTGGACCGACTGTAGATAGTTCTTTACAGTATGAGATTACCTATCCTTGGTCACAATTTATTAAAAGTACGCTTCACTTCGGTATCGATGGGATGAGCTTGCTTCTTTTATTGTTGACAAATATTTTAGCGCCAATCATTATTTTATCTTCTTTTAATGAAAATGTAAGCTACAGAAATACATTCTACGGATTGATTTTGCTGATGCAATTCGGGCTTGTAGGAGTTTTCACGTCGCTTGACGGATTGTTGTTCTACATTTTCTGGGAAGTAACGTTGATTCCGATTTGGTTTATTGCCGGACTTTGGGGTCAGGAAAATAAAAGAATGGAATTCACTACGAAATTCTTCGTATATACATTCGTTGGGTCATTATTTATGTTAGCGGGATTGATCTATGTATACAATCACTCTGCATCTTTTGCACTGACAGATTTATATAATGCTCAATTAAACGAAACACAACAAACTGTGGTATTCTGGTTTATTTTCTTTGCTTTTGCGGTGAAATTACCAGTATTCCCTTTTCATACTTGGCAGCCGGATACGTATACTTATTCACCAACTCAGGGATCGATGCTTTTATCAGGTATCATGCTTAAAATGGCGGTGTACGGAGTTATGCGTTATTTATTACCAATCACTCCCCTTCCGATTGCAGGAATTTCAGGGCAGATTGTAATTATACTTGCTATTGTAGGAATTGTTCACGGAGCATTGATCGCGATCATCCAGACAGATATGAAGAGAATCATTGCGTATTCTTCTTTCTCTCACGTTGGATTAATGGTTGCAGGTATCTTCGCTTCTGCGGTAGTTACGTTAAGGGGAACTTTCAACATCGAAGGTGCTGAAGGTGCTTTGGTACAGACTTTCGCTCACGGTATCAACGTGGCAGGTCTATTCTACTGTTGTGATATTTTATACAAGAGATTTAAATCAAGAGACATCAGACAAATGGGAGGTTTGGCGAAAGTTGCTCCTAAGTTTGCAGTGCTGTTTTTGATCATTTTATTAGGTTCAATGGGAGTTCCGTTGACTAATGGATTCATCGGAGAATTTATCCTGTTGAAAGCAGTATATGATTTTAACGGATTGGCAGCGGTAATCGCTGGTCTTACGGTAATTCTTTGTGCTGTATACTTATTGAGATTCTACGGAAAAGCAATGTTCGGACAAGGTGACGACGCCGTGTTGAGCACAGTAAAAGATTTATCTGCAGTAGAATTCTCTGTATTGGCAAGTTTAGCGGTTTTTGTGATTGTATTTGGTATTTTCCCACAACCGATAATCGAAATGGTGAATAGTTCGTTGAAGTTTATCTACACGGCAATGGCCAATTAAAAAATTAAAAGATTTAAAAATTAAAAAATTAGGAGATTAAAAAAGGTTAAAAGACAAGAGAAATAGAGCTTGGAGGTAAAATTTTTACATCAGACTTTAAACCTTAAACTTTAAACTCAAAATCTCAAATATAAATTATGAGTGTTTTAATTATTGTTTTCCTAACGGCAGTTGTTGCGTTATTTTCAGGAGTTTTTGAACAAGGGAAATTCGCAAGATACATTGGGATTTTGGGATTAATCATCGCATTATGGGTAAGTTTCATGCCAGAATGTGCTTTCTTCGGACAGTACAAACACATGTATGACTACACAGCCAATACTGCGTTATTCACTAAAATATCAATCGTAACGACATTATTATTATTCTTTTTGGGAGGTTTTGCGTTCAGCAACCACAGAAGTCACCAGTCAGAATTATACGCATTAATGCTTTTCGCATTATGTGGTGGAATTATCCTTTTCGGATACCAAAACTTAGTAACGCTATTCTTAGGAGTTGAGATCCTTTCTATTCCTTTATATGTAATGGCCGGAGCTAACAAAACAGATCTAAGATCAAACGAAGCTTCAATCAAATATTTCTTAATGGGTGCCTTCGCGACAGGTTTCTTACTGTTCGGTATCGCATTTATCTACGGAAGTGTTGGAAGTTTCGATTTATATAAAATCCAGGATTTCGGAGTTTCAAATCCAAAAGACGTGATGTTCATCTTAGGAGTTTTATTGATTCTTTGTGCATTGGCATTCAAAGTAGCATTAGCACCTTTCCACATGTGGAGCCCTGATGTTTATTTCGGAGCACCTTCATTAATCACCGCTTTCATGGCGAGTGTTGTAAAGATCTCAGGATTTTTCGCACTATTCAGATTAATGACCATTGGTTTCGGTGGTGTTACAGAAGAATGGATCAATGTTTTCGGAGTATTCTTAATTATCACTTTGCTTTTGGCAAACGTTATGGGCCTTGCTCAGACGAATGCAAAAAGAATGTTGGCCTACTCTTCAGTTTCTCACGCGGGATACATCGGTTTGGTGTTCTTCGGAATGACAAGCCTTTCTACTTATAATTTGGCGTTCTATTTATTTGCGTACGCATTATCAACAGTAGGAGTTTTTATGTGTCTGATTTATGTTGAAAAGCTAAAAAGAGAAACTTCTTTCGGAGCTTTCAAAGGATTGGCAAAAACAGAACCTTTATTGGCAACAGTAGCGGCAATTTCTATGCTTTCAATGGCAGGAATTCCGTTAACGGCTGGTTTCATGGGGAAATTTGCTTTATTCTCTCAGGCAATGAATTCTAACCACGGAGTATTCTTGGTAATCGTAGCAGTTTTGGGTTCTGCTCTTTCTATTGCCTACTATTTAAGACTGATTATTTCTATGTTCTTCTTCAAAGAAAGCACGTTCAAATCTTCAGAAAAAGTAACACTGACTTACAATATCGTTGCAGTTTGCATCATCGCATCAGTTATTGTTTTAGGAGTTGCCCCGGATTTATTTGCAGGAGTTTTCGGATTGTAAAAATCAATCTTCAAGATAAAAATCAAAAGCACAGCATTTATGTTGTGCTTTTTTGTTGGTTTAAAATTCGATTGAAACTTGGTTAATTAGGTTCAATCTCAAAACTTGGGGGAGAATTTTTTATCTTTTATAAGTGGAACGGCCTTGTGAAACTTAAAAACATCTCTTGATCATAAAACTTTGTGGGCTTTGTGCTCAAAGTTGAAGGCTTTGAATTTTTATAGTTAATTATTGCTATCATATGCTGAGTAAAACGCCATTGCGATCGAAAATATTTAAAATGATAGATAAAGCTTTAGCGATCGATAGCGTTAAAAAGAAAATAAAGAATTATTTTAGTCTTGTTTTCTAATACTATGAAGATGAAAATGAAAATTCAAATTTGAATGTTTTGATTCTTCCCTCCTCCATCTTCCAGCCTTAACGCTTACTTTTAATTTAAATCAATTCCTACCTAAACTTTTTATTACCAAAAATCATATTATCTGATTTTAATTTTCTATTTTTGAAAATATAAAACACCAAATAATGAAAAATACCACTTTCCAAAAGAAATTCTTTTTGCGACAATCGGATCAGCAACTTTTCACTTTTCTCAATATCATTTCATTGTAAATTTTCAGCATCATGAATATATTTTTACAAACCCATATTGTGAAAAAAGGTGAAACATTGGAACAAATTGCCGAAATGTATCATATCCCGGATATTAATATTTTAAAAGATCATCATTACCTTCATACGCCTGATGATTCCAACCATTTAGGTCCTACTCTATTTGTCGGACAGGAAATTTTCATACCCGACCAAAAAGAAATTGAACATTATATTCTTAGAAAAAAGCAAGTTTTAGAAGAAAGGACAAACCGGGCAAACAATCTAATTGAAAACGGAATTCTGCTTCCGATTTTTAATGAGATGGATGAAAAAATTCAATTCATCATTCAGGATTTTTTGGATGATATTCTTCAAAATACAAGTGAATTTGACGTGCGGCTGAAGTATTTGGAGAAAGAAGAGCAACATATTACTTTTCTGTATCAAAAAAAACTACTTACGGTAAACAGTGAAAAAGCAGAAATGAAAGCTTATGAACTGGCATTGAAATGTTCTGCATGTTTATATCCGGCAGGACTGGAAATTGATCTTAACAGAAAAATTCATGACATAAAAAATTATCATGAAATTTTGAAAAGATGGAAAACGACTCAACACGATTTACTGAAAACTTATAAGGATGAAAATTCGATCGCGTATATTGAAGAAGTCCGTAGAACCATTGAAGTAAAAAATGAGCTTATAAAAGCTTATCAGCAGGATTTGTTTTTGCAAACCTATTTTTATCCTTATTTCAAAAAATACACTTCAGGAAAAAATGAAAGCAACAGCAGATATATGTCTGAAAGAATTTTGTATAAAAATCAACACCTCATCACGATCGCGGAGGATATTTCCGTCACGCTCAATGCAGAATGTATCGATGATCGAAGTCAGCAGGAAATTCTGAATCATCTGCCGATTAGCAATGCAGAACACGACGAAGATGAATTGCTGGAATCTAAAATTACCGGAAACTTTCATCTGTCTAAACAACATAAACTCCTGCAACAGGCTGATATTATTATCGATTCATATTTCTATAATGTAAAGGAAACTACAAAAATTAAACTCAATTTAAAATAATTTTATACATTTGATAAAACACAAAAAAACACAATCATGAAAGAATATAAAGTTCAAAAAGGTGATACTCTGCTGTCCCTTTCTCAAAAATTAGGCTTACCGAGCGCCTATTCGCTTAAAGAATTCCACAACTTCAAAGGCCCCATCGAACGAGGGATCGGAAATGAGATCAAAGAAGGCATGATTCTCACCATTCCAGAACCGCATGAAGTGGAAAAAATGAATGCCGTTATCGCAGAAAGAAGGAAAAAAACTGAAGAAGCTAAAGCTCAAGAAAACAAAGCCGAAAATAATGATACAGAAAAATCTTCTGGTGATTCATCTCCAAATGCTGAGCAGAATACAGAGTCCAAAGAAGAAAAAGAAACGAAAGAGAAAGATGCGGGTGAGCATGAGGGCAAACTTTTCATCATCCAGAAAGGAAAGGCGTTTTGCGATAAAGGAACAAAGTTTCCGCAATTTAAAGTGAGCAGCCATAAAAAGCATTACATCAATAACGAAGATAATTCTGATGATTATCTTGCTGTTACCGAAAATGATCTTCAGTTTAATCCGCCTGCGGTTCCCTTTGGAAACTGTTCGCTGCAAAATAATCAACCCTGCACCTTTGCTCCCGCAGGAAAATGGAAGAAATTTTATCCTGACACCAAAGTTTTGGGAAATGCTTTTCTGACCGAAATCTCAGAACTTCAATGTTCCATTGGTGGAAAAATAAAAATCCTGGATCACGGGCAACGCGCACAGCTCAGCAAACAGAATTTTAAAAATGCTGATGCGAAAGTACATCAATACATTAACCCGACAGTGGATTTGAGGAAGTTTAATGACCAGTTGGATGGTGAAGATTTTTATTCATAAAATACTAGTAAAATGGCAAATTTAATTATATCAGGAGAAACAAATCCGGAAATAGGAAAAGACATATTTTACAGTATTTTTCCTGTGGGTTTAGATCAAACGATTGCAAATCCTCTTTCCCCAATTTCTACCCAACCTGCACATTGGGAAATTTATGTGCTGGAAAAAAGAAAATGGAGAAAGACAACTCAAAACGCAAAAACTGGCGATACTGTTTCTTACAATTTTAATCAGAAAAGTCTGGTAAGAGAAGGCATCAAAATCGTGGTAACAAGAGGAAATGACAAAGGTGAGCTTCACATTAAAACAAAGAGAGCAGGAAAGCCAAAAGTAAAAAAGGTTGAGCTTTTTGACCGGAATTATCATAAGATCTCAAAACCATTAAATTATACAGACACCATTATTGCAAAAGCGTATTGTGATGAAATGGAAGGTGAAACCGTATTGTTTACCCTCTGGGAAGATGATGCGGTAGGAAGCGGACATAATAAAATCAATGAAATGAATAAGATCAATCCCATCCCACTTCGTAAAGATGTGGTAGACGGAGTGGCTGAAGTACGTTTCAATATGGCTTTGTATACCCAAGCTGCAAGAATTGCGGATATGCAAGTGGCGAAAGGCGATAAAAACGAAGGAAAAAATCACGAATATTACGTAACGGTAGATTATTACGGTAAAATGGTGGGTGAAAGTAAAAATGTGAATATTCAAAATCCAAACTATGATAATCCCATTCAACGAGCGCTTGAATTACAATATCCTGAAAAATTTCCGCCCAAACCAAAAGAGCCTAATAAAAGGTCTACTCCATCACCTGAAAAGCCTAAAAAAGATGCTTTCAAAGCGCCTATCACTGCAAAGGCAAAAACAAAAGCTCCGGATCCGAAAGGGAAAATTTTGAGTGCACATTTTGTAACGCTGGGACAGCAGCCCCTCAAAGATTTACAATTAAATGTTCCGTTTTATGCAAAAATACGATCTGAGGGCATGAAAGGTAAAACTATAAAACTTACACTTTTTGAAGATGACAGTGCTTTTGATGATCCCGTATATGAAAAATTTGTACTCATCACCAGTGATGTTTCTCTTCATCAAATTAAGATTGATGAGGAAATGTATAAAGTAGGAGGCGATCTGTCTGGGCAACAGTATTATATAGAAATTAAATACACATCAGAAACTGTAAATTCTTCTGTCTTAAATTTAAGAGATGATGCACCTTTAACAAAAATGAAGACTGGTAAAAGTACGGTTGGGGTGAAGAAACAAGAGAAAAAACAAGAAAATAATAAAGAAGAATGCAAATCCTGCCAAATTCTCCTAACAGTAAATGATCTTGATAAGTTTATGAAAGTAACAGGACATGGCTCTATTTTAAATCAAACTCCATATGATAAAAGGATACCCGCATATATAAGTTATTTAAATAAATATATGAGTGATTTCGAAATTAATAAAAATTGTTATAGAAGAGCTAATTTCTTAGGACAAGTAGCAAAAGAAACAAAATTTTGGAGTTATAAAGAAGATTTTGTACACTCTGTTGGCTCTCTTATTAGCAATTTAAAAAACTTTAGGACGCTAGAAGGTAAAAAATATGCTAATGAATTAGGTTATAAGAAAAATAAATCTGAGATTACAAAAGAAATAGAAATAAAAATAGCAAATTATGCATATGCAAGAAATCCAAAAAGATTTGATTTAGGCAACAATGAATGCCCTTTAAATAAATTAAATGATCCGGAAGAAGATGGCTATAAGTATAGAGGTCGTGGCTTAATCCAGCTAACAGGTAGAAATAATTATACAAAATTCCAAGAATGGTATAATAAAAATAGACAAAAACTCTCACTTCCAGATGTAGACTTCATTAAAAATCCGGATTTAGTATTTGAGCCAGAATACATTGTACTATCAGCAATATATTTTTGGGACGCAAACAATTTAAACCAAAAAGCAAATTCAGGAGTTCAAGAAAAAGATGTTCTAACAATCACAAATATTATTAATAGTGGGGAAGATCAAAATAAAAAAAATATTAGATTTGATTATGTCAAGGCTGCATATGATATGCTAACTGAAAAAGCTTCTGATTGTCCATTAAAAGCTAAAAATCAAATATCAAAAAGTAATTCCTCTTGGCACGATCCTGTAGATAATCCTCAAATTACTGTACACAACTTTAATGGTTCTTATGATCCAGATTTTAGTTCTTTTGGAGGGCATAGAGGTAGGCCACATACAGGATTAGACATATTTGCAATTAATAAGCGAACAAAAATATATGCTTGTTTAAAGGGAAAAATTGTGTATAGTGATAATATACCTGGATATGGAAAAACAATTGTTCTAAAAGTTGATAAAGATGATTTAGAAAAAAATAAAAAAAATTATACTTTAAAATATGATAGAGAGCAAACAAAAGGAGACGCATATGATTCTGGAGAAAATAGATATATTCTTTATGCCCATTTAAGCAGCTATGAATTTACAAAAAAAGATGTTGAGCCGGGAGATGTAATTGCTATATCAGGAGTTACTGGAATAGCTGAAGCGACTCATGGTCCACATTTGCATATTGAATTTTCGAGTAAACAATTACCACAAAGAGGAGATCATTATAAATATAGATGTAATCCATTATATTATATTTCATTGGTTACACCCGATAGATCATTACAAGAAAAATATAATAAAGTTAATAGAAGCACTGATAATATATGAAAGCAATAGTATTATTAATATTTTTTACATTTACCTTACATAACTGTAAAGAAGGTAAAGAAATTCAAAAAGAACACAGTTCTGAATACCCTAATTCAGAAATCACACTACCTTTAATTTTTACACCTGTTAAAGAGATCAGAAAAGATTTCATTTTAAATGGGAAGAATTATAGTTATGAATATAATATCGACGGAAAAATTATTAGAATATCTTCTAGCAATACTAATAATGGTTTCTATAACGAGATTGTCTTCAATGATAAGATAATTGGAAAATCTCAAAACAACTCGTTAACATCAGTTCCTTATTATTATAAGAATAAAAATTTAGGTTTACTATTTATTGAAGAAGGCGATGAAAACGGAATTTGGGGTTACAATATTTTTTTAGTAAAAGAAAAAATATCAGAAATAGGTTTTCTAGATATTTCTTCTACTAAAAATTCTCATCTAAATAAATTTTTAAGTTTATCACAAGATAATAATTTAATAATCTTCAATTTTTTAGAAACCAAAATTTTTTCACAAGATCAAATAATCAATAAATCTGATGAGACTGTTAAGATAGATATTAAGACATTGAAGATAGTAAAAGAATTTGCCAACAAACAATCTTCAAATATTGATTTTTCATTCGATCAAAAAGATTTTAATATTAATTTTAAGGAACAAAAAATTACACCAAAATCAGAATATATATATTTTGAAAATAACTTATTAGTTGTAAAAAAAACATTTGAGGACAATAATCCTCATAATATTATTAATTACAAATTCTATTTTGATTTTTATAATCAAATTAAAATAGATAAAATCGAGTTTTCGAAAAATACGTACGTTGAACAAAACAATATTTGTAAAATTTATTATACTTATCTACCAAAGAATGGAATAAACGTCTCAATTAATAGTTTAAATAGCTTTACAGAAAACAACCTTTCAAATTTCATTCGAAAATTAACATTAAAGCAGGCACTTGAAATAGTTTCAACTAACAATAAAAACTACCAGTGTACGAGTTTATTAAATACAGAAGAAATTATTGAACTTTTAGAAAAATTTCCAATAAGTATAAGTACAATAAATAATTATAATAATATAGCCTACTACTTACAAGAATCTCATATTAACCATGAGGCAATACTAATTCTTAATAATATTTTAAAAAAATTCCCAGACCGTGTTGTGGCATATTTAAACCTAGCAGATGCTTATTGGGAAGAAGGTAAAAAAGAAAAAGCAGTAGCAAATTATCGTCAATATGTTTCACTTATGAAATCGCAGGGAAAAGATTTAAATAAAATTCCAGAAAGAGTTTATACAAGAGGGGAATAAAAAATAAATAAACATTGTAAAAATGAAACAACTATTTGTAATAACTATTTTATGTTTTCTCTTTAACTGTGAGCGAAAAGTAACGACTTTAAATAAGAAAGTTGATATAGGAGTTGAAAATATAAAGCAAAATTTATCCTTTGATTTTTCTATAATAGAAAGGGATAAAGACAATAGACCTTTAAAGGTCGAAATTGATATTAAAAATAATGATAAAGTAATACAAAAGATTAATTACAATCCCGGATTTTGGTTAGATAAAGATTTTAAAATTAATCAGAAAAAATATTTCGGTACAAATCTACCCTTGGAAGAAGGCATAGAAACTTATCACAATTTTATTATTGCCGATTTTAATTTTGATGGCTTAGAAGATTTTGCTATTCTATACGACTCTGGCGGAAATGGAGGTTCTTTTTATTCTTATTATTTTCAAAATGAAACAGGTAAGTTCAATCTCGATAAAAATTTTCCACTTAACGAAGGTTATTTTCCAAAAGAAATAAACAAGAATAATAAAACAATTACAATAAGCAACCCGATTGGTTGTTGTAAAATAGAAACTACAATCTTTCAATTAAAAGACAATTGGAAAATAATTTCTTCAAAAGAAGAAAATATGAATAATGACTCGCCAAATGGTATCTGGAAAACCAACTGTGGAAGCGGCTTAGGAAGTTTGACAATCAAAAATAAAAATGCATCATTAGTTGTTCTTTTTAATCAAATATATATTGAGATGGAGGAGGTAAAAAGATATGACTTTGAAAATGGAATTGCTTATAAATTAAAACAAATTCCAGAAGATTTAGGATCCTATGGTATTAAACTCGATTGGAGTGAATATACAAATGAAAAACCTATTGCCTATGTTAAAACAGTTGACGAAAATACCTTAAAATTCTACTGGTATGGATTTTATAACAATAAAACTAAAAAAAGAGAAATGACTGAATGTCAATTCAATCAAGAACAAAATATATCTAATGAAGAAATTATATTAAAAAAATGCGATGAATAAATTGCTAATGATTGTATATGCAATAAGTTCTTAAACCAAATTACAATGCTGAAAAAAGATTGTTTGCTTTTAATTCTTCTGCTATCATTTATATATAATTGTAAAGATCAAAACGAAAAAAATTTCGTACGCGAAAAAACTACTGCTAATTCAGATACAATAATAACAGATATAAAAAAAGATTGTGATATAAATATTGAACACAATATTTATAATTATTTATTATGTCAATCTTGGAAAAATTTAAATGAAAATGATTTAAAAACGATACTTCATTATGCAAAAGAGGAAAACGATGCGGAAGTATTAAATGTTATTGGAAAAGAAATTCCTTCATGGATTATTGCTGATTTAAAAACCAACTCAAAAAATTATAAATTAAAAGTTAATGGCTACTCCTATATAAAGTTAATCGATGCGTTTGGCTCTGAAAAAATATTAACGTTTGATGCTGAAAATAGATCTAAAGTAGAAAAATATTTTATTAGAAACCTAACAGAGGATGATGATGAAAATTATAATGAAAAATTAAAAAATATTAAACCCGCAATAATTGACTTAAAAAACTGGAAAGGGAATTTCAAATTTGATAATAATAATAATAATAATAATAATAATAATAATAATAATAATAATAATAATTACGATCAGCTTTTTAAGAAATACACTTTAAATATCACTAATAATAAAATCACTTTCTATCAAGGAGATTTGCCAGCGTGTGAAATTTCGTGCATCCCATACCTTTATAATAACAATCTTTATTTATATTTTGATTCGGAGACAACAGATTGTAAAGAATTTAGTTCAGATATGATTAATAATTTATTAGATGGTGACTTTATGATGAAATTATATAGAAAAAATGGAAGTTATTATATCACATCGCCAATCATTGAAGTATGGGATGAGAAAACATCTAGCTTTAAAATAAATACTCCAACAAAATTAAATATTGAAAATTAAAATAATGAAATATTTATTCGTAGGACTAATTTGTGGACTTTTTTTAATGAATTGCCAAAATAAAGAAGGAACCGTTAGTAAAGAAAGTTCTGGAAGCAACTTAGATACCATTGAAATAAATAAATTACCGTTTGGTAATGAGCTACTGATTAAAAAATTTATTAATAATGATGAATTAGGCTTTTTGGACGATTCTGAGACTAAGTTATTAGAATTTGAAGATTCGTCATTCCTATCATATTATGAGAAATTCTTTAAAAATTCGAGCTTACCAATTGATAAATTTTATAAATATAAACAAAAGAATATCCTTGATTTCGGTTTAAATTATATCGAACCCATAGATAGTATTAATACATATAAAGGATATTATTCATTAGCCAAAAGACTACCTGATATTGGAAAGAATAACATTTTTATAATGAATTCAAATATGAAAAATGGAGAATTTTTAAATATTTCCAATTGTATAGACTTGGTGGTTTATAATCGCGAAAAAGGAATAATTAATAATTTAAATTTAGCCTTTTATTTATCCGCAACAGACGAAAGGTATTACAATTTCTTTGGAGACATTCATAAATACTTCTATATTGATTCTAATTATACTATTCACATTAAATATTTTGCAGTTAACAACGACTCCAATTCAAGTTTGCTCATTTACACAAAATATAAGATTCAGCAGGATGGTATTATTGTGAGGTATTTCGAGCAAGAAAATACTAATTACAAAAGTGAATTTGAAGAAGGTATAATAAAGAATCATTTGAAAGAAGGTGTTTGGAAAGAAACTCTCAGTAATACACATACCAACTATTGCATAAAAAATTATAAAAACGGTATTACAACAGGAAATGTAGAGATTGTTAATATTGATGACAATGGAAAAAAGAGCTCATTTTTCATAGATAAAAATTCTTATTTACCCTTAAAGAACTAAAAATGCTAAAAAGTAAATGATGAAAAAAATATTAATAATCCCTATCCTATTCATTTTGGTTTATTGCCAAAAGACAAAGAAAATAGGCGCAGAATCCAACCGTAAAGAAATCGTAAATTTTGAAAATCAGCAATTTCAATCTTTTGGGTTTCAAGATAAATATGATCTGAATCCTCCATTAACATTCAAAGAAACAACCGAATTAGAATTTAAAAAATACGATAAACAGAATCATTCAATCATAAATGCAACCCCAAAGATGAATCGTGATAATTTCTATTTGGAAACAAATCATAAAATTTTGCAATTTAAAAAGGAAAGTGATAATTCAACGAATCGCAAAGAAGGTGAAAATCGGTACGAATATTTAGGATTTTATCCTTCCCTGAATATGTATGCAGTCTCTTCTAATACTGTAAGTGAAGGATTAGGATTTAGCAATTTTGAGCTGATAAATAAAGCCAGTGGTAAAATTTCTAAAATCATGTCACCAGGCGATGACAGAATTGATCAAATTTTTATATCTCCCAACAATAGCCATATAGCCTACTTTTATAATCAAATTTATGATGAGAATAATAGTTTTATAGGAGTTTTAGAAAGTAATGCATATAAAGATTATTTTAAAGAATCACGAAGTTTTATGTCTGATCAGTTTAATATTCATCAGCTTGTTTGGGCTGGGAAAAATACCATACTAGTTAAAGTAACCTCAGACAATGCAAGGAGTTTTAAATATTATAAAATAGATATCCTTCATTAAAATCATTCAAAAATAATTCACTTTTCTTCACAAAGAATTAAAACCTTCCAAAGGCTGCCTTTTTTGATGTCGAATTTCGAAATTAAATAAAATCTGATAACAATCTATTCAAACACTTAGAAGAATAATAAAAATACAAGATCTTCAAATCCCGCTTTTTTCATAACTTTACTTGAAATTTCAGCTTTGGCTAGTTTCCACAAAAAAGATTCTCCATTTCAGGTTTATATTTCGTTCAAAAAATATTTGGATGTGCTGGAGCATATTCGATATAATGACAGACTGGAATATCGTGTCAACTACGCCGAATCACTGATTGATAAAACAAAAAACTTTCAGGAACTGAGAGACGGCTTTCAGGATTTAACGTTACTCGATAAATACGAAGACCTCATCAAGCTGCTTCTGGCAGACCTTTTCCCGACCGGACTTACCAACAATGAAATAAAAGCGGCAAGCATTCCCCTTTCAAATATTACCTTCAATTACACCGAAAGATTTAAAAATATTCTGAAAGATGCTGGAAAAGATTTCGAAATAGAACTAAGAAATATCAATGACGATGAATTCTATGTTTTCTGCTGCTGTCTTATCGTTCAGACCTATTTCAAACGGGATATAAAAGCCTCCATCCCTTTTTATTATGATATTCCCAATAAACAGGGAATCATGAAACATTATAAAATTACGGTAAACTCCGATTTTAGTGAAGTTTATCCTACGGACGGCGTGAAAATTCCGGATGAAGATACCATCAATATGCTGTTGGAAAATCTTGATGATATCAAATTGTGGAAAAAATATTTTCCTTCCAAATCATGGATCTTAAGCGGATTTTCAATTATTTCCTTGGTGGACTGTACTTCTGAAGTCGCTTTATCAGATCTAAAATCAAGTATGATTAAAATTGATCCGGAAAATCTTATTCCTGATGAAAATTTAACCGAGATTTTTAAGTCTTATTTCGACATTTCCGAACTCAATTTTGGGTTAATGCTTTTCAACAAAAAGGAAAAAAGACTTGATAAAGTTCCGATCTACGAAAATGTATTCACCAATCACATTCTTGACTTCTGGATCAACACTTTTGATGAAGAAGTTCGAAAAACGGCTTTTGAGAATTTTAGTTATAATTCAAAACCAATTGTAGTTTCCAATGTTGATAACTTAGATTCTCACATCAAAAAAATGCCATCTTTTAATATTTTAAAAGATAACAATATCAACAGTTTTATGGTGATTCCGATTATGAAAGACAACGAATTGTTGGCGATCATGGAGTTTACATCGCCTCAACCCAACAGTTTAAATGGTTTAAAACTCAAAAAGCTTGAATTTTTTGTTGATATGATTCTTTTCTCACTGTCAAGATTCAGTTTTGAGCGAAACAATCAGATTGAAGCGATTATTCAGCGTGAATATACTACGATTCACGACAGTGTTGTTTGGAAATTCAGAAGTGAAGCCGAGAAGTATTTCAACGCTTTTCTATCGAGAAAAATATACACTTTAAAACAGATTTCATTTAAAAATTTAACACCGCTTTTTGGCTTTTCAGATATTCGTTCTTCTTCAGAAAAACGTTTCAATTTAATGTTGGAAGACCTGAATGAGCAAATCGATTGTCTTCACGATATTTTTTCAATCATTAATTCAGATTCGGAGAAATATTTATTGGCATTAGATATTTTTGAAAATGAACTGAATAATGAAATTAAAGCAGACACGGAACAACGCCTACAAAGATTACTGAGAGATGAAATTCATCCTTATTTACAGGGCAAGCTTGAAGTAAAAAGCTCTGACGAAGTTAAGGCAAAAATCAAAGAATATTTTTCTAAAGTTTTCAGTCAGAATCATTTATTTTATAGCCACAGAAGAAGCCTAGACGAATCAATCACGCTGGTTAACAGGAAATTAGCAGACATGCTGGATGAAAGTCAGGTAAAGGCGCAGCAGATTTTCCCACATTATTATGAGCGTTTTAAATCTGACGGTGTAGAGCATAATTTGTTTATCGGTCAGAATATAGCTCCTGATCTCCAATATTCCTCGAAAGTCGTTCATAAACTGAGATATTGGCAGCTGAAAACCATCTGCAATATGGAACGGGAATTTCAGAATTTCAAACAGGATCTTTCGATTCCTTTAGATATTGCTTCGCTAATTTTTGTTTATAATGAAAAAGTAGACATCCGTTTCCGAATGGATGAAAAACGTTTTGATATAGATGGCGCCTACAATTCTTACTATGAAATTATTAAAAAGCGTTTGGATAAAGCGCATGTAAAAGATTCTCAGGAAAGAATTACCTGCCCCGGAAAAATTACCATCGTTTATTTCGGAATGGAAAACCAGAAAGAATACTTAGAATACATCACCAAACTTCAGAAAAAAGGAATTCTTCAGAGTGATGTTGAATTTTTAAGAGTTGAGGATCTACAGGGAATTACGGGATTATTGGCGTTGAGGGTTTCCTTAACTCATATTTAATCTATAAAATAAGAATCCGGTTTTTTCAATTCTCCTTGCGGAATTTCCGCTTGCTCAAAAATGGAAAACTCAATCGTTCTGCAAATGCTGTTCAATGCTAAGTCATTTTCTTCCTCACCGAACGGTTCACCAATCTCCTGAATAATAGCATCCAAAGCAATAAAGGTATAGCTTATCAACAAAACAATCAACGGCATCATCCAGCCCAAAGTATCTACCAACCCGAAAGGTAACCAAAAACAGTATAAATACACGGTACGATGCAGCAAAACGCTGTATGCAAAAGGCAAAGGCGTGTTATAAATTCTCTCGCAACCTCCGGAAATATTCGAAAACTGATTCAGTTGATCGTCTATTTGGGTTAAAATAATCGTGTCAATATTTCCTTTTTGATGTTGCTCATGAAGCCAATCTGCAATAAAACCTAAAATAATACTCGGAATAAACTTCTTCCCATTTATCTGCTCCAGCTGCTCCGGAGAAAGCAATTGAGGTAAATTTCCCGTTCCCGACTTATCTCTTAATTGATAATTCAAAGCCCAGCAAAATGCAGAGATCAGTTTTATGATTTTTTGCTTTTCTTCTTTTGAAACATTCGGAATATAAGATAAAATCTGTCGGGTTAGCGATCGAGTTTCAATTACGAGCAATCCCCAAAGTTTTCTTCCTTCCCAAAAGCGGTCATAGCTCGCGGAATTACAAAAGCCCATAAAAATCGCTAAAGCCAAACCAATTAACGTGAAAATAGTCGGATTAAGATGAACTTTATAATCGAAAATTCTTCCTTTAAAAAAATAAATAAACAGCGAAAACAGCAAAATCACAAAAAGTTGAGCCATTATTTTCTTCAACACAGAACCTCTCCATATGAATAACATTCTCAACCAATTGGCACGCTGTCTGACAATCATTTTCTTATTGGTTTATATTAAATTTCACAGTTAAAGCGAAAGAAACGCATATCCGAAAGACAACACAGAAATGATAATTCCCGCCATGAAAATCTTATACGTTGTGGATAAAAGCTTGTATTTTCTGTCTAAAACTTTCCCTAAAAAATAAAGATCTTTCACCATAGAATCATAAATATAATCTCGGTCTTTTATCAAATCTTTCATCGCATTATGATAATCATCAAACAACATTTGATGGAAGTTTCCGAAGAACAGAAGATTCACTTTTCTGTTTTGAATATCCTCATTGGTGAATTTCGTTTTCGTCACATTTGGTTTTGTGGATAAAATGGCGAAAATAATTGTCAGAACACTGGATAATAGCAAAATAAAACTCGGAATAACCAGGTGAGAATTTTTCGGAGCATCCAATTTTGGAACTAATACAGAAAGACAAACGGAAATGATAATGGCATTTACAGAAAGTAAAATATTCGCTTTACTGTCGGCAATATCACTCAATCTGGTATGGTTATTCAGCGTCACCCTGAACAAAGTATCCACACTTCTATCTGGTTTTGCTTCTTTTTCTTTCTCTTTTTTACTTCCCGAATTTTCTTTTTTATCTTCTTCTTTTTCTAGTTTTTTCTCAATTTTCTTGATATTTTTCTCTTTCAGCGGCTGCCAGTTGGTCTTCGCATATTCAGTATAATATTGATGCTTGTTTTTCAGCATTTCAAGGTTACCGGCATTCCATTCATCATTCGAGAAACATCTTACATTGGTAAGCTCCCACTCTTTTCTTAGTGCGTCAGAAATATCATTATAATCGTGGCTCGCAAAATGGCTGCAATCGGCATCTTTTACAATTTGCTCCAATAAGTTTTGAGGCTCGTAAGTAATTTTGGTAGCCAAAATAAGCTTGGTGATTTCTGCAATCTCATTTTCTGGATAATTTTCTTTTTGTAGAAAATCTTTCATAATCTCTACGCCTTTTTCTTCGTGATTAAGCGCGCATTCGATATATCCTGTATCGTGAAACCAAAGTGCTAACAACACTTTTTCCTGATCTTCTATCGAGACAGGTGTGTTTCTCATAATTTCCTCCGCTTTATTTACCGTATAGGTGGTATGGATAAAATTATGATAAAAATATACAGAAGATAACTTATCTTTGAATAAGATTTCAACGTAATCTTTGGCTTTTTGTAAAATGCTCATGGCCGATTATTTGTTAATGTAAATTTATGAATTTATCCTTTAAAACTCATCTAAAAAATACTTCTATTGTCCTTAGAGTAGTATTGTCTGCCGGAGTTCTTTATTCCTGCGCAACATATAACGTAAAAAAGGGTAAAAACTTATCTGAAGTAGAAAAATCTGATATACAATCTGAAAATGACTTTAAAATTTTCCTTATTGGGGATGCCGGAAATTCCGATGAAACGCAGGCTCAGAACACCTTAAACTTTCTGAGATCAAAGCTAGATTCTGCAGATAAAAATTCTATGCTGATCTTTGTGGGAGATAATATCTATCCCAGCGGAATGCCTAAAGAATCCAGCAAAGATTACGCATTGGCAAAGCAAAAACTGGAAAATCAATTAGATATTACCAAAAATTTCAAGGGTAAAACGGTCGTCATTCCAGGAAATCATGATTGGTATCACGGATTGAACGGCCTAAAAGCTCAGGAAGATTTCGTTAAAAATTATTTTAATGATAAAAAGGCTTTTCTGCCAAAAAATTCATGTGGAATTGATGATATCAGCTTAACAAAAGATATTAAATTAATTGTTATTGATACAGAATGGGCTCTTGTAAATTGGGATAAATATCCGGGAATCAATAAAAATTGTGACGTTAAAGCCCGCGAAGATCTCTTCACTGAATTTAAAGATTTAATTAATAAAAATCAAGACAAAAAAATCATTGTTGCGCTTCATCATCCAATCATAAGCAGCGGAACTCACGCCGGTTTTAATTCTGCAAAAACTCATCTCTTCCCATTAAAAGGTAAAATTCCGGCTCCGGCAGTTGCTACGACGATTAATATTCTGAGAAATGCATCAGGAGCCAATCCACAGGATATCAACAATCAACATTACGCCGATCTTGCCGGAAGATTAAAAAGTATTGTTCAGGATAAAGACAATATTATTTTTGTTTCCGGGCACGATCATAATCTGCAATATCATCAGGAAAGAAATATCCGACAAATCATTAGCGGTGCGGGTTCCAAAACAGACCCTGCCACCATTGCAGAGAAAACTGATTTTTCTTACGGAGGAAGTGGCTTTGCGGTCTTAAATATCAGAAAAGATCAAAGTACCGATGTAGAATATTTTTCTACAAAAGACAATAAATTCGAAAAATTAGCCCAGATCCAAGTTTTTGATAAGCCGAAGAAGTTTATCAATGATTTTCCAAGTTCAATTCCATCACAGGTTACATCAACCATTTATCCTAAAAAATTAACCGAAAAAGGAGGTTTTTACACTTGGCTTTGGGGCGAGCATTACCGAAAATATTACGGAATGCCAATCGATCTGCCAACCGCTAATATTGCCGCACTGGATGGCGGTTATACACCTTTCCGCGAAGGTGGCGGAAACCAGTCTAACAGTTTGAGATTAAAAGCACAGGACGGACAGGAATTTGTAATGCGAGGCGTGAAAAAAAGCGCGGTTCGTTTTCTTAATAATGTCGCTTTCAAAAAAAGTACGTTCGGAAACGAATTGAATAATACTTTCCCTGAAAAATTCTTGCTTGATTTTTATACAACCAACCATCCTTTCACTCCATTTTCAGTAGGAAATCTGGCGGATAAAGTGAATCTTTTCCACAGCAATCCGCGATTATATTACATTCCGAAACAAAAGGCTTTGGGAGAATATAACGAGCATTACGGAGATGAAATGTACATGATCGAAGAACGTTTTTCTTCAGATCCGAAAACATTGGCGTCATTAGGAAATGCAAAAGATATTGTTTCTACGGATGATGTTTTAAAAAATTTGAATAAAAACTCTAAATATTCGATTGATCAGGAATCTTACATCAGAGCTAGAATATTTGACATGTTGATTGGCGACTGGGACAGACATTCCGACCAATGGAAATGGGCAGAATATCAGGAAGGTGACAAAGTAATTTACAAACCAATCCCAAGAGACAGAGATCAGGCTTTCAGTAAATATGATGGTACCGCTTTTAAAATCATTATGAATATTCCTGCAATTCGCCATATGAAGACGTTTAAAGATGATATTAAAAGTGTAAAATGGCTGGCGATGGAACCTTATCCTTTAGATCTGATTTTCTTGAAAAGATCTACAGAACCAGAATGGATCGAACAGGCAAAATACATTCAGGATCATCTGAGTGATAAAGATATTGATGAAGCTTTTGACAATCTTCCGAAAGAAGTAAAAGATGAAACGATTGCTGATATTCAAAGAAAATTAAAAGCCAGAAAACTGAAATTACAGACTTATGCAAGTCAATATTTCGATGTTCTGCAGGAAAAAGTTCCGTTAGCAGGAACGGTACATCCTGATAAATTTGTGATTACAAAAACAGGAAATTCAGTTAATGTAAAACAATATTCATTAGACAAAAAGCAGGAAAATCCCGAGTTGGTTTTTGAAAAAACGTATGATGATTCTAAAACTAAAGAATTGTGGATTTACGGTCTGGAAGATGACGATATTTACGATGTTTCAGGGGATGGAAAACCTAAAACAACCATCCGTTTGATTGGAGGATATAATCATGATACTTATAATGTTACCAATGGAAGCAAAGTAAAAATTTATGATTTCAAATCTCAAAAAAACACTTACAACACACATGAAGCAACGAAAAATATCTCTGATGATTATGATATTAATACCTATAATTATAAACATCCGAAATACAACTTTTTTGCGGGCTATCCTAATTTAGATTACAATCCTGATGACGGTGTTATCGTAGGACTATTGGGTTCTTACACAGTGAATAATTTCATACGCGACCCTTTTACTCAAAGACATACGTTGAAAGTGAATTTTTATACGGCAACCGCGGGATTCAACGTGGCGTATAAAGGAATTTTCAAAAAAGCGATCTGGGGCTGGGATTTCAATTTAGATGCTCTTTACAGCACTCCGCGTTTTTCTGAAAACTTCTTCGGATTATCAAACGAAAGCCCATATGATAAGCAGGAAACGGGGCGTGAATACAACAGAGCAAGAATTTCTAAGATCTATTTTGCTCCCTCTATTTCAAGAAAAAGCTGGGGAAATATTGAGAATAAATTTCAGTTGAATTTTGAGAACAATAAAGTTCAGCGAAAAGGAAATCGTTTTGTAGACGTTTCGCAAGATGTAAATCCTGAGGTATTTAATAATCAGTATTTTGGAGGAGCTAATTATACTTTCGGCTATAAAAACTTGGATAATGCTGCCTTCCCGACTTTGGGTATGGAGTTTTTGGCAAATCTGCAATGGAAAACCAATCTTTCCAATCTTGATAAAAACTTTTTTGCCTTGGAAGGAACTTTTACCATCGATCATAAAATTGATCCTAGAGGAAATTTCGTTTTTGCGAATTCGAGCAACGGAATGTGGATCAGTAATAATAATTTTGAATTTTATCAAGCGGCGAGCATTGGCGGAAATAACGGAATGAGAGCTTTCAGAAATGACCGTTTTTCAGGAAGATCTTACTTTACCAACAACTCGGAAATTCGTTGGGATTTCGGAAGAATCAGAAATAATATTGTTCCGGCCAATATGGGAATTTTATTGGGTTATGATTTAGGAAGAGTATGGAATGATCATGAAGATTCCAGAAAATGGCATCAATCTGTTGGTGGCGGATTTTGGTTAAGCGTTGTAGAAATGTTCTCAGCACGACTAAACTATTTCTACGGTTCAGATGGCGGAAGAATTTCAGCAGCTTTAGGAATGACTTTTTAGAAGAAAATAAACTAAATAATTATAAAAAATCCGCAGATTGTTTCTGCGGATTTTATTTTTATTTTAAATCAAACTTATAAACATTCCCTCCAGTTTTCTTATCCTTTTCATCAGCAATCAGCAATGTTTTATCATCAAGAAAAACAACGGATTCCTTTTGAGAATTATGATGCAAAGAGATTTTCTGGATATTTACTTTAGAAAAATCATTGGTCGTAAATCCTGTTAAAACCTGAATATTTTTATGATTAAGCAAAACAATTTTATCTTTTGTACTGTTAATCGTAGCTGAAGTGATCGCGGCATCGCTATAACCGCCGTCAAGCTTCAGTTTACCGATCATTTTCGCTTCAAAATCACCTTCTTTATTAGGAACTTGGAAAACAAGAAACGTTCCGTCGAAACCTTTGCTTCTGTTCTTAGTAAAAAGGTAAAAATTTCCATCCATTTCTATGAAAGCTTCGCAATCATATAACCAATTCGATTTTTTTGGAGGAAATTCAGTTTGTCCTTCATAATGGAATTTAGTCGTTTGAACAACGTTTGTATTTTTTTGAGAAGCATCTTTCAAATCTAATTTTAAGATTGAAAGATTTTGCCGGTTGTTATCATTATTTCCGAAATCTCCGATATAAATATTTCCCTGAGCATCTTTTGTAATATCTTCCCAGTCGTTGTTTTCAGCATTTTCCACCAAGACATCTGCAATTTGTTTCCCCTGCAGATCCAGACTATAAACAACATTTTTATTTCCCTGATCTTCTATGGCCCAAATTGTTTTTTTATCCTGAGACAAAGCGATCCCGGAAACTTCTTTTAGTTTTTTAGGTAAAGAAAATTCCACTTTTAATTCTTCATTTTTCGGCGAATCCTGAGCTTTCGGATTACAGCTCCACAAAAAGAATGCTGATAAGATAAGAGTTCGCAACATATTTATTTTTTAAATTTTTTAAACTGAAAATAAGAGAATCTGATATTTTTCTCTAAGTTATTAATAATCTGCTGATGGTGAAGGAAAAACCCTGCCGCCAAACCAATCAGACTTCCGATGATCGTGTCCAGCAATCTGGCGTGCATTAAATGTTCTACATTATGATGAATTTCACTTCCTGTTTCTGCTAAAAGAATAGTTAAGGGAGTAATGAAAATCACCGCCAAACCATAATTTCTCACTACCATCAATTCAATGATAAATTGTAAAATCGTGATAATAACGATCATCACAATCTTTTCGGGATCAAATAGCAGAATGAGCCATGCAAAACCTATTCCGATAAAAGTTCCTAAAATTCTGTGCATATTTCGTTGTCGCACATGTTCAAAATTTCGTCCCTGAATAATGGCAATCGCTGCAATAGAAATCCAATAGCTATTATTGAACTTCAAAACATGACCGATGATTAAAGTCAAAGCCATGAAAATTCCGATAATTGAACTTTCTACAAACCTGGTATATCTCCTCTTATTAAACGATCTTCGTGGAATGCTTACCTTTTTACTTTTTTCAACAAAAACAGAATAGATAAAAGCAAAAGAACAGGATAAAATAGCTCCCATTGCCACCAGTCCTACTCTTATAGGAATCATTTCTAAATCAAATGGAAAGGTACTCGCCATTGCCGCAACCATGATAAAGAAAAAATTTCCCGGCGGCGGAATTGTAAAATAAGACGAAATAAAATGAGCCAGAAATGCAACAATTCCCACTGATAATGCCGAAAAGTAGACATTAAAACCAAAGAACAGACTTATGGTAAACGAAAAAACCATTCCTAAAGCACAAATTGCCAAATGAATCATTCTCTGTGTAATTGGTGCTGATGTTAGATACAAAATCGTTAATGCTCCCAAACTGGAAATGCTTCCGTAATTGGGTTTTCCTAAGAAATAGCCGATGAATAAACAACTTCCGATACACAACGCAGCAAGAACAGGAAAATGCCATTTCCTTTCTGTCTGTTTGAATTCCAATAAATATTGAAACCGATGATATATGGGATTTTGTACCTTCATTTTTTATTGTAAACGCTTCGCTTTTTCCCACAAAACATCCATTTCTTCCAAAGTCATTTCTCCTAATTGTAAATCTGCCTCAGCTGCAAGCTGTTCCAATTTCTGGAATCTTGAAATGAATTTCAAATTGGTTCTTTCCAACGCAGAATCCGGGTTAATTCCTGAAATTCTTGCATAATTGATCAACGAGAAAAAGACATCGCCCAATTCCTGTTCTTTTTTATCCAAATCTGTTTCCGCGTGAAACTCTTGAATTTCTTCATCTACTTTTTTCCAGGCATCTTCAGCATCATGAAATTCAAAACCAATTCCTTTCACTTTATCCTGAATTCTATAGGCTTTTACCAAACTCGGCAGACTTTTCGGAACTCCGCCCAAAATAGACTTATTTCCTTCTTTTAATTTTAATTTTTCCCAGTTCTGCTTTACTTCTTCTTCGTCTTTTACTTCGGTATCACCGTAAATATGTGGATGACGGAAAATCAGTTTTTCATTTAAAGAATTTATGACATCTGCTATATCAAAACTCTCCTTTTCTGAACCTATTTTAGCATAAAAAACCAAATGAAGCAAAACATCTCCTAGTTCTTTTTTTATTTCCTGTAAATCATTTTGCAAAATAGCATCCGAAAGCTCGTAGGTTTCCTCTAGCGTCAAATGACGAAGCGATTCTAACGTTTGCTTCTGATCCCACGGACATTTCTCACGCAAATCATCCATAATATCCAATAATCTTCCGAAGGCTTCTAGTTTTTCCTGTTTGGTATTCATAAATTGAAAATTCAAAGTGATACAAATTTACGGGAAATCTTTGTGAATGTTCTTTTGTCTTGAAACAAAAGAACGAAAAATTCAAGACTTGGAATCTTCCGCTAAAAATTAAAATTCAAACCTAAAATCCCCAAAACTCACGCGAATTAAGCATAAGTCCTTCGTAAAAAAATTGTCTCGCGCTCAAACCGTGGGAATTTCTTAACCGACTAAATTCTAATTTTCTTAACGCTCCATTTTCCTATGTCGGTTTAAGTCTGAAAACAAAAAACCTCATCATTTCTGACGAGGTTGATATTTTTAGTTCAAAAAAGAATTATCCTTTTTTAGACTGAGTCGTTTTTGGAGCTGATTTCGGAGCTGAAGTCGCTTTTACTTTCGGCGTTGCTGGCTTGTCTGCTTTTGGAGCAACTTTTTTAGGAGCTTCAGTTTCTAAGCTTACTTCTTCAGCTGGCGCACCTTCTAATGTTTCAGGCTCTGCTTTTACGAAGCTTTCAGGAGTGATGTATCCCGCTTTGTGAAGAATATTGTACCACTGAGCCAATTTTTTGATATCAGAAGCGTAAACTCTTTCTGTATCATAATTTGGAAGAGAAGCTAACATGAATTCTTTCAATTCAGCATCACTAGATTTGTGAGCAATAGCTTCTTTGTAATCGTTGTTCTTAGCAATATTTTCAAAAACTTCGAACAAAGGAACTTCTTTATCGAATGTAAACATCGCGATATTATCTAGCAAACTTACTTGGCTAGAGTTTCCAATGCTTACTTTTTTCTTTGTAGTAACATCTTCAATAATAAATCCGTTTCTTAATTGAGAAACTAATTTGAAAAGTCCTGGTTTTCCAGAAATTGAAATTATTTTTTCTAACAGCATAATTTTATTTTTTGTAAATTCTGCAATCGGCTTTCAGTACTTCGACTCGCTCAGTCTGAAACTTTTTGCGCTTTTATTTTTCTTTTTTAATTATTCAAAACTATTTTGGAAATCTCATTTTGTAATTGATGCTTACGTCTCCCTGAGTGATTTTTGATAATTTACCTTTCACCAATTTCTTCTTTAAAGCACTTAGATGGTCGGTAAATAAAATCCCTTCAATATGATCATATTCATGCTGAATTACGCGGGCTCTAATATCGGAAAAAGTTTCTGTATGTTTTACAAAATTTTCGTCATAATATTCGATCACGATTGTTTCCTTTCTTTTCACATCTTCTCTTACATCCGGAATAGAAAGACAACCTTCATTAAACTTCCATTCTTCGCCAGATTCTTCTAAAATCTGCGCATTGATGAAAACTTTTTTAAATGCAGCCAATTCATCCTTAATATCTTCATAATCCTCATCGTCTGCTAAAGGAGTAACGTCTATCACGAATAAACGAATGTCTAACCCGATTTGCGGTGCAGCCAGCCCTATACCGTTTGCACTGTACATCGTTTCAAACATATTGTCTATCAACTCTTGTAGCGCCGGATAATCTTTATCAATATCCTTCCCTACTTTTCTTAAAACTGAATCCCCAAAGGCTCTTATCGGTAAAATCATCTTGTTCTTTGTTCTAAAAAATTCTGCAATATGATGGTTGCACTTACTTTATCTATTAATCCCTTTTCCTGTCTCTGTTTTTTACTTTTTCCACTTTGGGAAATAAAAAACGAAGCCATTTTCGAGGTAAATCTTTCATCCAGACGATTCACTTTTACAATCGGAAATTCTTTTTGAAAAATTTCTATAAACTTTAAAATGTCTGTTTCTACTTCTGAAATATTTCCTTTCAAATCTACAGGAAGCCCGATTACGACTTCATCTACCTTATTTTCGCCGAAATATTTTTTCAAAAAATCAACTAATAAAGGAGTTTGTACCGTATCCAGACCGCTAGCTATAATCTGCATATCATCCGTCGCAGCAATGCCACAACGAGCCTTTCCATAGTCTATTGCAAGGATCTGTCCCATAAGTTTGCAAATTTAGTAAATTTTAATGATTTTATTCCAAACACAGTTTTTTTTATAAATCATGTTTTATTCCGTTATTTTTTTTATAATTTTAATTTTCCAAAAACGAAAATATGAAGAAACTCATCCTCGTAAGACATGCAAAAAGCGACTGGCCGGAAGAAACGGAGGACTTCGACAGACCATTGGCAGACAAGGGATTAGAAGAAGCCATGCATATGTCCCGATTTATGAAAACAAACAATGTTTCCATAGATTCTTTTGTATCGAGCCCGGCGGTTCGAGCGCTGAATACGTGCAGAATTTTTAATCAGACCTATCATATCAATATTATTACGGATGAGAAACTTTACAATCCCTCGGAAAGCAATTTTGAATCGGTAATTTATGATTTAGACGACAGCCACGAATCGGTTGCATTTTTCTCACACAATAACGGAATTTCCAATTTCGCCAATTCTATTTCGGAAGATATTTTTCACTTCCCGACTTGCGGTGTTGCCGGTTTTGAGATCGACTGCAATTCCTGGTCGGAGTTTGATGGTGCTAAAAAGAAACTCCTGTTCTTTTATGATCCCGGAAAGATCTAGATTATCTCTTTGACAGATTTAAATAAAAAAAGCTCCAACAAAAGTTGAAGCTTTAAATTTTTATTTTCTTTTTAAATCTAAATCATCAAAATCAAAACTGAAATCGGTAACATCAGAAATTGCTTTTAATTTCGCAGATTGTGCTTTTCCGTTTTCATCGTAACTGAAAATGATATAAGAATCGGCATCATAGCTTCTGTCGTCCCATTTGATGATGAAAGAATTATTGGAGAAAGGCAATAATTCACCTTTTAACCTTGGAGAATTTTTGCATGAAAGCCTGTATATATTTCCTTGTTGAGCAATATCTACATCTCCAAACCAAACGTCATTGTAAGTTCCTACAAACTGTTCAGATTTTGGATGAAGATTTTTCTCTTTTTTAAAGGCTTCAGATTTAGCAAAAGCTTCTTTTTTCTGTTTATCATAAAG
Source organism: Chryseobacterium sp. C39-AII1 (assembly GCF_039672645.1). Lineage (NCBI taxonomy): Bacteria > Pseudomonadati > Bacteroidota > Flavobacteriia > Flavobacteriales > Weeksellaceae > Chryseobacterium > Chryseobacterium sp. C39-AII1. Next base: position 119,871 of record NZ_JBDFPQ010000011.1, read on the forward strand.
TTCATCCACTTTTTTCATTCTCTCGCCGTAAGTTTTCAACCAGTTTCTGTCTGCCACTCCAAGATAAGAATCTTTCACAGTATTTGTAATAGTGTTGAAAGCTGCACCCGATTGTTGATTAGTCAGTACCACAATACCTAATTTAAGATCAGGAATCAAGGTAAACTGAGTCACCGTACCGATCAATCCGCCTGTATGCTGAATCTGCTTGTGGCCTTTAACATCACTTAAAAACCAACCCATTCCATAACCATAAAAATTCGTGTCATAAGGATTTTTAGCCGCCACTTTATCCGGAATCTGCAAACTCCAAAGCTGCTGAACATTTTTATCCGAAACCAGTTTTTTACCGTCTTTGGTTGTGAAATTATTCATCAGACATTCTGCCCACGTCGTCATGTCTTTGATGTTACTCATAATTCCTCCGGCTGCATTTCCCGTTTCATTCCAATCGTGAGGAACGGCGATTGCTTTTCCGTCTACCGGTGCGTGCGCATCAATTTTATTGGTAATTGCTTTTGCTCTGTTGTAACTTCCAAAACTTGAAGTCATGCCAACAGGTTTCATAATTCTCTGTTCAATAAATTCAGCCCAGCTTAATCCAGAAACTCTGTGAATCACTTCTCCGGCAACAATAAACATGATATTATTATAGTCTAAAGTCGTTCTGAAAGGATTTTCAGGCTTCAGATATCTTACGTTATGTACAATATCATTCACCGTCAGATTTCCACCTTCAGGAAAAAACATTAAATCGCCCTGTCCCAAACCTAAACCTGCTCTGTGCGTCACCAAATCTTTGATCGTCACATTTTGGGAAACATACGGATCATACATTTGAAATTCAGGAATATATTTTGAAACTTTATCATCCCAATCCAGTTTTCCTTCATCTGCCAAAATCGCCAAAGCCGTACACGTAAAACCTTTAGAATTGGAAGCAATCCCAACCAAAGTATTATCATCCATTGGCTGTTTTGTAGTTAACGAACGAACACCAAATCCTTTAGAATAAATAACTTTTCCGTCTTTGATAATTCCGACAGACATTCCCGGAACGTCAAAAGTTTTTAAGGTATTTTGAACCAGCTCGTCCAATTTTTTCTCTTCAACCTGCGCGTTGGCAACACTCACCGTTAAAAGAAAAAGGAAAAAAGAAAGTTTCTTCTTCATATTTTTTAAATTTTCTCAAAGTTAATCAATTCCGCATTTATTAATTAAATTTGAATTTTAACCCGAAAAATAAACATTCAAATGAAAATTATTTCGATAAGACACAACCCCGAATATAAAGATAAAGCGATACAATACTTTCAGGAAAGCTGGTCGGAAGTATATCCGAAAATGTACGAAGATTCGATTACTCATGCGATAGGAGCCGAACAATCTTTACCCCAGTGGTATCTCTTGGAAAAAGACAGTGAAATTATTGGCTGTGCCGGATTAATTACCAATGATTTTATCAGCAGAATAGACCTTTATCCTTGGATTTGTGCTTTATTTATTGATGAAAAACATCGCGGAAATAATTACAGCTCATTGCTTTTAAAGAAAGCAGAAGAAGATACAAAAAATGCAGGATTTAAATATCTGAATCTATGTACCGATCATATTGGTTTGTATGAAAAATATGGTTACCAATATATTGGGCAGGGCTATCATCCTTGGGAAGAAGAATCGAGGATTTATCAAATTACTTTGTAGTTGAAATTTTATAAAAACTAATTAGTTTCATAAATTTGCAGAGAATTTTGCAATAATGACAAACATCCTTCTTCTCTCCGACTCTCATTCTTATATTGACGACAGAATTTTAGACTATGCCATGCAAGCCGATGAAGTTTGGCATTCCGGAGATTTTGGAAATATGGACGTGATTGAACAGCTTGAAAAAATTAAACCATTAAAAGGTGTTTACGGAAATATCGACAGCCCGAAAATACGTTCGGAATTTCCGGAAGTGAATCGTTTTTTCTGCGAAAATCTTGAAGTCTTGATGATTCATATCGGAGGTTATCCCGGAAAATATACTCCGCTGGCTAAAGATGAAATTGCAGCAAAAGCTCCGAAGCTTTTTATTTCAGGACATTCTCACATTTTGAAAGCCATGTTTGATAAAAAAAATAATTTACTGCATTTAAATCCCGGTGCATGCGGAAAACAGGGATGGCATAAAGTGAGGACGATGATGAGATTTGTGGTAGACGACACCGAGATAAAAGATTTGGAAATAATTGAATTGGGACCAAAGAATTAATAATGAAGATTGGCGATAAAGTTTCTGTAGTTGATGAAGATCTGGAAGGCATTGTAACTTCCACGAAGGGAAATATTGTGGTTTTTAAAGATGAATATGGCTTCACCCATCAATATCCCAAAGAGAAACTTGTTCCTAAAAACGTTGATTTTTACGAAAATATTAAAGTCGTCAAAAAAGCAGAACCTAAAAAACTAATTTCTAAAAAACATCATAAAAATCATTTGGTTTTAGATCTTCATTTTCATAATTTAGTTAAAAATCCGAGTGACTATGATAGTTTTGAAAGATTATTCATTCAGAAAGAAAAATTACTGGAAGTGATGGCTTTTTGTAGAAAAAATAATTTGAAAAGATTGGAAATCGTTCACGGAATTGGCGATGGAACGCTACAAAGAATGGTTTTGGATGTTTTGGAAAGCCAGACTAATCTCGATTTTTATAATAAGGAAATACTTCACCATCAATCGGGTGCGGTAATGGTAGAATTTCACTAAATTTGCAGGAATTGAAATATGAACGTACTTAATTTACTTTTTACCAAAGACGGATTAATCTACCAAATCGTAAAGAACAAAAACGTTTTGGAGGAAAAATCTTACTTTGTAGACGAAGAAACGCCGGAAAATTTTATTTCTAATCAATTAGAAGAAGTTTTAATTAAACAGAGATTCGATGAAATTTCTGTGATTTCTGCTTTAAATCATTTTACACTAATGCCTGAAGGTTTTTCGGAGCATGAAGCTGGTTTTGATTTAATCTCTTTTAATGCACCTGTGGATAAAGAGAATGAAGAATTAATGCTTTCGGTAAATAAGAAGTTTAAAATTCAGTTTTATTACACTTTTCCAAAAGATTTTTACAAGAAAATAAAAGAATTGGCGATTCCGGTTCATTTTAATTTCTCAGGTGAAAAGTTTTTAAATTCTATCAATAATAAGAATAATAAGGAAATTCACATTAATCTTTATCATAATCAATGTGAGTTTTTCGCCATCGACAATCAAAAAATTATCTTATATAACAATCTGGACATCAACTCCGAGGTGGATTTTCTTTATTTTGTGATGTTTACTTTAAGTAAAATAGGTTTCGGAATTAATGAAACCAACTTTTTCGCTTACGGAGAAACCACTGAAAATGAAACCTTTATTTCAGAATTACAAAAATTTGTAAAGAATCTGAAAATTGTATTTGATAATCTTCCTAATAAAAATTTTATATTAAACTAGGTCGCAGGTAACAGATGATAGGTCTTAGTTCCTAGCCTGCAACCTATGACCTACAATCTAACAACTAAAAACATGTACAGAATAATCTCAGGCAAATGGAAAGCCAAGAAAATAGCCGCTCCGAAAAATTTTGATGTAAGGCCAACAACCGATTTTGCGAAAGAAGCGCTGTTCAGTATTTTAGAAAACACTTACGATATGCAGTCGATTTCTGTGCTGGATCTTTTTGCAGGAATTGGCTCTATTTCGTTTGAATTTGCTTCAAGAGGCTGTCAGGATGTAACTTCTGTGGAAATGAATCCGAAACATACGGCATTTTTAAACACCACCGCTTCTGAATTAGGATTTAATTTACAAGTAAATGTGCAGCGTGGTGATGTATTTGATTGGTTAAAGAAATTCAGAAATAAAAAGTCTTTTGAGATCGTATTTTCTGATGCTCCTTTCGAAATGGAAGAGAAAAAATACCACGAACTGATCTCTTTGGTTTTGAACAACAAATACCTGAAAGAAAACGGAATTCTTGTGGTGGAACACCAAAGCAGAATGAAATTTGATCATCCGAATCTAACAGATACCAGAAAATACGGAAATGTGAGTTTCAGTTTTTTTGAGCCAAACAAAGAAGAAACTCCAGAAATAACAGAATAATCAAGGGACATCCTTGATTATTTTTTTTGATATTTTATCAGCTCCTCTTCCCCATTCGGTAATCAGTTCTAATACAGGAATTAAGGTGTTTCCAAACTCTGTTAACGTATATTCCACCATCAAAGGTGGCTTTTCCATATATACTTTTCTATTGATTACATTATCCTCTTCCAATTGTTTTAATTGAAGACTTAACGTTCGTTCTGTAATCGTAGGAATCAGTTTTCTCAGCTCATTGTATCTTTTAGCGCCATCCATCAAGTGAACTAAAATTACCGCTTTCCATTTTCCACCTATAAATTTCATGGTCACACTTGTGCAGCATGGGTAAGATTTATTGTCTATCGTATACATTTTTATACTATCATTTTTTACCGTTATTGCAAATGTATTAAACTTAAATTAGTTTTGCAACTATAAAAAATATAGTTTAAAATTATGAGCTTTTTAGAAAAAATGAAATCGCGATATACCGTTAAAAAGTATAATCCACAGGGAATCATCAGTGAAGAAAAAATTCAGCAGTTGAAAGAAATTTTGCAATTAAGTCCATCTTCTATCAACAGCCAGCCTTGGAACTTTGTTTTTGTAAAACAGCCATTCTGAACTCAGGGAACAATTAGCAGAAGCGTCTTACTGGAATAAAGAAAAAGTATTAGACAGCAGCCATTTGGTAGTATTTCGAGTATTAAAAAATCCTGAAGATTTTGAAAAACAGATCGAAGGAAATTTGCCGGAAGGTTCTATTAATTATTATAAAAATTTTGTAAAATCAAAAGGAAATGATGCCGTTAAATCATGGTTGAAACATCAGGTTTATCTATTGTTAGGCGTTTTCCTGTCTGCTTGTGCAGAAATGGGAATCGATTCTACCCCAATGGAAGGTATTGAAAATGCTCAATATGACCTTATTCTCAATAATAAAAATTACGAAACATTATTTGCAGTAAGCATCGGCGAAAGATCTGAACAAGATAGTAATCAACCTAAAATTACTCCAAAATCACGATTGAAAAGTGAAACTGTAATTCTGGAAGTATAATACAAAGAAAAAGCTGTTTCGTGATGAAACAGCTTTTATTTATAAAACTTTTAATTCTAAATCTATAGTCTTGCCAAAGAATTTTTTAGATATCTTTTCAAAGTTTTTGGTTAAATCTGAGAGATAAAAATGATAATTCGGTTTATGATTAGCTTCGTTCAGCAAACAATATTTATCCAGAATAATCTTCAAATGATTCGCTACAATATTCGGAGAGTCTATGACGCGAACACGATTTCCGTAATATTGTTTGATTTCATCAATCAATAAAGGATAATGAGTGCAACCTAAAATCAAGGTCTCAATATTCTTCAATTTACTATTACTCAAATAATTATAGATAATTGCATGCGTAATCGGATGATTTTTAAATCCTTCTTCAATCGCCGGAACCAAAAGAGGAGTCGCTAGTTCATCCACTTTAATCCACTTATTATGCTTGCGGATACTTTTCTTATATAAACCCGAATTTACCGTGGCTTTCGTCGCGATAACTCCAACATTATTATGAATTTCATAAGAAACTTTTTCAGCAACAGGATTAATTACATCGATGACAGGAACTTTACCGCCAACAGATTGCATCACTTCGTTCAAAGCGTTTGCCGTAGCCGTATTACACGCAATCACAATGGCTTTACAGTTTTGTTCCAACAAAAAATTTGTAATCTTTGTAGAGTATTCTATGATCGCTTCTTTAGATTTTTCACCGTAAGGAAGGTGTTTTGTATCTCCAAAATAAATTAAATCTTCATTCGGAAGAAGCCTTTTTATTTCTTTAGCCACCGTTAAACCTCCTACCCCACTATCAAAAATACCGATAGGTTGATTGGCCGACAGATGCGAATAGTCTTTCTTTTTAGTTTTCAAAATGATGTTGAAATTTTACACAAAAATAGTGAAATTGTTGGATGCTGGATGCTGGATGCTGGAAGTTTTTCACAAACTGCTCTTCAATCTTTAGGTTTCAGACTTCCAACCTAAACCATAAACAAATCCGAAGCAATTCCGTCTGCCATAAACCAATGTTTTTCAGGAATCTTGAGATGATCTTTTTCAATGATTAAAATTCCTTCTTCAAATTTAGCTTTAATTTCACGTCTAAAATGATCCAGAATTTTTTCAGAAAATTTATTATTTAAATTTTGTAAATCAACACCCCAAATTGTTCTTAAACCAATCATAATCATCTCATTAAACTGATCTTCCTGAGAAAGCAGTTCTTCTTCTTTGGCTAAGAGATTTGAGTTTAATTTTTTAATATATTGCTGATTATTGGCTACATTCCAGCTTCTTACATCAAAACCATTGTAAGAATGTGCAGAAGGGCCAATTCCTAAATATTCATTGTATTTCCAATAAGCAGAATTGTGTCTCGAATAAAAATCGGGTTTAGCAAAATTGGAAACTTCGTAATGTTGAAAGCCGTTATCTTTCAGAAAATCTGACAAATAATAGAATTCTTTATTCTGCTCTTCTTCTTTCGGACTGATAATTTTTCCTTTGGAGATCCAATTTTCTAATGCCGTTTTGGGCTCAACCGTTAAGGCATACGAAGAAATATGTGGAACTTCGAGCTCAATTGTTTTATTTAAGTTTTCTTTCCAGATTTCCAGATTGGAAGTTGGCGAACCGTAAATAAGATCAATACTCAAGTTTTCAAAACCAAAGTCCTGCGCTCTTTTGATGGAACCTTCTGCTTCTGAAGCAGTGTGCGCGCGATTCATCAACTTTAAATCTTCTTCAAAAAAACTTTGAGTTCCGATAGAAAGTCGATTTATTGGTGAATTTGATAATCCTTTTAAAAAATTTTTATCCAAATCATCCGGATTGGCTTCGAGCGTAATTTCAATATCATTATTAAAACTGAAATATTTCAACACTTCATCAACCAAAGAATTGATTTCATCCGAAGAAAGTATGGAAGGAGTTCCGCCACCAAAGTAAAGCGACTGTAAATTTATGTTCTGTAATTCATCTTTTCGAAGAAAAATTTCCTTCTTCATGGCAGCCAACATTTCATCTTTAAAATTTAAAGATGTTGAAAAGTGAAAATTACAATAGCTGCACTTTTGTTTACAGAACGGAATGTGAATATAAATCATAAAAAAAGCCCTGAAAAAATCAGAGCTCAAATTTATTTAAATTAAATTGATTAATATCTATATCCTCTACGATTAATGAAGTTATCGAAGTTATATCCAAGACCAATCATGAAAGAGTTACCTCCATATTCCTGAATATCAGACATTCCGATGTTATAAGTAGCTCCAACCATAAATTTGTTGAATCTTACTTTCACAACCGGAGCAATCTGTAACTGCTGGCTATCAAATCTGTTCTGAACAGATCTGTAGCTAAATCCTGCTGAGAAAGAGTTGATATCATTAAAGAACGTTGCCATTAGGTTTAAATCCATTGTTCTTGTAGAGTTCGTATTCAAGTTGATTAATGCAGATGGGGTGAAATACATATTATCTCCTACATGCCAATCATATCCTAAGTTTAAGAAAAACTTAATTGGAGAAGGCTCACGACCGTTTACGATAGATTCGTCATTTGTTAAAGCGATATCGTTAACCGAAACGTTTGCAAAGATATTATGGTAAGTTGCTGCTAAACCGAAGTTGGCATAGGCCATAAATATATTCTGCTCATTACCTTGCAACAAAGGATCGTAAGCATCATTTGTATTAAGTTTTGTATAATCAATATTCATGTTATAAAGACTCACACTTGTACCGAAAGAGAACTGATCTTTTCTGTCTCCTTCACTACTAAGAGGAATAAAATATGAAGCACCAGCTGTAATACCACCAGCAGAAATAGGCCCTCCCGCATCTCTGAATATCGAAATACCAGCACCTACTCTATCGAAAATATTGGCATTTAGCCCGATAGATTGTACGTTTGGAGACTCACTAAATTCTATAAATTGTTTTTGATAATTGAGGTTGAGCTGAACATTATCTGTTTTACCGTATTGTGCAGGGTTGAACAGGAACTCACCATCCAGAAGATATTGCTGATAATATGGTAATGTTTCTTGTGCTTTGTATGCATTTGACAAAAGAGCCAAACACACTATAGCATATAGTTTTCTCATAACAAATCTTGATTTCAATTCAACAAATATAAAAAAATTCTCAATATATTTTTAGTTTTCTAAATAATTTCTCCATTTTTTTACAGCATCCGCCATATCTTTCGGCATTGGGCTCTCAAAATACAATTCCTTTTTGGTCGTTGGATGAATAAATCCTAAAGTATGTGCATGCAAGGCATGTCGCGGCAGAATTTCGAATACATTTTTTATAAACTGCTTATACTTAGGAAGATTCACTCCACGGAGAGGTGTATGGCCTTCATATCTTTCATCATTAAATAGCGTATGACCGATGTGTTTAAAGTGAGCTCGAATTTGATGTGTTCTTCCTGTTTCCAATTTACACTCCACCCAAGTCATGTATTTAAATCTTTCTAAAACTTTGTAATGCGTTACAGCATGTTTTCCCTGGCTTCCGTCTTCATAGGTATGCATCTGCATTCTATTTTTCGGATGGCGCCCGATATGCCCTCTAATGGTACCTTCCTCATCCTGCACATTTCCCCAAACAAAGGCCCAATATAATCTTCTGGTTTTTCTGTCGAAAAATTGTTTAGCTAAAAAGCTTAGTGCATATTCATTCTTGGCAATCACCAATAATCCGGAAGTATCTTTATCAATTCTGTGAACCAATCCTACTCTGTCTAAATCAGATTTTGCACCGTTTTGTTCGAAATGATAAGCCAGTGCATTCACCAAAGTCCCATCCCAATTTCCAAATCCAGGATGAACTACCATTCCCGGTTCTTTATCTACAACGATTAAATCATCATCTTCGTATACTATATTAATAGGAATATTCTGAGGAATGATAACATTTTCTCTCGGAGGATGCGCCAATAATACCGAAATCTGATCTCCCGGCTTTACGCGGTAATTCTGTTTTACCGGAATTCCGTTTACAACAACATTTCCGGCTCTGCAGGTTTGTGAAATTTTATTTCGTGAAGAATTTTGTCTGAAAATCAATAAAAATTTATCAATTCTTAAAGGTTCCTGACTTTTATCAACCGTGATATTAAGATGCTCATACAATCCCTTATTTTCCTCATCAATATCAAGATTATCGATATTGTTGGATTCTAATAATTCTTCATCTAAAAAATCTTCGTTATCTTCTGACATTATATTATTCTTTTATACAAAAGGCTTCAACATAATTAAAGTTGAAGCCCATATTCTTTATAATAAGTGTGTATTATTCTACAACTACTTTCTTAGCTTTTGGCTTTTCTGCAGGTTGAGTCGTTGCAGGTTTGCTATTACTTCCTGAATTTGATGTAGCTGGCTTAGGTTTATTCTCCGAAGAAGAAGTTGCTGGCTTGGAAGCCGAACTTACAGGTTTTGGAGTTGTTTCAGTTTTTACGGGTTCCGGCTTAGGCACTTCTCTCTTTGGTGCAGGCGGAGCTTCGTAAACAGGCTCAGAATGCATAGGAATTTCTTCATATTGCACCGGAGGTAATGCTGTATCTACTTTCATACGATACATAGAATTAAGCTGATTAATTTTAGCCTGTAATTCCGCAGGAGTTTTCTTACTCGCCCAAAGATCCATCTGCATTCCCTGATCTCTCACATCTCCCGACGCAGGATCCTGATAATAAATAATATCAGATTCATCTTTTCCGCCATCTTCATGATCTACCAATCCTACTTCAAATAAGCTTCTTGCAATTACCGTTCTCGCTTCTTTTACTGTAAGCCCCACAACATTAGGAATAGAAATATTTCTCATAGGTCCAGAACCTACCACAACATCAATGGTTGAGAATCTAGGAATCAAAGTTCCCGGTTTCACAGCATTTCCTTTGAATAACATTCTGATGATCGCATCTTTCTGAATACTTGGTTCAAAAATAGTGTCACCCACTTTCAGACCAACCTGATCCAATCGTTGGAATGCCAATCCTGAATATTTATTAATAACATCCGGAACAGCAACTTTCGCCCAAGTTCTCGGATTTACTTTTAATACAATCGTTCTTCCATCTTTCACCCTTGAACCCGGTGAAGGATATACTTGAAGAACCTGAAATGGTCTGTATTTAGGATCATATTTAAAACTATCAACTTCATATTCCAAGCCAGAATCGTCTAATATTTTGATCGCTTCATGTACAGATTTATTGATAACATTAGGAACAGGTGTTTCCTGACCATGTTTCGTATGATACTCCAACCAACGAAATGTAAGCCAAACCAACCCCACGAAAACCCCGATGGCTACAACTAAGTTCAGTAAAACTTTCCAATTGAAAAGTGATTTAAGCATACTTAAAAATACTTTAATTATAACGGCAAATATAGCTAATAATTTTAGAATGTGCTTTTTATTTAACACATTTCATTTCCTATTTTAAAATTTCGGAATTTCCAGTATTGCATTATATAAAATGATTAAATTTGCCTTAATTGATACTATATGGTTATGAGCAAAAAAAGTGTTGCCGTAGTAATGGGAGGCTATTCAGACGAATATGTGGTGTCCCTGAAAAGCGGTCAATTAATCTATGATTCTTTAGACAGAGATCTGTATAATGTATATAAAGTGGTCATCCTGAAAGACGAGTGGTATTTTTTAGATGAAAACGACCAGAAATATGCCATTAATAAAGGAGATTTTTCGGTAACATTAGATAATGGTGAAACGTTAAAATTCGATGTTTGCTTTAATATTATCCACGGAACTCCAGGAGAAAACGGAATTCTTCAAGCCTATTGGGATGCCATCGGACAAAAATATACAGGATGCGATTTCTACCAAAGTGCTTTAACCTTCAATAAAAAAGATACATTAGCGGTATTGTCAAAGTATGGAATTCCTTCTGCGAAAAGCGTGTATTTGAGAAAAGGTGAAGAGATAAATACAGATGAAATTATCGAAAATCTTGGCTTGCCGGTTTTTGTAAAACCAAATCAATCGGGTTCATCTCTGGGAATTTCAAAAGTAAAAGAAAAATCTGAATTACTGGCTGCGACTGAAGTTGCCTTCAAAGAAGATGATGAAATTTTAATTGAAAGCTTTTTAGACGGAATGGAAGTTTCGGTTGGAGTAATCGATTATAAAGGAGAAACTATTGTCTTGGGAATCACAGAGATTGTTCCTCAAAATGAATTTTTCGATTATGAAGCAAAATACGAAGGAGCTTCCGAAGAAATTACCCCTGCAAGAATTGATGATGAAACAAGAATTCGCGTAGAAGAGATCTCCAAAAGAGCCTATAATTCTCTTGGAATGAGCGGATTTTCAAGAAGTGAATTTATCTTAATGAATGGAATTCCTTATATGTTGGAAATGAATACCAACCCTGGTTTCTCTCCGGCAAGTATTCTTCCGCAACAAGCAAAAATTTACGGAATCTCCATCACCGACCTTTGTGGAAACGAGGTTGAAAAAGCGTTAAACAAAAAATAATTTTTAAAAGTTAGAGATTAGAAGTTAGATTTTACACAAAATTCATAACTCAAAAACTCTTAATTTATAACTTTATAAGATATGAAAATTGCTGTTTTCCCGGGTTCATTCGATCCCATTACTTTAGGTCATTATGATATTATCGAAAGAGCGGCACCTCTTTTTGATAAACTAATTATCGCCATCGGACAAAATTCTCAAAAAAAATATATGTTCCCTTTGGAAAAAAGAATGGAGTTTATTCAAAATTCTGTTGCTGAATTTCCCAATGTGGAAGTTGATTATTTTGAAGGCTTAACGGTAGATTACTGTTTTGAAAAAAATGCACAGTACATCATCCGAGGTCTTAGAAATCCGGCTGATTTTGAATTTGAAAAAGCCATCGCTCACACCAACAGAACGTTAGCTCATAAAAAACTGGAAACGGTATTTTTATTAACCTCATCCGGAAAATCTTTCATCAGCAGTAGCATTGTGAGAGAAATCTTAAACCACGGAGGTGAATATGAATTATTGGTTCCGGATTCGGTAAGAGTCTAATAATTAGCAATAAGTAATGGGTAATGAGTAATTTTTACAGCGATGGATTTTAATCAAATATTTAGAGATAGAACTAAAAAATTTTCAGTCTCTATTATAAAATCTTTGTCACCATTACCCTATTCTGATGATCTTTCAATCATTAGAAAACAAATTATAAGGTCTGCAACTTCAGTTGCTGCCAATTACCGAGCTGTTTCAAGAGTAAGATCTGAAAAAGAAAGATTTGCAAAACTTTGTATTGTGGTTGAGGAAATTGATGAAACCCAACTTTGGCTTGAAATAATTGAAGAATTAGAATATCTAAATAAAGAAAAAATTCTACATTTAAAACTGGAATGTGAAGAATTAGTAAAAGTAATGACAAAATATAAATTTAAGTTATCTCAAAATTCAACGTCATAATTTTCATTACTCATTGCCAATTACTTATTATTTATCATTATGCACGAACAGTTCAATTTTGCCATAGAAGTTCTCGGAACCATTTCCTTTTCGATGTCGGGAAGTTTTGCAGCGATGCAAAAACGTCTTGATCCGTTTGGGGTGCTTATTATTGCCTTTGTAACTTCTGTGGGCGGCGGAACGGTAAGAGATCTTTTATTGGATATTCCGGTTTTCTGGATGCATGATCTGCTAACCTGTGCGGTTATTATTCTCACCAGTATCTTCACCATGATTTTTAAATCTTTTGAGAAAAATTTTCAGGTGACTTTATTTATTTTTGATAGTTTCGGGCTGGGATTATTTACCATTATCGGAATTCAAAAAGGATTGAATGCCGATATCCATCCTTTAATATGTATTGGTTTGGGAACTATAACAGGGTGTTTCGGAGGTATTATTCGGGATATTTTGTTGAATAGAATTCCGTTGATCTTCAGAAAAGAAATTTACGCAACAGCTTGTATTGTGGGCGGATCTTCCTTTTTATTATTAACAAAATTCACACATCTTTCCTACACAGTAATACAGATTTTCACCATTTTACTAATCGTTGCAATCCGGACATTCGCTGTGAAATACCATTGGCAAATCCCCAAATTCTATGGTTACGAACATAATAATTCTGAAATGTAATTTTAAACTTAACCATTAAGATTTACTTAAGAAATTAACAATATTTAAGTTGCTTTACAAATTAAACTTAGCTCCTTAAATAAATCTTAATGTTTCAAAAATAAAAAATGCACCTGATTTTTCAAGTGCATTTATATTTTTAGTTCAAAACTCTCAATTAAAAGAATTTCCCTCTGTTTCTCATATTCGGATTGTGCATATGTTTCTGCATCGTTGGCATTTTCAACTGATCTTTCATCATTTTGATTTGATCTGTCATCATTCCCGCGCTGTCCAATCTTTTCGCTTCTTCCAACAATTTTTGGCCTTCCTGCTTTCTTCCTTTTGAAATCGCTGCCGCTGCAAGGTTTAATGTTGCCATCGCTCTGTCATGCTTCATGTTCAGGCCATATTCCAATGCTTTTTTCATTAATGGCTCCACTTTTGTAGGATGATCCTGTGCCTGAGTTAACCCCAACAAATAATGAAAATATCCATATTGAGATTTATGAAGCTGAGCTTGGTAATTGGTAATTTTTGTTAACCATTCCGCTGCTTTTTCCATATTTTGTTTTCTCAACTGCCAGAAAGCCAAAAGAATATATTCATTTTTAAAGAAAAGTAAAATTGGCGATGATGCTAAAAGGAAAATAACAATTCCCCATCCTAAGCTCCTTGTAAAGATCATCATATAAAGTCCTAAAAGTATAAGAACCGCTGCAATTACAATTTTTATGTATTTATTCATTATTAAATTTTAGAAGTGCAAAGATAAGAAATTTAAGATTCTTAGTTTATGGTTCAAGGTCTAAAGTTTAATGTTCTTCAACTTTGAACTAAAAACTTTAAACATTAAATTTTTTCATAGGTTTGAAAATAAAAATCATATTGGTTTTTTTCATCTTTTTCGTGGAAAACTTCATTCGTTTTCTTCCAGATTTTCGCGTCGATTTTCGGAAAATAAGTATCTGCTTCCAAATCCGCTTTTACTAAAGTGACTTCTAATTTATCCACAATCTCCATCGTTTGTTGATAAATATTTCCTCCACCAATTACGAAAACTTCTTCATCAATCTTTTTAGCAAATTTTAGAGCTTCTTTTAAACTCCCAACGATAAGAATTCCTTCTTCAAACCAGTCTTTTTTTCTGGAAACAACAATATTGGTTCTGTTAGGAAGTGGTTTTCCGATGCTTTCATACGTTTTTCTACCCATAATAATCGGATGTCCCGAAGTAAGGTCTTTAAAATGTTTTAAATCTTTCGGAAGATGCCAAAGCAACTGATTATTAAAACCAATTTCATTTTTCTCTCCCATTGCCACCACTATTGTTGTCATTCAAATAATTTTCTGCAAAATTAGCACATAATTTGTATATTTGATTAGCACAAGAAATTAAAAATTTAAACTATGAAAAACAAGGGCTGTTTGAGCGCCGGAACCATCGGCATTGCTCTTCTTATTATTGTTGCCTTACTATTCTTCTGGGGAAAAAGTGGCTATAACAATTTTGTCACCAAAGAACAGAATGTCAATACAAAATGGTCTAACGTAGAAACCGTATATCAAAAAAGAGCCAACCTTATTCCGAATCTGGAAAGAACAGTAAAAGCCTATTCAAAATTTGAACAGGAAACTTTAACGAAAGTTGTCGAAGCGCGTTCTAAAGCAAGTTCTGTAAATGTAGACCCTACCAATATGACGGAGCAGGATATTGCAAGATTCCAAGCAGCGCAAGGAGAATTATCCGGAGCTTTAAACAGATTGATGGTGGTTGTTGAAAAATATCCTGATCTAAAAGCAGATCAACAGTATATCAATTTCCAAAGAGAATATATTGCGATTGAAAATAGCATCAGAACAGAAACGGTATATTATAACGGAGCTGTTCAGGATTATAATACTTCGATCAAAACTTTCCCAAATAATATTTTGGCGAATTTTACCAACTTTAAAGAAAAACCTTTATTCAAAGCCGAAGCAGGAGCCAATAAAGCCCCTGAAGTATTCTCAGAATAATGAACAACAGATTTTTGACAAATCAGCAGATAGCTTCCCTTGTGGAAGCTATTCAATCCGCAGAGGAACATTCTTCAGGCGAAATAAGAGTGCATATTGATTCTAATACGGAAAATGACAATGCTAAAACGGCGTTTGAAGTTTTCAAAGAGCTCTGCATGAATAAAACAGCTGAAAGAAATGCCGTTCTTTTTCATGTTAATTTTGATCAAAAATACCTTACCATTATTGGTGATGTGGGAATTCATGAAAAAGTAAACCAATCGTATTGGGATCACCTGCACGACTATATTACGGCTGAATTTGCCAAAGGAAATTACTACGAGGCTTTAAAAAGCGGAATTCTGGAAACTGGTCTGGAACTGAAAAAACATTTTCCTGTAAACGGAGAAAATCCCAATCAATTATCTAATGAAATTACGTTCTCTTAAAATAGTATTTTCATTTTTACTCGTATGCTTTTACAATTTTGTATCAGCACAATACAAGATTCCAGACAAACCGAAAATTCTTTATCCAGTTTATGATGAAGCCGGAATTCTTTCAAAACAGGAAACGGATGCTTTAAACAATAAACTGATCAAATTTGCAGATTCTACCTCAACGGAAATTGAGGTAATTATTATTCCTTCAACCAAAGGAGAAGATGTTAATTTTTTAGCCACCATGTTTGGTGAAAAATGGGGCATCGGAAAAAAAGGAGTCGACAACGGAATTGTTTTTCTGATCGCGACACAGGATTACACCATGTCTATTCAGCCAGGAAGAGCCGTTGAGCCATATTTAACCGCTTCGGTTGCCGGACAGATTTTAGATTACATCGTTACTCCACACTTTAAACAGGGCAGATGGTACGAAGGAATCAATCGCGGAACTTCAACAATGATGGAAGCCGTTCAGGGGAAATTCAAACCTATCGAAAACCCTGATTCCGGTGGCAACGGAAATATTTTAAAAACAATTCTTATAGCATTCATTATTTTTATCATCATCATTATTATTTTTAGAAACAGAGGCGGCGGAAATGGCGGTGGTAATGACGACGATGATGTTATCATCAGTAGACGAGGTCGCAGAAATTATCCCGGAGGATTTTTTCCTTTTCCAGGCAGCTTCGGAGGCGGTGGTTTTGGTGGTGGCAGCTCAGGCGGCGGAGGATTTGGAGGCTTCGGCGGTGGCGGAAGTTTCGGTGGTGGCGGTGCTTCTGGAGGTTGGTAGATATTTTTCTAAAACCAATATACTTTTTTATAAGTCATCAAAAAATTTCTTTAAAAATTTGAACAATTAAGGTTAGAATTAAGGAGTTAAGATTATTTAAGAGATTTCAATGTAGGTCGAAATGAAAACAATGTAATCACTTTACTGAGTGAATCACCTTTTCGAACACAAAGTATTCTCAATTAATTAAAAAAATCTTTTCGGGCTTTGCGTTAAAAACTTGCATTACCAAATATTAAAGAAAAGAAAATATAAAATTCTATTCTTTAATTTATTTTAACATAAATCTTCTCTTTTAATATTAAAAAATTAATAATACCACATAAAAACCAACTTTAATTCAAAAATTTTTCATTATATTTACTGAAAACAGGTTTATGAAGAAGACGTTGGTAGTTTTTGCACACCCTTATTTAGAGCACTCCAATTCCAATGTTGAGCTCATTAATTTCTACGTCCGTCATCAGCATTTTACCCTTCGGGATCTTTATGAAGAATATCCTGACTTTCATATTGCCGCCTTTCGGGAGCGAAAAAGAATCGTTGAATATGAGCGTTTCATTTTTCAATTTCCGCTGATCTGGTTTGGAATGCCTCCCCTTTTACGACTTTGGATAGACGAAGTTTTTGACAGAGACTGGCTCAAAGAAGGGCAATACAACCCTTTGGAAGGCAAAGAAATTCATATTTTGATCACGACCGGCGGCAGAGAAAGATCCTTTACCAAAGACGGAACTTATAAATACACCGTGGAAGAGCTCATTAGTGGATTAATCGTTTCGCTCAATGTTTTTAAAGCCAATATTAAAACCATAAAGATCGTTTACGAGGCCAATAAATTATCAAAAAAAGATATTATTCTTCATAAAAAAGAATTTGCAGAACTTCTCAATCAATAAAAAATTATGGAATCTACTTTAGCAATGAACACTCTGATTTTTCTGGGCGTAGCCATTATTATGGTTCCGCTGGCTAGGAAATTCGGGCTAAGTTCCGTAATCGGATATATTGCCGGAGGAATTATCATTGGGCCTTACGTTCTGCGATTAACGGGAAAAGACGTGAACGATATTATGCACGCCAGCGAATTTGGAGTCATCATGCTTTTATTCTTAGTCGGATTAGAGCTGGAGCCCCGTAAATTCTGGGAAATGCGGAAGAAAATAATCGGGCTGGGGTTAACGCAGATGTTATTAACCATTTCATTACTTTTTGCCGTTTTTATGTGGGCGGGTTGGCGAATCGACAAAGCGGTTGCCGTTGCCATGTGCTTTGCCCTATCTTCCACCGCCATTGTTTTGCAGACTCTACAAGAGAAAAATAATTTAAAGACACTTGCCGGCGAAGCCTCTTTTTCAACACTTTTATTTCAGGATATTGCAGTGATTCCTATCCTTGCTATTCTTCCGATTATTGCGAATTATAAAGCGAGACACAACGATAATAATATTCAGGTTTTAATACAAACCCTTCCCGAATGGTTACAGGCAACCACCGTAATTTTCGGAGTTGTGATTTTAATATTATTGGGAAGATATGTTTTTGTTCCTTTTTTACGATATGTATCAAAATCAGGAATGACAGAACTTTTAACCGCATCTTCTCTATTTCTGGTGATTGGTGTTTCAGAATTAATGGTTTCCATCGGGCTTTCTCCTGCATTAGGCGCTTTCCTTGCAGGTGTAATGCTGGCGAATAGCGAATTTCGGCATGAACTGGAAGCACAGATTGATCCGTTTAAAGGATTATTATTAGCCGTATTCTTCGTAAGCGTAGGCTCAACGATGAATTTTAATGTCATTGCGAAAGATCCTTTATTTATTTTCAGTACGGTATTCGCGGTATTGACAATCAAATTTATTGTTCTATTTGCGATCGGAAAATTTTTCAGGATAGATACCCCTCAAAGTTTATTTTATGCATTTGCGCTTTCTCAGGTGGGAGAATTTGCTTTTGTATTGATAAATTATGCTTCCAGCCTATATCTTTTAAGTTCAGAATTAAATGCTCAAATGATGGCCGTTACCGCGATTACCATGTGCATTACCCCATTTTTATTAATTATTAATGACAAACTGATTACTCCAAAATTCATTAAAGAAGTTCCTGAAAAGGATAATGATTTCAATATTTTAGATAATGATGTTTCGCAAAAGAAAATTATTATTGTGGGGTTCGGGCATTTTGGAAGTACGGTCGGACGTTTGCTCAAGGCAAATAAAATCTCGGCCACCGTTCTGGATAGAGATTCTGACCGTGTAAAACTGTTAAGAAGTTATGGTTTTAAAGTCTATTATGGCGATGCTACCAGAATTCCTATTCTGCGCGCCGCTGGAATTGAAGATGCCGAAATATTAGTTCTTTGCCTGGATGATCCTGCTGATAACAAATTTATTGCAGATTTAGTTCGTGAGCATTATCCAAAAGTGAAAATTTTTGTAAGAGCTAAAAACAGAATTGATGCGTATGATTACCTCAATAATGGAATCAACAATATTTATCGTGAAACTCTGGGAACTGCCGTAGACATGGCGGTTGACGTTCTTCATGAAACCGGAATGCGAAAATATGCAGCCAGACGTTTAGGACAAAGATTTATGACGATTGATAAAGCATCTATCCGAAGATTGGCAAAAGCGAAACATGACGAAGACGAAATCAGGTTATTTACAACAAAAGAAATTCTTCAACGTGAAGAAGAATTATTAGCTTATGATAATTTAAGTTTCGACACCGGAATCGTAGATGATTTTCCAACAGAAGAAGACAATAACGAAAATTAATTCATAATTATTTAAAATTTGATAAAAATCAATAATCGAATACGTTTTTTAATATAATAAATCTATTGCTTTTTTAACAGAATCTCATTTTTCGCGATTATTTTTGCATTACACAAATGTTCTCAAATTCTTTTAAATATTGCAATAGTCTGCTGCTGGTTTTATTTCTGGCATTTATGACTTCAAACATCATCCATTATGAAAAAAATAATGGTAATGTAAAAACATTTCAAAAAAAAGATTCTGAAAACAATACTTATAATTTTGAAAAATATGAACTGAATTCTCAGTTTTCAGATTCTGAAAAGGGTGATGAGGGTTTTGAATATTTTACTTCTCCTATCCTATTTTCGTTAAAAATAAAAACGAATTATTTTTCTCAAAATAGTTCTAATTCCATTTTTTATCGTACAGAATTTAGTAATTCTCTTTGCTTGTACGATCTATTTTGTGAGTGGCGATCTGACTGCTAAAAACTTCTCATTTTACCATTTTTAATGATTTTATCTAATCATTCTCGAAATCTTTTTCTGAAAAGTGAAGATCAAGATCCATTTACACAAATTTTAAAAACAATTTTAACATAAACACAAAAATGAAAAATTTAAAAACAATTTTTTATTCCTGCCTGGCATTCTTTGGGGCACAAAACATCAATGCGCAAACTTCCAGCTTTCTAAAAGACAGAAAAATACCATTAAATGAAGATGGAAGTAACTTTTTAAAATTCACATTTTTAACACAAGCCTGGATACGTTCGGCACAATACAATCCGGGATCTACATTCGACGGAACGCTGAAAAACAGCGGCACAGACATCGGAATACGAAGAACTAATATTCAGGTCTTTGGTCAAATCACAGACCGTGTTTTTATGTATACTCAATTTGGATTGAATAATTTAAACACTTTGTCAGACCGAAAGCAAGGTTTTTTCGTTCATGATGCCTATGGTGAATACGCGATCGACAAAACAAAATTATCATTAGGAATGGGATTATCCGGATGGAGCGGATTGTCACGTTTTGCTTCTCCCGCAGTTGGTTCCCAATTAGGAATTGATGCCCCATTGTATCAACAAATGACGAATGATGTGACAGATCAGTTCTTGAGAAAATTATCAGTTTTTGCAAAAGGTAAATTAGGAAAGTTTGATTATCGTGTGCAAATGGCTCAGCCGATGTCTATCAAAAAAATGGCGGGGTATAATTCTGCAATTACTTCTAATTCGAGTTTTTCTGCGTTGCCTCCAAAAATGCAGTATAATGCGTATGTTCAGTATCAGTTTAAAGATCAGGAATCTAACCAAACCCCTTATTTATCCGGATCTTATTTAGGTAAAAAGTCTGTTTTCAATGTGGGAGCCGGACTTATTTATCAAAAAAATGCAATGTGGAGAACCAACGAAGCGAAAGATACTATACAAAGCAATATGTTTCATTTAGCAGCAGACGTTTTCTATGACGCTCCGCTTGGAAAGGACGGTAGAGCAATCAGCTTATATGGAAACATCACTCATTCTGATTTCGGAAAAAATTACATCAGAAATGCCGGAACGATGAATCCTATTAACGGAGAAAATAATCCTGATATTTTAAATGGTGGCGGAGTCGCTTTTCCAATGTACGGAACGGGAACAACATATTATGTACAAGCCGGATATAAATTAAAGGATAACCTCATCGGGAAAACTACATTAATGCCTTATGCATCTCTTCAACATTCAGATTTTGAAAGGCTGAATCAGTCGGTTAATTTTTGGGATATGGGAGTAACGTGGCTACTTTCAGGACAAAATTCAAAAGTTACCGTTTCTTATCAAAATCACCCTGTTTACAATAATGCAGGTGATAAAATAACGACAAAAAATGCAGTTTTATTACAATATCAAGTATCTTTATAATTAAAATAAACATCTATAATGAAAAAAATAATCTTATCAATCAGCTTACTTTCTTTAGGTTTCGTAAATGCTCAGCAACATTGGGGCTACGAGGGAAATGAATCTCCTGAACATTGGGGAGAAATGACAGGAAACGAAAAATGCGGACAAAGCAAAAGCCAGTCTCCCATCAATATCGTTACTTCAAAAGTGGTTCCCGGAAAAGGAATTAAAAACATCGGATTCAACTATGATAAAAGTGATATTAAAGATATTAATGACAACGGACATACGCTACAATTCGATTTTAAAGATGGAAATTTTGTGACTTACGACAATAAGAAATATTTCCTGATGCAGTTTCATGCACATGAAGAATCTGAACATAAAATTGATGGCATCAGATATCCCTTAGAATTACATTTTGTGCATAAAGCATTGGATGGTTCGGTTCTTGTGCTTGGCGTAATGGTAAAAGAAGGCAAAGAAAATTCTTATTTTGAAAAGCTCAAGGTATTTAAAACTTTAGCAAAAGAGAAAAAAGAAGATACAGACATTATTTTCAATCCTGAAAAAATGTATCCTAAAAATAAGAGTTATTTTACGTATGCTGGTTCGCTTACCACTCCTCCTTGTTCGGATAACGTGACATGGATTGTGTTTAAAAATCCTATTGAAATGACCGAAGATGAAATTGAAGACATCGCAAAACACCTTCCTAAAAGCAATAACAGATCAATTCAACCGCTAAATGGTCGAAAAGTTTCTAGTTTTAGTTTGAAATAAATGGTTTCGGCGGCCTTCGGCCGCCGAAACTTATTCTATAATGTATCAATTTCTATTGAATATTTACACTTCCTCCACTACTTTCTCTTTTATTGACTGTAGAAACATTTCCTTTTTTATAAACATTCACACTTCCTCCCGACGACGCATCTGCATCAACTTTGGAAAGTGCGCTAATTTCAATGCTAGATCCGCTTGAAGATTCAGCTTTTACATTATCTGCAATCACGTCTTTAGCATTCACGCTACTTCCTGACGAAGAAGAAATTTCTGCATTTTTAGCCTTTCCAGAAATATCTACACTTGCTGCAGAAGAAGCATCCAAATCAAGATCAACTGCCCAAATTTTTCCAGAATAACTACTGCTGCTGCTTACAGAAATTTCAAAATCGTTAGCTTCCAGATCTCCGGAAATACTTGCAGCACTCGAAATATCAATATTCGTTTTTTCCTGAGTGAACTTATCTTTTACATTGATACTTGCTGCGGAATTTGCTTTCAACTTTGTGAAATCTCTCGTATAAATTTTCGCAGTTACCTTATTATTGTTCATCACCCGAATTCCCGGTTTGTAATGAATATGAAGTTCTTTTCCGTCAATATCCACCAAAACTTCATTAATGATACTTTCAGGCGCGGAGATTACTACTCTTTCGGTTTCAGATTTTATAATTTCGGCATTAATGGCTTGAGAAACCTCAATTTCATCAAAATCGCCGCTTATTTCCTTCTGTTTTAATGGTCCATTATCTTTACTGACAACCTTTTCAACCCATGTATTTTTATCATTTTCGTGGGATCTTCGTTCATGTTTTTCGTTACACGAAGACAGTAAAAGGAAGGCTGAGAATATAAAAAGCGGTGTAGATTTCATGTTAAATGGTTTTATGAATTAAGTTTTAATTATCTTTATACTTTATTAACAACTAATTTATGAAAAATATTACATCGGTATTATTAATTTCTGCATTAGCATTTAATTACTCTTGTACTACAATGAAAAAAACCGATACACAACAGGAAATCACAATTCCTGCTTCATTAGCTTCAAACCCTTTCATGATGAAAAGCAAGCTTCAGTACGAAGCTCCTGAGTTTGATAAAATTAAAAATGAACATTTTAAACCAGCTTTTGATTTCGGATTACAACAACACGATGCCGAAATCCTGAAAATTGCCAATAATCCTGAAGCTCCGACTTTCGAAAACACGATTGTAGCATTAGAACAAAGTGGCGAAATTTTGAAAAGAGCAACGATTGTATTTTCAAACCTTACAAGTGCCAATACAAACCCTACTCTGCAGGCTTTAGATGAAGAATACGCTCCGATTTTCGCGGCTCATTCTGATAAAATGTATCTGAATGAAAATCTTTATAAAAGAATTAAAGCTATTTCTGAAAATGGTTTAGATTCTGAAAGCAAAAGATTATTACAATATTATAAGCAAAATTTTGAAATTGCAGGAGCCAATCTTTCTTCTGCGGATAAAGAAAAATTAAAGCAAATCAATCAGGAATTGGCTTCACTTTCGACTCAATATTCCAATAAATTATTGGAAGCGAGAAAGCAAGGCGGAGTTTTCTTTAATGATGCCAAAGAATTAGACGGACTTTCAGCTGATGAAATCGCAGCGGCAGCTTCTGATGCTAAAAATGCAGGAAAACCTGGTCAATATCTTTTGGCTTTACAAAATACCACGCAACAGCCCCTTTTACAAAACCTTAAAAACAGAGCAACCAGAGAAAAACTATTCAAAGCTTCTTGGTTGAGAGCTGAAAAAGGTGACGGAAACGACACGAGAGAAACGATTGAAAAATTAGCTAAACTTAGACTTAAAAAAGCTCAGGTTTTAGGCAAGAAAAGTTTCGCAGAATGGAAATTGCAGGATCAGATGGCAAAAAATCCGGAAGCAGCGACTAATTTAATGAATCAAATTGCAACACCTGCAGTAGAAACTGCAAGACGTGAGGCAAAAGATATTCAGGATTTGATCGATCAGCAGAAAGGAGGTTTCAAAGTTGAACCTTGGGATTGGAATTTTTACGCTGAACAGGTAAGAAAAGCGAAATTCGATTTAGATGAAAATCAAATCAAGCCTTATTTTGAAATTACAACCGTTTTGGAAAAAGGAGTTTTCTTTGCTGCTGAAAAATTCTACGGATTGACTTTCAAAAAAAGAACAGATCTTCCGGTTTATCATCCGGATGTGGTAACGTACGAAGTTTTCGATCACGACGGGAAATCTATCGCAATCTATTACTTAGACTTCTACACGAGAGATTCTAAAAATGGTGGTGCCTGGATGAGTAACTTCGTTGAGCAATCATATTTATTAGGAACAAAACCCGTGATTGTAAATTGCTACAATTATCAGAAACCGGCTCCGGGAAAACCTTCACTAATTAGTTATGATGATGTAACAACAATTT
This sequence comes from Chryseobacterium sp. C39-AII1, assembly GCF_039672645.1. Classification (NCBI taxonomy): domain Bacteria; kingdom Pseudomonadati; phylum Bacteroidota; class Flavobacteriia; order Flavobacteriales; family Weeksellaceae; genus Chryseobacterium; species Chryseobacterium sp. C39-AII1. Next base: position 144,292 of record NZ_JBDFPQ010000011.1, read on the forward strand.
TCCATGAATTTGGTCACTCTATTCACGGAATGTTCGCCAGCCAAAAATATCCTTCACTTTCAGGAACGAATGTACCGAGAGATTTCGTTGAATTCCCTTCCCAAATCAATGAACATTGGGCTTTAGATCCTATCGTTTTGAAAAATTACGCTTTACATTATGAAACAAAACAGCCAATTCCACAGGCTTTGGTTGATAAAATTAAAAAAGCAGCGACTTTCAATCAAGGATATATGACTACCGAATTGGTTTCTGCTGCCGAACTGGATATGGATTGGCATACGGTAACCAATGAAAGTCAGTTGATTCCAGTTTTAGATTTTGAAAAACAATCCTTAACAAAACACGGATTTACGTTGGCTACGGTTCCTCCAAGATATCACACACCATATTTTGCACACATCTGGGGCGGTGGTTATTCTGCAGGATATTACGCCTATTTGTGGTCTGAAACGTTGGATAACGACGCTTGGGAATGGATTTCTAAAAACGGCGGACTGACGAGAGAAAACGGAGATCGTTTCAGAAAATATATTCTTTCGGTAGGAAATTCTGTGGATCTGAATCAGGCATTCAGAGACTTTACAGGACACGATCCGGATATCAAGCCTTTATTGAGAAACAGAGGTTTTATTAAATAAATTTTTAAAAGCATTCAATTTTTTGGATGCTTTTTTTGATTTTTTCTAAACAATAATGGCTCTAATGTCTTTCACGGATGGCGCTACTAAATATCTCGCAGATTTTACAGATTTCGCAGATGTTTGTATTTTAATTCTCCATGATAATATTAAATCTGCGTCATCTGTAAAATCTGTTAGAGAAAAATATTAATGTAAATTTGCGTTCAAATAAAATTTAGAAAAATGAATTGTCCCTGCTGTTCAGGAAAATCTTACGAAGAATGTTGCCAACCTTATCACACCGGAGAAAAAAATGCACCTACAGCAGAAGCTTTGATGCGTTCGAGGTTTTCGGCATTTGCCATTCCGAATGGAGGATATTTAATGCAAACCACTTCTCCGAGCAAAAGACAAAATCACAGCAAAAAAGATTTGCAGGAATGGGGAGAAATCAATGAATGGACGAAACTTGAAATTGTGGATAAACCATCTATGAATAAAGTGGAGTTTAAAGCTTTTTATACTGATCAGGATGGGCAGAAGCAGGTTCATCACGAGTTATCCACATTTAAAATGATTCAAAATCGTTGGTTTTATGTGAGTGGTGAGTTTTTAGATTAAATATAAATCCTCTGGTTGGTCATCGCAAAGGCACTAAGTTTTTTATAGCCATTATGGTTTAAGGCGCAAGGATTTTATCTTCGATAAAATTGATTGTGTGATATTTTATAGTAATTCAAACAAAAAAATGTCCAGCATTTCTGCCGGACATTCATATTTTTTAGAAAACTCTTAGTGAGCTTCGTTTCCGTCGATTCCGTGTGCGTGACCGTGAGATAACTCCTCTTCAGTCGCAGGACGAGTATTTAAAACTTCCACCTGGAAATCCAACACTTTACCAGCCATTGGGTGATTAAGATCTGCAACCACTGCTTCAGGAGTAACTTCTACTACAAATGCCTGGAAATTATTTCCTTGATTGTCAGATAAAGGCAAGATAGCTCCTACTGGCGGAATTCCAGATTCTGCGAACATATCAATTGGCAACTGAGCGATAGCATCTTCTTGCTTTTCACCGTAAGCTTCTTCTGGCTGAATTACAAAATCTGCCTTATCACCTGCTTTCAAACCAAGGATATTTTGTTCAAACTTAGGAATCATCATTCCCACACCGTATAAGAATGTTAATGGATTTTCTGCTGTTGTTTCTTCTACTAAAACCTTTGTTCCATCTTCTTCTATCGTGTGAAGGATGTACTTTACAGCTACAACATGATTGTTTTCGATTGTCATATTTTAATTTTTTGTCGTGAGTTTCAGTTCACGATTAATTGTACAAATATACTGCTTTTGAAATCATTGATCGAGTAATTAGATTGAAACAAGAATTTCCCCCATACTACTTCTACCCTTTTCTTTCGTCTCGTTTTTTTTGTCTTAATACAAAAAGGTATAAACTTTCCACCTTTGTCCTCGCCCAATCTGTTTTTCTCAAAAACTTCAGTGAAGAACTGATACTGGGATTATCTGTAAAACATTTGATATTAATCTGCTCGCCCAACTTTTCAAAACCATTGTAATAATCTACCAATTCCTCAAGAATGGCGTCCAGTCTTTTTCCGTGAAGGGGATCTTTTGATTGTTGTTCCATAATGCTGTAAAGATATTAATTTCATTTCTAAAGCAAACAGATTTCAAAAGCCTGCTTGATTTTATGATTTAAAATTGCATTTGGTTACAAACAACAGTAAAACAGACTAAATGCAATTGCAGTTGATTACAAACAATAGTAAAACAAACCAAATGCAATTGCAGTTGATTACAAACAATGGTGAAACAGACAAAATGCAAACGCAGGAAGTCACAAACAACCTTGAAACAAATCAAATGCAGTTGTATTTCATTACAAACAACCTTGTTTGAAACCTTTGTAAAAAGTATGCAGGTTATAAACAAACTCGCTGGAAGAAAACATTTATCTGTATAAAATATTTCATCAACCTTAGATTGAAAAATTGCTTTCCCCCTTAATCTTTAGTATTTTTGATCATCTATTCATATAAAATTACTTTTGGGAATACATTGATATGAGCAAAAATAACGAAGCCAACAGGCAAAAAAATAAAAAGAAGATCGATCAGAAAAAACGGAAGCAACAAAATGCGGAAGCAGAAAGAAAAGAACGTTTAAAGCAGATTCGTGAAGATTTTAAAGCAAGAGAAGAGAACGATACAATATGAAAATTCTACACACCGCCGACTGGCATTTAGGGAAACGCCTCGACCGTTTTTCAAGATTGGAAGAACAGGTTTCTATTATGGACGAAATTGTTCAAATCGCTGATGAACAAAATGCAGATATTATTTTGATTGCCGGAGATCTTTTTGACAATTTCAATCCGAATGTGGAAGCGGTAGAATTATTTTATAAAACCCTGAAACGTTTATCATTAAACGGAAAACGTCCCGTAATTGCGATCGCTGGAAATCATGATTCTCCCAATCTCATCAATGCTCCCGATCCTTTGGCGCGTGAGTGCGGCATTATTCTTATTGGTCATCCCAAAGCGAAGATCAATCCTTTTGAAACCGAATATTTTACGATTTCAAAATCGGAAGAAGGTTTTATAGAATTAGTATTGAAAAATTCAGAAACTCCTATTCGTATTCTTCACACGCCTTACGCGAATGAAATTCGTTTAAAAGAATATTTTGGAGAAAATAAAGAAGAGGAAATCAACAACGTTTTAGCAGAAAACTGGAAATACCTTGCCGATGAATTCTGTGATGAAAACGGAATCAATATTCTCACGGCTCATTTATATATGAACAAAAAAGGAAACGAAATTATTGAAGAGCCTGAAGGTGAAAAGCCCATTAAAATAGGCAATGCAGATCTTATTTTTTCAGACATCATTCCGCATCAGATTCAGTATACCGCATTGGGACATTTGCACGGATTTCAAAATATCGGAACTGTTGAAAAACCTGTTATCTATTCATCTTCACCACTTTGTTACAGTTTTAGTGAAGCCGGACAAAAAAAATATATTTCTATCATTAATGCAGAAAGCGGAAAAAACGTTTCTTTTGAAAAAATACAGTTAGAAAGCGGAAAAAGTTTAGTACGAAAAACATTTGATTCCGTAAAAAACGCGGTTAACTGGCTCACAGAAAATCCTCATACTTTTGTTGAATTAACATTAGAAAGCACCACATTTCTGACGGCTGACGAAAGAAAACTTTTGTATCAGTCCCACAGCGGCATTGTATATTTAATTCCAAAAATTAAAAATCAGGAATTTGCTGAAAATTCGATTCATGAGATTAATTTAAACCAAAATATAGAAACTCTGTTTCAGGATTATTTTAAATCTAAAAACGGCGGCCAGGAAGCCAATGAAGACTTAATGAATTTGTTTAACGAAATTTTAAATGCCTAAACCATGATCCCTGTTCAGCTCACTATTGAAGGACTTTATTCATATCAGGAAAGACAGATCATTGATTTTAAAAATCTTACCGATGCTGGTTTGTTCGGTATTTTTGGTTCCGTAGGTTCTGGAAAATCATCTATTCTTGAAGCCATTTCTTTTGCCCTTTATGGCGAAACGGAACGTCTGAATATGCGTGATAAAAGAGCGTATAATATGATGAATTTAAAATCGAACACTTCCTATATTGAGTTTGATTTTTTGAATTTTGAAAACAAACTGTTCCGTGCGACACGAGATTTCCGACGCAATTCTAAAAAATTTGACGACGTAAAACCAAGTTCGGTTACTTTTTATCAGCAGATTGAGGGGAAATGGATTCCTTTGGAGCATTCGAATGCCGAGCAAATTATCGGACTGAATTATGCTAATTTCAAACGAACCATCATTATTCCGCAAGGTCAGTTTAAAGAATTTTTAGAGCTTGGCGCGACGGAAAGAACAACGATGATGAAGGAAATCTTTAACCTTCAGCGTTTTGATCTTCAGAATAATGTAGCTTCTCTGAATGTTAAAAACAGATCGGAACTCGATCAGCTGGATGGACAGTTAAAAGGTTTTGAAGAAATTACCGAGGAACAGATTTCTGCGGAAAAAGAAACTTTAAAAACGGAACAACACAAGTTTTCAGAAGCAAAAGATAATTTCCAAAAAATTTCGGCGAGCTTTCAACAGCTTAAAAATCTAAAAACAGATTTTGAAAATTTAAAACAGAAAAAAGAAAACTTCAGCAACCTTTCTGCACAAAAAGCGGAAATTGATATTTTAGAAACCCAAACTGATATTTACGACCGAGTTTCCAGAATTTTCAATCCTCTATTGGCTGAAAAAGATAAACTTTCAAAAGAAATTTCGGCAAAGCAATCTGATGCTGAAAAACAAAATACCACTGTTAAGAAAACCGAAGCTCAATTTCATTCCATAAAAGAACAGCTTACCGCTATTCAGCCGAAGTTTGAGGCATTGGAGCAATCTAAAATACAGGAAAATGACCTGAATTTAATTGTGCAGATTCTCAATTATTCCGATGAAATTAAAAAACTTAAGGAAAGAACTCAAAAAGGTTCAAAGGAAGTTCAGGAAGTTGAAGAAAAAAGAAAAAATATTCAGCACAATATCGATCTTCTTTCCAAGGAAGCCGAAACTTTAAAGCCAAAGAAACTTGATTCCAATCTTCTTTTACAGGTTGGAAACTGGTTTATTCAACAAAAGAATTTAAAAAAATCGCAAGAAGATCAATCTGAAAAAATAAAAAAACAGGAATTACAGATTCTGAAAATTTCAGATGAATTAAAAGCATTTCCTGAAAATTTTAAAGAAAGCTTTCAACAGAAAAAAGAAAACCTTGAGATTCAAAAGAAAGAATTTTCACAAAAACTGGATCATTTAAAAATTCAGCAAGAGTTGGCAAAATTCACGAGTGAACTTCACAACGGTGAAGCTTGTCCGCTTTGTGGATCTTCTGAACATCCGAATATTGTGGAATTTCATGATGTACATTCAGAATTGAAAGAATTTGAGGAAAAAGTTCAATCTGTAGATCAAGAATTAATCAACCTACAAAAAAAGGAAAATGAGATTGATAAAATTCTGGAAAGAAAAGGAATTTTTGAAAATCAATTAAAAGCTGAACAGGAAATTATTTCAGACATTCAACATCATATTGAAAATCATCTAAAACAATTTATCTGGACTGAATTCAGTTATGAAAAAGAAGCTGAATTTGAGGCAAAACGTAGCTCTTCTCTCGAGGCCGAAAAGCAAATTGAACAATTGAATCAAACTATTTTCAAGGAAAGGGAAACCTTAGCTAAAGAAATTGAAAATTTAGAAAAATACCAAAAGGCACTTGAAACGTTTAAAATTCAGGAAGCTAAAAAAGAGGAGCAAATTAATAGCAACCGTTCTAATTTAAAAATACTGAATTGGGAAAATTATTCTGATAAAACAACAGAAGAAATTGAAAATATTTATCACACACTGTCAAAATCAAATACTGAGACAGAGAAAAATTATCATGAATTAGTTCAGAAAGAAAAACAAATTTCTCCAAAACTGGCAGAAGAAAAAGCCATTTTGAATCAGTTGGAAAAACAGATTTCAGAATTAAAGCTGGAAATTTTGTCGAATACGGAATTAATCAACGCTTCATTAAGTCAAAACAATTTTAATAATTTTTCTGAAATCGAAACGATTCTGCATCAAAAAATAAATGTTGAAGAAAGGAGAAATTGGATCCAAAAATTTAAAATCGATTTTGAAACATTAAAGAACGGAATTCATGAATTAGAAGAAAAACTAAAAGATTTTTCTTTTGATCATGAACAGTTTGCGGCCAAAGAAAATGAATTTAATGATGCAGAAAATCATTTAAAGCAAATTAATGATCTGGTTGTAAAATTATCATCTGAAATCGAAAGACTAGAAAAAGAATACCGCAAAAAAGAAGATTTACTGAAAGAATTATCTCAACTTCAAAAGCGTTCTGAAAATCTAAAAGTAATGACCAATCTTTTTAAAGCTGCCGGTTTTGTACAATATGTTTCATCAATTTATCTGCGACAGCTATGCGATCATGCCAATATCCGATTCCATAGAATGACGCGAAATCAACTCAGTTTGCAACTGAATGAGAATAATGATTTTGAAATTATCGATTACCTGAATGAAGGTCGCAGCAGAAGTGTAAAAACCTTGTCTGGTGGGCAATCTTTTCAGGTTTCTTTGAGTCTAGCGCTTGCTTTGGCAGAAAGTGTCCAAGCTAATGCCCAATCAGATAAAAACTTCTTTTTCATTGACGAAGGTTTTGGAACCCAGGATCTTGAATCTGTAAATATTGTATTTGAAACATTGAATGCACTTCAAAAAGAAAACAGAATTGTAGGAATTATTTCGCATGTGGAAGAGCTGAAAGAAAAAATTCCTGTTGCGCTGGAAATTGTGAAGGATGAAGAACGCGGAAGCTTGATCCATATCGTTTAAATGCAATCGCTGGAAGATGGATGGTTGAAGCAGGAGGTTTAAAGTGGTCATTTTATTTATTGAAGTGTCTTTCATATGATAATGTCCTTCGTATTTTATTTATATTTGAATAAAAATATTAGTTAGTGAAGAAAATATGGCCACATATTATACTGATTCCATTACTGTTAACAATTCCGATCGTTTCGTCTCCGGATTTTGACGGTACGTTATCTGTTTTCAGAGTTTCGCCATTTCAGCGGGAATTTATTCGTTTTGTAATGGTGATTATCTTCTTTTATGTCAATCTGAATATTTTTCTACCAAAGCTTTACAATCAGAAAAAATATTTAGCCTTCACCGTTTGTATTTTAATCTGTTTTGGAATGATGATTTTTCTGCCTTATTATCTGGCTTCAGAAAATATTTTCTCCGGACAGCCCTCTCAAATGGAACTGGGGCCACCCCCAATGCCTTATCCCAATGGAGATTTTCCTCCTCCTTCAATAGACAGAGCTCCTCATGAAAATTTCGGACCGAGAAATGAGGGTTCTTATCGGCAGATGATCTTTTCCTCTGTATTGCCCTTTCTTTTTTCTTTCCTTTCTTCACTTTTTATTTTTAGAAATAATGAGAAAAAAGAACTGGAAAAATCGAAAGCAAAGGCTGAACTACTAAATTTAAAATATCAACTTCAACCGCACTTTTTGTTTAATATTTTAAATTCCATTTATTCTTTGGCACTGTTGAAATCTGATGATGCTCCGAACGGAATTTTAAAACTTTCGAATGTAATGCGGTATGTGGTTCAGGAAAGCAGTAAAGATTTTGTTGAATTAGATAAAGAAATTGAATATTTAAAAGATTATATTGCCCTTCAATTGGTAAGAACAGACAGCAGTTTAGATTTTTCTTATACCGAAATCGGAGAAATGAAAGGACTGAAAATTGCACCTTTTATTTTGGTGAATTTTATTGAAAATGCCTTTAAATATGGTTTTAACGCTGAAGAAAACTCAAAAATTACAGTAAAAGTGATTGTTCAGGAAGATATTCTGAGCTTCAATGTTTTCAATAATATTGTGAATAAAAAAGTAGCTGACGAAAACAGTCTGAAAGTTGGTCTAAAAAATACAATAGAACATTTACAGCAAACCTATCCGGACAAACATACTCTGGAAATGAACAACGACGGAGCTACCTTTGAAGTGGATTTAAAAATTAATTTAATCTAAAAAATATGATAAAAGCCATTGCTTTGGACGATGAAATTCTCGCACTGAAAATTATTGAGAATTATGCCGGAAAAATTGAAAATCTTTCTCTTGAAAAGATCTTCAATACCCAAAGTGATGCGCAAAAATATTTAAATAAATTTCCTGTTGACCTCATCTTTTTAGATATCGAAATGCCATCCAAAAACGGAATGGACTTCTACAAAAACATCTCCCAAAATACCAAAGTTATTTTCACAACGGCGTATTCAGAATATGCTGTGGACGCTTTCAGCCTGAATGCGGTGGATTATTTACTGAAGCCTTTTTCTTTTGAAAGATTTAAAGCAGCGGTAGAAAAAGTAAAGACCAATAATGAAACTGACGAGATAAAACACCTTTCGATTCGTGCGGATTATAAGCTTCATAAGATCAATTTTGATGATATTCTGCTGATTGAAAGTCTGGATGATTATATTCAGATTCATTTAAAAGATCATTCGAAAATCATTGCGCGTTCTTCGATGAAAAATATTCTGGAAAAGCTTTCTGAAAAAGATTTTACCCGCGTTCACCGCTCTTATATTGTTCCGGTTCAGAATATCAAAACTATTGTTAACCGTAATATTCATATCGGGGATTTTATCATTCCGATTGGGGAAACGTATAAGGAGGAGGTGATGAGGATTGTGAATAAATAATTCTTATTCTTTCGTCTTGAAACAAAAGAATCAAAAATTCAAGACTGGAAATAAAAACTAAAAATAAATTTTATTCTCTAAAAATTCTAAAACTTGCGCGAATTCAAAATTTTGTTTTATTTTCAGCATTGTTGTCGCGCTCAAACAGTAGAATTTTTTTAACGTTCATAAAAATTTATTTTCTTAACGTTTTTATTTCCTAGGTCACATATTTCTTCCTGATCATATTCTTAACAACTCTTAAAAAACAATCATTTACCGACACATTTTATAAGTTTACCTCATAAATTTCACGGGGACGTTTTTTGAAAATACATTTGAAGTATAAAATTTGAAAACAAAAAAATAGGCGAGAGCTATCCTAATTGTCTTTTAAAATAGTAACTCTAAAAACCCCGTATTATGAAAACAGTAACAAGAAAAGGATTTTTAAAAACTCTTGGATTAGCAGGCGTAACTGCTGTTGCTGCTCCTCTTTTAATCCGTTGCGGAAGTGATGATGATGTTTTAGATTCAACATCCGGCAGCTCGTCAGGTTCAGGCTCGTCTTCCACAGGATGTTCTGTGACGAATTCTGAAACCGAAGGCCCATTTCCTACAAAATCTCCATCAAGTCTGGTTCAGTCAAATATTGTGAGTGACAGAACGGGAGTTCCGTTAACCATTACCCTTACCATTCAGAATGTGAATGCAAGCTGTGCCAATTTACAAGGTGCCTTAGTAGATATCTGGCATTGTGATAAAGATGGAAATTATTCTGAATATGGCGGAACGGGAATGCAGTCGGCGAATTATACAACAGTTCATTTCCTGAGAGGAAGACAAACGACGGACGCTAACGGGCAGGTAGCTTTTACCTCTATTTTTCCGGGTTGGTATAATGGCCGAGCCACGCATATTCACGTTCATGTCTACAGTTCTTCCGGGCAATCGCTTTTGGTAACTCAGATTGCATTTCCCGAAGGCAGTGACAGCGCGATAGTGCTCGTAGGAGCCAGTACAGGCTACAAAGGCATGAGCGGATATACTTACAATGCGAATGATAACGTGTTCAGTGATGGAACCTCCAACGAAATGTCCAGTATTTCGGGAAGTGTCAGCGGAGGTTTTTCTCTGACCCACACCATAAAAGTTTCGGCTTAAATTGAAGAGAGAAGTTGTTTAATATTAGTTTATTACCCGTTTCCGCAAACGCACAGGTTTACACCGATCGAAACTATATATGTGAAGTGTTAAAAATCAAAAGCAAGGTGTTGATCTGTGCCTTGTGGAAATATTAAACCTAAGAAATGATGTTAGTTCAAAGTCCTTCAAAAATATTTAAATCTGATTTTTCTGTTTGGAAAAAGGAAAATTTGTCGTTGGTGAATGAAATTTTCTCGGGTGAAGAAAATATAAAACTGAAAAAAGCGGTCGAAATTATTGTAGATGAAAACGAAGATTTCGAGTTTCATTATCAGGAAAAAAGCAGCATTCTGGTCATTGTTTTATATGGTGAAATTTTAATCAATGATTTTGAAAAGCCTATTTCTTCAGAACAGATTTTCACCTTACAATCGATTGAAAGTAACATTTTAAAAATTCAGAATCATCTTCCGAATGAGAAAGCCGATATTTTACTGCTGGAATTTAAAAACAGAACCTCTGAAACTTTTTTTTCTGTTGAAAATTTAAATCTCAACACAAAAAATACATTGATTCAAATTTCTGAAAATCTGAAATCCCCCAACTTTATCGGTTTATATGACGGAAGAGAAGAACAGAAATATGCTTTATACAAAAAAGGAAAATCAATTTTCGGAATGGTAATCAACGGTGCTTTTGAATTCCAAAATCGGCTGATGGAAACCAGAGATGCTATTCTTCTTTCCGAAGTGGAAATTTTGGAATTTGAAGCATTAAGCGAAAATGCGCTGATTCTGTTTTTTGAAGTCTGAAAATATCGTGAAAAGAAATACTCCTAATTTGTTCCGAAGAGAAACTATTTTTTTCATCCATTTAGATGAAAAATCTAGGGTGACGGTAGAATGTTATGCGGGAAACGGGGCCAAACTTCTGACGATTCTTGATCAACAGGAACTTTCCGAAGGAAAACAGGAGATAAAATTTAGTGGAAATCAGTTAAAATCCGGAGTGTATCATTTGAAAATAATAATTGAAAACTCAACTGGGATATCCACTGAAAACCGAATCATAGAAATCAATTAATACATTTAGTGTTAGATATTTTTTTCATAATCAATTTGTTTTGAAATCAGGGTAGGCGTGGAAAACTGCCCTGATTTTATTAAAGAACTTGTTTAAGCTTTTTTATTCAACCGCAAAAGGCACAAAAGATTTTGATAATGTAATTAAAGCTTACTATTCAACAGAAAAAAAGAAAACATTAGCTCTTAAAAATCTTTGATTTTATCCTTTTGAAAACTTTTAATGGTCTAGTAATACCTGTAAAAATAGCTTTTGCTTCTTTTGTGGTTAAAAAAATATTTAGTTTGAATAAGCTTAAAACGTAAAACAATGAAAGCAAAAATAAAACTGGCCTTCCGAATTGTCATCGATCAGAATTCTACGCTGACGTGGGATAAATATATTTTTGAAGACACCTATTTTGAATATAAAATTCAGCATCAGGTTTTTGATGAAAAAGAAAATCCGGTGAAAAATTACTGGGAATTGCTGACAAAAAATCCTCATGCAGAAAGAATTCCTTTTTTGTTGAGCGCTTCTGTTACCAACTATATTTCACAACTGAACGGCGAAATTAAAAGTCTTCCTGATGTGTTGGGAAATACATTTTTTCCGATCGAAAGTTTTAAACTCGACCTCATCAGCTCGAATGTGGAAGATTCTTCAAAACATAAAATCGGAATTACATTTTATACGCCTGAATTATTATTAATTGATATTATTGACAACAAATATCTTTTAAGTAAAAGTATCAACACAGAAAACGGATTTGAAACTTATATGTTTGCTTTTCATCCGCAGGTTGCAATTTCGTACTATGATTCCATTATAAAAGCATAGGATTTTATCCTATCGTGATTTACATCGTCCTTTCAGGACTCACTAAAAGTGAAACGTTGCCTTTCGGCTTCATATAATTATTTAGAACTCATTAAAAACCTCCGCTGAAAATTTCAACGGAGGTTGGTTTTTATAGATCTTTGATCGTCGGTTTTACTTCATTTCCGAACAATTCGATAGATTTCATCATCACATCATGTGCAGGATCTCCCACATCCATGTGACCGATAAATCTTGTAATTCCAAAGATTTCTTTCATGTAAGCAATCTTATCAGCAACTTCCGCTGGACTTCCGATGAATAAAGCACCATCTTTACTTTTTCCACCGTCATATTGTGCTTTCGTGTAAGGAGCCCAGCCTCTTGACGAGCCAATTCTATCCATTTGTGATTTATAATTATGGAAATATCCGTCTACCACATTCTGGTTATCACTTACAAAAGTGTGAGAATGCACAGCAATCTGCATTTTAAACTCATCATGACCTGCTTTTAGATATTCCTGCTTATAAAATTCAATTAAATTTTTAAACTGAATCGGCATTCCTCCGATAATGGCAACCACTAAAGGCATTCCCAACTGAGCCGCACTTAAAACTGATTGCGGAGTTCCACCAACCGCTCTCCAGATCGAAAGTTTTCCGTCATTCTTTGCTCTTGGATAAACCGTTTGATTTTGCATCGGCGCGCGAAGTTTCCCCGACCAAGTTACGTTTTCTTCTGAATTTATCTTTAGCAGTAATTCTAATTTTTCATCGAAAAGCTGTTCATAGTCATTCAAAGAATAACCGTACAATGGAAAAGATTCAATGAAACTTCCACGGCCTACAAAAATCTCGGCACGACCATCAGAAATTAAATCTAATGTTGAAAAATCTTCATATACTTTTACAGGCTCAGATGAACTTAAAACCGTTACTCCACTTGCCAATTTTATATTTTTTGTGATACTTGCTGCCGCAGCTAAAACAATTTCTGGTGACGAAACTGCATAATCCGGACGGTGATGCTCGCCCATCGCAAAAACATCAATTCCGACCTCATCCATGAACTTTACCTGATCCAGAATTTCACGAATTTTTACACCTGCGTCTCTATATTTTCCGGTTGACTGATCTAATGATAGATCGCCAAACATTCCTATTCCTAATTCCATATTGTTGATTTTAGATAAGCAAAATTAAGGTAATAGGAACTCAGAAACATTGATCTTTGGTAAGAATGGAATATGCTTTTTCTTTTGTCTTGAAACAAAAGAAACAAAAGTTCAAGACTTAGAAACTGGATGCTAAAAATTAAAACTTAATCCTAAAATTTCCAAAACTCGCGCGAATTCAAGATTTGCCTTTTAGTTCAATAGTATTCTCGCGCTTCGAACAGTGGAAATTTTTTAACGAATCAAATTTTAATTTTCTTAACGCTTCAGTTTCCTAGGTCGTTTAGATTTCAACAAATAAAAAATCCAGCCCTAAAAGACTGGATTTTGAGTATTTATTTCTTTAAATTCTGATCAAAATAATCAGTGATTTTCTGCATCAAATGTACTCTGTCTTTCCCGATCACGTTGTGTGGATGCCCCGGATAAACAAAATAGTCTAACTGTACTCCATTATCAACAGCCGATTTAATGAATTTCACGGAATGTTGCCAAACCACAACATCATCCTGAGCTCCATGAATCATTAGTAATTTTCCTTTCAGATTCTGAACTTTATCTAAAAGATTTGCCGTTGCATACCCTTGTGGATTTTCCTGTGGCGTATCCATATATCTTTCACCGTACATGATTTCGTACATGCTCCAGTCGATTACAGGACCTCCTGCCACACCAACTTTGAAAACATCCGGTTTACGAAGCATGAAGCTTGTCGTCATAAATCCACCAAAACTCCAACCGTGGATTCCCAGTTTCTGAGCATCTACGTAAGGAAGCGATTTCAAATAATCCACCCCTTTCATCTGGTCGTTCATTTCAGTAGTTCCCAAATTTCTGAAAACTGCCTGTTCGAATTTCAGACCACGATTCGCAGAACCTCTTCCATCCATCGTAAAAATGATGTATCCGTTTTGAGCCATATATTCGTACCAAAGATTTCCTGAAGCCGGGAAAGTATTTGTAATCAATTGTAAATGTGGTCCATTATATAAATAAACGATGGTCGGATATTTTTTGTTCGGATCGAAATTCGTTGGAAGAATGATCTTTCCGTATAAAGGTGTTCCGTCGTCTGCTTTTAATTCAATATTTTTAATTTCCGGACGCTGATAATTTTTTAAAGTATTTTCAGCAGTCAGAAGATTGTTTGATTTTAAGGTATTTGTGTTGATTAAATTAATACTTCGAGGCGTATTAGCATTGCTGTAAGAATCATACAAGTAATTTCCGTCACTGCTTAAAACTCCATTGTGTACTCCTTCTGCATTGTCTAAACGCTGCATTTTGAAGTTCGTCCAGTTGATTTTATATAAATGTTTTTCTAAAGGCGTTTCTTTCGTAGAAGTGAAATAAATCTCCTTTTTCTTATCATTAAAACCTAAAATATCAGTTACCAACCAATCTCCTTTTGTGATCTGAGAAACCAATCCTTTCTCTACATTATAATGGAATAAATGATTGTACCCCGTTCTCTGACTTTGCCAAATAAAATCTGTATTTGAATTCGGTAAGAACGTTAACGGATGTTGTGGCTCAACATATTTATCGCTTGTTTCCTCAAATAAAGTTTTTACTAAATTTCCTGTTACCGCATCATACTGATTCATTTTCATGTGATTCTGACCTCTGTTCAGCACCGCGACGAAAATATATTTTGAATCCGGACTCCATGTAACTGCCGTTAAATATTGATCTTTTTCACCTTCAACATTCAGGAAAATTGTTTGTTGCGTTTTGATATTAAAAACGCCCAACGTCACCTGATGAGAAGTTTGCCCCGCCATCGGATATTTGATATTGTGGTTCACCGCAGGCGTTACCGACCAATCAATGATCGGATAATCTGCAACCATCGTCTGATCCATTCTGTAGAACGCTACACTTTCAGAATTTGGCGCAGGGAAAATTCCTGTATCGATCCCGAATTCGTTTCTGTGAACGTTTGCTGCTCCATTTAGAATGTTTTCATTAGAATCATTCGTTACAGCAATTGTCTTACCGTTTTTATTAACAAATAAATTATTCTTTACCGTAAAAGCAAAAGTTTGGTTATCTCCAAAGATCTTCATATTAGAAGCTTCTTTATCAACTGCTACAGAGTTTTTCACTTTCCAATCGCTTCCTGATTTTTCAACCCAAACCATTTTGTCGTTTGCATTGTAATATCCGTGGGAATTGCTGATGAATTTGATTTGTGGAACCGCTTTTAGTTTATTGTCCGCCAAATTTCTATTCAACTGAGTTAAAGACACCAACGTATCCTGTTTATTGGTTTTTAAATCAGTGATTAAATACCCACCTTTCACTGCCTGAATGTATGATTTCCCATCATTCGACCATGAAAATTGTGAAATATTTTTAACGGCCAAGTTCGTTCTCAAGCCATTAACTGCCTCCGCCATTGTGAATTTCTGAGTCTGAGCGATTGCGGAACCACCCAAAACTAGCATCAATAAAGATAACTTATATAATTTCATTGCATAAAATTGAATCCATCAAAAATAAGAAATAAAAACGGTTCGTTAAGAAATGTTAAATTAAAAACATTCGTAAAACGAGTTTGTGATATAGATAGGAAATAATTCTTACCTTAATATGAGGATTTTGGTTGATGGTCTTTAGTTGATGGTTGATGGGATTCTTATATTGGATTCGCGATTAACTGTCTTTCAAAATGAAACATAATGGAGTGAAGAATTTATATTCATAAATTTTTACACTCTGTTTGTCATTCCGTAGGGATCTAGACACGAATCTTTCCATACTGTTATCTAAAAGGTTGTTGAGATCCTTACAGGATGACAAAGTGGATGGAAGTTTTCTAACTTCTTAAGATTGCTTTCTCCCAATGACAAATATTGAAGTATCATACCACAGTCCTAGCCCCGATGTTCTATGTTAAATTGCAAATTATTTAGGTTAAAATTTTAAAGTTTTTTTGATAATCCGGTTGATATTTCGTCTTATTCTTCACCACTCCAAAACAGATTCTCAAAAGTTTATTA
>NZ_JBDFPQ010000012.1:0-120951 GCF_039672645.1 Chryseobacterium sp. C39-AII1
AATATTTTTGAGGGAAATTTTATGGTCTTTAAAAACTGACATAATGATGGAATATCACCTATAAATATAAAAATAAATCCATGCAGAAAAGAAAAAGTCGAAAGAAAAAATCTTCCGACCAAGACTAGCGAAGCTGCCGCGCCGAACCCCCAAAAATAAAAAATGGGCTCAAACAAATGCTGCGATCTGGGCTAGGAATGGGAATTGTCAATTTTACGTTGTAAGTAAATTATGAATTTTCCGGACTAAAAATTCCCCTTCTTTGAAGGGGTGGATTTTTGCATAAGCAAAAAGACGGGGTAGTTTAATTATTATAAGAAAATGGAAAGTAATAATAAAACCACCCCGTCAAAAATTTCTATGAAATTTTCGCCACCCCTCCAAAGGAGGGGAATTTTTGTTGTGTGAAACTCAAGTATAAAAAAGTCTAAAAAAAAATTCTACACATCATTCACAATTACAACGTTGATATTTTATAAAAAATAAAAAAATGTATAATTTTTGCTACCACATAAAGTAAAAGGTAAAGCTTAAACGTCAACAAGATTAACAACTATAAAGAAATGGACTCAATCAAAGTAATTCTCACAGGTGCAACAGGAATGGTAGGTGAAGGTGTTTTATTAGAATGTCTTGAAAATCCGAATGTTTCAGAAATTTTAAGTGTCGGCAGAAAACCTTCAGGAAAAAAGCACGCCAAATTAAAAGAATATATAGTTTCAGATTTTCTACAAATTGATCTTCTGGATGAAAATCTTAAAGGTTACGATGCCGTTTTCTTTTGCGCCGGAATCAGCAGCGTGGGATTGAATGAGGAAGATTACACCAGAATCACTTACGACACCACATTGCATTTCGCCAAAGCAGTTCTCAACCAAAATCCGGATATCGTTTTCAATTATGTTTCCGGAGCAAGTACCGATAAAACCGAAAGCGGAAAACTGATGTGGGCAAGAGTAAAAGGAAAAACAGAAAATACATTGAGAAAGCTTGGTTTTAGAAGCGAATACAATTTTCGTCCTGGGTTTATGAAACCTGTTGAAGGCCAGGAAAATGTAAAATGGTTCTTCAAACCAATTATTTGGATTTTTCCACGTATATTACCTTCAAAATCATTAACTTTACACGAAGTCGGGAAAGCGATGATCAACGCAGTGCAAAAGGGCTACCCTACCTCAACTTTAGAAATTAAGGACATTAAAAATTTAGCGATATGAGAGAAATGTTAAAGAGAATTGTTCTGGTGGTTTTCATTTTATTGGTCTTGACTGCAATTTCAGGATTTTTTTACATGCAAAAACATCCTCTGGAAAATTCTTCCAATCAAATCTATTTAGCACATCCGGATAAATAAAACAGTACATTCAATTTTATTATAGCCAATATTTCTACAGTTGGCTGATTTGTCGTTTCTTTAATTTTCTATTTTCTTCTTTCGAAATTTAATTTTCATCAAAACTTTCAAAAATTACATTATTATTAAGAATTAATTAAAATTCGCTTAAAATGTTTACAAAATAGAAAGTTCATTTTTGCATAAATTTAATATAACGTAAAAATGACTGATAACTACCTTTTGAAAGGTTCGGTGATTGCCGCGATGTTCCTTCAGGGAGCAGCTTTCGGGCAATCAAGCCTTATTCATTACTGGAATTTTAATAACAATGCTTCTGCAACCGCGATGATGACGCCAACATCAACTTTGGTAAACGGTTCTATGACAGCCGTAACCAGCGGAACAACAGAAGTTGATTTTGCCAACGGAACAGGGCAAAACTTCAGCACAGAAAATTTAAATGCAAGAAATGGAGATGCTGCCGGAACGCATTTGCGATACAACTTCCCTATTAACGGGAATTTGCAGTTCAATTTACCAACTACAGGATTCAATAATGTGGTGGTAAAATTTACGACAAGAAGATCGGGTTCGGGGGCAGGAACACAAACGTGGTCTTACTCTTTGGATGGAACAACTTTTCAGACCTATCAAACAGTAAATCCGCAAGATGCCAATCCGCAATTAATTACATTTGATTTTTCCAATATTGCAGGCGTTTCCAACAATCCTAATTTCAAACTTAAAGTTGAATTTTCCGCAGGAGCAAATAACGGAACTGTAGGAAATAACCGTTTTGATAATTTTACCGTAGACGCAACAGCAGTTGGAGGTATCGACACTACTCCGCCAACAGTTGCCTACCTTCCCACAAACAACACAAATAATGCTTTAACGACTGTAAATCCTACCATTACTTTCAACGAAAATGTAAGATTAGCCGACAATTCTACGATCAACGATTCTAATGCACAAACGCTTGTAGATTTCCGTATTGGAAATGCTTCAGGTGCTCAAATTCCCTTCGCAACAACTTTTTCTAACAATAAAATCACGGTTATTCCAACCTCAGGTTTAGTTCCGAACCAGACGTATTATCTGGCTTTAAAACCAAATGTGGTGGAAGATTTCAGTGATAACGCAGTAACAACGGCAACTTCAACCGTATTTACAACCGCCGGAACTTCTATTTCTTTGGATAAAAACTTTATCAAAGTCAATGAAAATGCAGGAACATTCGCATTTAAAATTAATGTAACCAATCCTTCCACGGCATCGGTAAATTTGGTAGCAAAACCGGCTCCTTTCAGCACGGCAGACCATAATGATTTCACTTTTATCAGTCAAACAGTTAATATTGTTCCGGGAACTACAAGTTACACGGTAAATATCCCTATTATTGATGATGCACTAGCAGAACAAGAAGCAGAATATTTTGTTTTAAGCCTTGAAAATCCTACCGGAGCAACCATTTCAGGAGACAGCAATTCAACGGTTTATATTATTGATAATGATAAAGCGGCTCCTGTTCCATCACACCAAATTCAGTTAAATTATATCGGAAGTTTTGATCCTTCCGGAAACAACAGCAGCTCTACGGAAATAGTGGTTCACGATCCTACCACGCAGAGATTATTTACCATCAGTTCTTTGACGGATGTTTTTGATATTATCAATTTCAGTAATCCGAATACTCCAACGGTTATCAATACCGTAAATATGGCTCCGTATGGCGGAATTACAAGTATTGCCGTGAAAAACGGAATTATTGCGGCAGCTTCTCCAAACACGAACCCTCAACAGAACGGTTCGGTAGTTTTCTTTGATATTAACGGAAATTTCCTGAAACAAGTTACGGTTGGTGCTTTACCGGATATGGTTTCCTTCTCACCAGACGGAACAAAAGTTTTAACCGCCAATGAAGGTGAACCCAATGACGCTTACACCATCGATCCTGAAGGAACTATCAGCATTATTGATATTTCGGGAGGAATTAACAATCTAACTCAAAATAATGTTACTACACTTAATTTCAATGCGTTTGATTCTCAGGTGGCAGCATTAACACCGACAGGTTTAAGAAAAGTAAGAACCAATAATATACTTTCTCAAGATTTAGAACCTGAATATATTACGATAAGTGCAGACAGCCAAAAGGCTTGGATCACACTTCAGGAAAATAATGCGATTGCTGAGGTTAATTTAACTTCAAAAACGATTACCGGAATTTGGGGATTAGGCAAAAAAGATATGAGCCTTCCAGGAAACGGTTTTGATGCTTCGGACAATAATGGTGAAGTTTTAATTGCCAACTGGCCTGTAAAAGCTTATTATATTCCTGATGCGGTTCAGAATTATAAAGTGGGAAACACAAACTATATTGTAACGGCAAACGAAGGTGATGAAAAAGATCTTTCAGGATTTAGTGAGAGAACGACGGTTGGAGCCAACGGTTATACTTTAGATCCAGCACTTTTCCCGCAATCATCAATATTAAAAGCTTCGCATAATTTAGGAAGATTCAGAGTTTCTAATGCCACAGGAAATACGGATGGAGATAATGAATTTGAAGAAATTGCAGCGTTGGGTGCACGTTCGTTCTCGATTTTCAATGCTGACACGAAACAAATCGTTTACGACAGCGGTGATCAATTTGAACGATATATCGCAGCTAATCATCCATTGATTTTCAATGCTGATAATGAATCGAACACGATTAAAAGCAGAAGCCGTGCAAAAGGCCCAGAGCCGGAAGGGGTAACTTTAGGAACAATTAATGGGCAAACTTACGCTTTCATCACCATTGAAAGAACCGGAGGTGTAATGGTTTATAATATAACAGATCCGAATAATCCTACTTTCACTGATTATAAAAACTCTCGTATGACTTCAGCGTATGGAGGTGATAATGGCCCTGAAGGAATCATCTACATTGCTCCTGAAAATACCACAACAGGAAAAGGATATGTGGTAATTGCCAACGAAATCAGCGGAACTTTATCGATGTACGAAGTAGCCACTCCAAGTTTGGCAACCGGAGAAGTGAAAACAGAAAAATCGACCTTCAACGTATTCCCGAATCCGGTATCAAAAGGAAACACTTTATATTTCAACAGAGTTCAGGATTATGAATTGTATGATATGTCTGGAAAACTGATTGAAAAACAAAAAAATGCTTTAACAATAGATACTTCAAAGCTTTCTACAGGCGTTTACCTTGTGAAAACTTCTGAAGGACAGCTAAAAAGAATTATTGTAAAATAGAGTATATTATTTAGTTGATGTAAAGCTCCGAAAAAGTTCGGGGCTTTTTTATTATTGAACATTTTAATATAGCAAAATTAAACGCAATACTATCAATATTACCAATACAAGGAAAATCTTATCATCACTTTAACCGTGGCTCTCGGTATAGCAACACCATGTACAATATTAACATTATAAGGAGACTTAATAAGTATAACAGGGGAAGCCTTTTCTGACGTAAACAATAGGGCAGATATTCCCTCAATGCATCTCGTCATAAATTCTCACCAGATCTACCACACTTTTCACTTGTAGCTTCTCAAAGATTTTCTTTTTATAGGTACTTATGGTTGACGTCTTTAGATCTAAACTATTGGAAATCTCAATATTTCCATAACCTTCTGCTAAAAGTTTGAAGATTTGAAACTCTCTCTTAGAAAGTTTTTCAACAGTATTATTATCTTTTGAAGTCAGCAGTTTATTCATCATTTTAGAAGGATAATAAAAACCTTCTTCAAAAATTGCCATAATTCCCTTTAAAATTTCAAATTCACTGGCACTTTTATTCATATAACCTTCTACTCCCTCTTCTATGTACTGAATCCCTACATTTTCATCATAGGTGGAAAAAATCAGGATTTTAATATTTTTCTGCCTTTTCTTAAGATCCTTCACCATTGATTTAAAAATACTTCCCGGAATATCTGTATCAAGAATTATAAGATCATATTGTTTAGAAGAAATCTTCTCTTTCGTTTCAGAATAATTTTCAGCGAAATCAATTTTACACGGAAACTGTAGCTTAGTCTCCAACAACACTGCCGTACCCGCCCTTACCACATACAGACCGTCAGCAATGAGTATATTTTTCATAGTTTTAGTTTTTTAATAATAGTTTCCATAAAACCCATACATCTATTTTACAGAAGTTAGTTTATCCTCTAAATTATTATCACAATGCAATACAACATATAGACCAATACCACATTTTTTCTTAAAAAATTCTTTATTTAAAGCACTTTCCGCGATTTTCATCAAAACTTTAAACAAAAAAATTCTGCCCTTACTTTCTTCTCAAAGTCGGGTAACTTGCCATAAAAAACATTGAACATTAAAAGGAACGACAACGCAACCTCAATAGTATATTTTAAAACCTCATATTGCGTTGTAAATAAATTTTTTACAAAAATAACACTAATAAATCTCATGCAATCATAGAATTATTTCTATATGCAGGTAATAATTTTTCTAAACTTTTTTCTCGTTTAAAAGCAAAAAAAAACAGGTCTTGAAAACCTATTTAATATTGGAATTGAAAACCATAAAAAAAAGACAGGCCGAAACCTATCTCAAAAAAATATATATTGTTATTTTTTATTCCACGCTTATTACTTTTTCTATTTCCGGCGCATGTTGTTTGATTGTATTTTCAACACCTAATTTCAATGTTGATACATTCAGTGAGCAACCAGAACAGTTTCCTAAAAGTTTTACATAAACCAAGTTATCCTTCACATCAATAAGCTCAATATCTCCACCATCTTTATTCAAAAACGGTCGGATGCTTTCCAGAGCTTCCATCACTCTTGTTACTGTATCTTCGTGTGTTATGTTTGTTTCCATATTTTTTCAGTTCAATTCGGTTTTTTCAAGATTTGAAAAATATTTATTTTGCTTTTGGCGAGCAACCCGCCATTGTAGAAATTTTCACTGCTTCAGTCGGAGGAAGATTTTTATTTCTTTCTACCAAGCTTTCCACCATTTTACGGGCAGTTTCTGTGTAGATCTCCGCGATTTTAGAACCATCCTGCAAAGCGGCCGGTCTTCCAACATCTCCCGCTTCTCTGATACTTTGAATTAACGGAATCTCTCCCAAAACAGGTATTCCAAGATCATCTGCTAAATATTGCGCTCCTTGGTTTCCAAAGATATAATATTTATTTTCAGGTAATTCTTCCGGTGTAAAATACGCCATATTTTCCACTAATCCAAGAACCGGAATGTTAATACTTTCCATCTGGAACATCGCAATCCCTTTTCTTACGTCTGCCAAAGCCACGTGTTGAGGGGTACTTACAATCACCGCTCCCGTTACAGGAACTTCCTGAATAATTGATAAGTGAATATCACCCGTTCCTGGAGGAAGGTCGATCAATAAGAAATCTAATTCTCCCCAAGCTGCGTCTCTGATCATTTGGTTCAGCGCTTTTGAAGCCATCGGGCCTCTCCAGACAACCGCCTGATTTGCACCTGAGAAATATCCTATGGAAAGCATTTTTACGCCATAATTTTCAACAGGTTTCATTAAACTTTTACCGTTTAATTCTACAGAAATTGGCTTTTCACCTTCTGTATCGAACATCGTAGGAACTGAAGGACCATAAATATCCGCATCCAATAAACCTACTTTGAAACCCATTTTTGCCAACGTTACCGCCATGTTTGCAGAAACCGTAGACTTACCAACACCTCCTTTTCCAGAAGCAATGGCAATAATATTTTGAATCCCAGGAATTTGTTTTCCTTTGATCTGACTTTGCTGAATTTCGCTAGGTTCCGGAGAAACGATTTTTAATTTTAAAACAATTTCATCTCCGAATTCACTTGCAAAAGCCTGCTTCATGGCTGCCTCAAGCTTTTTTTTCTCGTGCATTGCCGGTGAATGCGCAGTCATATCAATATATACATCGTTGCCCATAACCTGAAAATTGCTTACCAAGTCATCAACTTCTATCTCTTTAAGGAAATTTTGTACCTTTTCTTTCGTCAACATAAACTAAATAAATTGTTTACAAATTTACGTAATTTTTACCTATTTAGAATAAGTAAACGCAATGATAGATATTTTCTTTTGTGAATCCAAATTTTAGTGTATTTTAGGGGAATTTAATTTTTTACATGATGAAAAAAATATTAGTTGTTCTTTTAGGAATTGTTGCCCATAATTTATTTTCACAAAATTATTCGCAATATGTAAATCCTTTTATAGGAACTGGTGGGCACGGACACACGTTTCCCGGAGCCATTGTTCCTTTCGGAATGGTACAGCTTTCACCCGATACAAGAATCGATGGAAGTTGGGACGGTTGCAGCGGTTATCATTACTCAGATTCTGTGATCTACGGATTTTCTCACACGCACCTTAACGGAACGGGAGTTTCGGATTATGGAGACATTATGCTGATGCCGACAATGGGAAATCCAAGTTTGGACAGCAAAGACTATTCTTCTAAATTCTCACACAAAAACGAAAAAGCAACGGCTGGATTTTATTCGGTTAAGCTAGATAAAAACAATATCGATGTTCGTCTGACTACGACCAAAAGAGTAGGTTATCACGAATATACTTTCAATAATGCTGGAAATGCCAATATCATTTTAGATCTGAATCACAGAGATAAACTGCTGGAAGGTGAGGTTAAAATAATCGACGATAAAACCATTGAGGTTTTCAGAAGAAGTGAAGCTTGGGCAACGAACCAATACATTTACGCAAGAATTGAGTTTTCAAAGCCATTAAAAATTTCAAAAAAACTGGTAAACGGTAAAGACGAAACAAATCTTTTAACAGGAACAAAATTAGCATTGGCCTTTTCAACAACAGTAAAGAAAGGAGAAAAAATCAGCGTAAAAGTGGCGATTTCTCCGACAGGTTATGAAGGCGCCGGAAAAAATATGCTGGCGGAAGGAAAATCTAATGATTTTTCTGAAATTCAAAAACAGGCGGTTGCAGATTGGGACAAAGAATTATCAAAAATTGAAGTTAAGTCTTCCGATAAAGATAAACTGACGGTTTTCTATACGGCAATGTATCATGTTTTCACGCAACCTAATATTAATATGGATGCAGACGGAAAATACAGAGGTCGCGACAATAAATTCTATATGGCGAAAGGTTTCGACTATTACTCGGTTTTCTCGCTTTGGGATACTTTCAGGGGTGCGCATCCTTTAATGTCTTTAATCGATAGAAAAAGAACAGCCGATTTCATCAATACTTTCATTAAACAATACGAACAGGGCGGCAAACTTCCGGTTTGGGAGCTGGCTTCCAACGAAACAGAATGTATGATCGGTTACCACGCAGTTTCTGTGATTGCAGACGCGATGGCAAAAGGAATCACTGGTTTTGATTATGAAAAAGCATTTCAAGCTTCTAAAAATTCGGCGATGTTGGATATTTTTGGGTTGAATGCTTACAAACAAAATAATTTTATCGCTATTGATGACGAACACGAAAGTGTTTCTAAAACCGTAGAATATGCTTACGATGACTGGTGTATCGCTCAAATGGCGAAAATTTTAGGCAAAAAAGAAGATTACCAGTATTTCATGAAGCGTTCTCAGAACTGGAAAAATTTATACAATCCCAAGAACGGATTTATGCAGCCTAGAAAAAACGCAAACTGGCTTGAACCGTTTGATCCAAGAGAAGTAAACAACAATTATACAGAAGGAAATTCATGGCATTACTCCTACTCCGTTCAGCAGGATATTCCGGGATTAATTGCGGCGCACGGCGGAAAAGAAAAATTCGAACAATTTATTGATGCTATTTTTGCAGCTCCGGATAAAACGACGGGTAGAGAGCAGGTGGATATCACAGGTTTGATGGGACAATATGCCCAAGGAAACGAGCCGAGTCACCATATCGCTTATCTTTATAATTATGTTGGCAAGCCGGAAAAAACAGATGCTAAAATAAAGTATATTCTTGATAATTTCTATAAAAACACTCCTGACGGATTGATCGGAAATGAAGATTGCGGACAAATGAGTGCGTGGTATATTTTGAGCACGATGGGAATTTATTCTGTAACGCCAGGATTGCCTGAATGGCAGACGACAAAGCCTTATTTTGATGAGGTTAAAATTCACCTTGAAGACGGAACAACGAAAATCATCACAAAAAATACAGGCAAAGAAGAGCTTAGAAAATTAGGTTTTGAGAATGCAAAATCGTTCAAAGATTTTAAATATGACGAATTAACGGCAACGCCTGTTATTGCTGCAGACAGAATTTTTGACATCAATACCAAAGTAGCCATCACTCCATTGAATCCGAATGATAAAATTTATTATATGACGATGGATGAAGGTGATGCGAATGTGAGAAAAACATTTAAGCCATATAAAGAACCTTTCACCATCACAAAAACAACTCAGGTTTCTGCGTATGCGGAAAGAAGTGGCGAAAAAAGTTCAATTACAACCGCTAATTTCTACAGAAGACCCAACCATTGGAGCATTGATGTGAAGCCTACCGCTTATCCTCAATATACAGCAGGTGGAAAATTGGCTTTAATTGACGGAATCAACGGTGCGATAAATTGGAGAAAAGGCGAATGGGTTGGCTATTGGGGACAGGATTTCGAAGCCGTGATTGATATGCAGTCACCTCAGCAGATCACGAAATTATCTTCTACTTATCTTCAGGACAGCAAAGCATGGATTTTAATGCCTAAAAAAGTGGAATATTATGTTTCGATGAACGGAAAAGATTTTATCCTGATGAAAACAGTTGATAATACAGTTGATCCAAAAGATGAAACAGTACAAATCAAAGATTTCGCTGCAGAAATTTTACCAACTGAAGCAAGATATGTAAAAGTAAAAGCGTATTTCTTCGGAAAACTTCCGGAATGGCATCAAGGTGCCGGCGGAGATGCGTATATCTTTGTGGATGAAATTTCTGTGAAGTAAAAAATTATAATGATGAAAAAATTATTCTTCGTATTATTTTTAATAATCGGTGTGATACAAGTATCCGCCTGTAAGTGCGTTACTAACACTTTAGTCGAAAATTATTTAGCAGCAGATGTTGTTGGAGTTATAAAAATTTTAAAAGTCTATGATGAAAACGATGAGCAAAGAACCTATAAGGCTGATGTTAAATTTGAAAAAATTTATAAAGGCGAACAATTTAAAACTTTAAATATTAGAGGCCTCATAGGGGATGTTTCATCCGGAGCCTGTGAAACAAGTGTTGAAGTTGGAGAAGAATACCTGATATTATTAAGTAAATACAACAATAGTTATGGTATTTCTTCCTGCTCTCCTAAATACCATGTTGATCCCAAAAAAGAAAAGAATAATCTAAAAGCATTGGAAAAAACCTTTGCCTATATAGATAAAAACAAATTCAGATTCATGGGATTAGAATTTACAACAGGTTATGACAAATTACAAACAGGAGACAAATCGGCACTTTCTAATATTAAAAATTTTTCTCCAAAACAGCCTTTTGCAATTTATAAAATCACGATTAACGATTTTCAAAAAATAGAAAAAATTTCACCCATAACCGTTTTTGGAAGTAAGGATAAAGAAGTCGAGAAGATAATGAAGAATAATCTTGAAATTGATCCTCCTTTATTTACAGAAAGCCCGACAAATGAGTATCTCATATTACTTTTATACCTTAAAGATAATATGAATACAAAATACGGAGAAGTTATTAATAGTGAATGGTAAAAATCAACTCCCTTTCGAAAATTTCGGACGGGAGTTTTTTAGCATTTTTGATATGAAATTTATGGACTAAATTTCTTTAAACATTCGATGTATATCTAAAAAAGCTAACATTCAAAATCAATTTTACAAAAAACCCCTCACGAAATTCGCAAGGGATTTGGTGGCAATATCATTTAGCATTCGACATTTTCTTCTGCATTGTAAATGACATCACCGGGTATTGTTGTTTTAAAAATAAGCACTTTTTAGTCTAGATAACGTTTTTTAAACCATGTATCCAGAATATTCATACTGATATTCAGCATGTGATAATTTTCCCGGATTGCTACATTTTTCTGAACGCCATGAATTCCGTAGCCGTAACCGACATTCAGAACTACTTTATTTAATGGGATTCCTACCCCAACAGTGGCTTCCAGTTTATCGATTTCAACTTTATTGATCTTGTAATATCCGGTATCATAATTTAAACCGAAACGATAAATAAAGGTTTCAGAAAGTTTTTCGGTACGTCTTCTTTCAGGAAGAATTTCAACTCCCAAACCGTAGGTTTTCTGTCTGTAATATTGTTCTGAAGTCTCGGTATTTTTTACTTTATCCCAGTTGCTTTGTGTAAAATCGAAGGTAAGACGGTATCTTTCTTTCGCTAAAAATCCAAATCCGAACCCCATCTCAAAAGGCAAAGCCGAATCTTTTGACGAAAGATTGGTCGTAATACTATTGGTATAATCCTGATTTTCGGTGTAAGAAACATCTCTTTTGGAAACCAATTTGCTGCCAAAATTCACAATTCCTCCTAAAGTCAATTGAAAATTATCACTAAAATCTTTCTTAAACTGCGTTCCCAAATTATAACTAAAACCCGTATATCTTATATTTCTGCTGATTTCTACTTCAGAATTTGTAGTAATGGTCTCTTTACGGATAATTTTTCCGAAATTGTTTTTCACTTTTCCGCCAACACTCCAGTTATCATTAATTTTATAGGCTAAACTTACGCCCCAGTTCGACAGTCCGCCACTTCCTTCGTATGTTACGGGATATTCAGTCGCGGTGCCTTCGATGGGAATGGTAGACGAAATCTTGTAGTCTGACGAAGTAGACGGTTGTATATTCATCCCGACAAATAATTTTTTTGAAACCCTCAACGCCGCACTGAAATTTGTAAAATTAGCATTGAATCTGTTGTCTTTTCCTAAATTACTCGAAATCGTATTGTACTTCCCTATTCCACTGATATTGAAAACTACATTTTTTGAAGAAATAGCCGTCATGGATGCCGCATTTTTAGAATTGATATAATTTGGAGCTTCCAAAGCGATTCCTGTATTTCCCAAGGAGATATTTCTGGCATCATCAACATTATTAAACATTCCGACCCCGAAATAGGAATAAGGCGAAGAGTTTTGAGCATACAATCCGGAAGTAAAAACTCCTGAAAACAATAAGCCGATTACAATTTTATTTTTTCTGTTCATAAATTTTTTCTGCATTAATATCCTAAAATGTAAACCTTTAGTTTTGCCGGATTCGTTTTGTTTTTTGAATCTCCAATCACCACTTTTCCTGAAAGAACATCGTTGTAGGAAGAAGGGTAAATCAATGTATTATAATTTGAATTGGCTGTTTCCGTTAAAATAGTATTGAAATAACTCGACATAGAAAAGCTGTACGCATGCTCATTCTGGAACTCGCTGCTATTAGATAAACTTGCGGTAATTTCTGTACTTCCATCTGATGTATAAGTGCTTACCACATGATTTGCCTTATCACCCATATAATAATACAAGGGGCTCGGATTATAAAACTGATTAGAATAATACCCCGCCACAGGGCTCACAGTAAGCGTTGCATCTATGATTTTATAGTTATCGTATAAATTTTTAATATTTTTCAGATACGGAATTTCCACTTTGGTGTACACTCCTATTCCCGCCATCATATAAGCTTTGTTATCTAAATTTGTTGAAAGTATAGGGTTTTTAGGAGTCAGCCCCGCCAAATCAGAACCTGTAAAATCACTTTGTACTTTATTATATTGATACGTTGAACTCGGGTTGAGGTCTAAAGTATATTTCACTAATTCAGTTCCGTTTTGCGACGTGGTGTGATAATACATTCTCACGATATTCGACACTTTTTCTTTGGTGCTTTTATTAATTTGAACCTGATAAGACGAATTAATCCCAAACCTCAGCATTGCATTATTGTCAGATGAAGGAACGAGCGCCAGACCTTTATAAAAATTCAGAAAATATTCCTGAGTGGTCACATCGCTGTTCTTTAGCGTATTGAAAAGAGTTTGTCCGTAAGATTGATCTAATTTCACCTTCACATAACTACTGTCTGTATTCGGTCTCGGATAAAACTCTGCACTTCCGATTGAGTTTGATGCATAATTAAAATTACTTTTATTATAAAGATACCCCCCATTCAACCTGATTCTGTCAGTCAAAGGATGTACCTCCAATTTATATGTTTTCAATGTATCTCCGTAATAAAAATCTGAATTGGTAAGATACATTACAATAGAATCGAAAACCGCACTGGTAGGAGAATTCAAGGTATAAGCTTCTGGTGTAAGTTCAAAAAACGAAGACGAATTTACCTTCCCAAAAGTCTGATCTTTTATATTTCCTATCATCATTACATTTTTTCCGGAAGTCACTACAGAATCCATCATAATGGTAGACATTTTCATAGTCAGCGTATCGATCATTACAATTTTTGACTGCGCATCCATCCACGTGCTTCCCACTTCATACGTATTGGTTTCATCTTCGCAGGAAAACAAAAACATCATTGAAATACATAATAAAAGGTATTTATACATCTTTTTTCCGCAAACATATAATGAAGATGCTATTGAGATAAAATTTATTCTCCCTTTTATCCATAGTTGTAGACCATAGCAAGATTTGCTTAGATAAATGATGATTTTCAAAACAATACCTCATCCATCATAAAAATAAAGGCATTCGCCTACAAAAAACACGCATTCGTCTAAAAAATTTTCACAAGATCAGAGAATGAAATTCATTTGCACAAAAAAGAATGAATAATGAATGGTAAACTTTCAATCTTAGCCCTTACTCTTGTAGGAACATTTTTAGCTGTAAGCTGTCGAAATGACGATGACGACGATGAACTAATGGGAAACTGGGTAAGAGTTTCGGATCTGGACGGTAAACCTCGTTCCAATGCCTCTGCATTTGTGGTAAACGGAAAAGGATACATCACCGGAGGATATGACGGAGAATATTATTACAACGACTTATGGAGCTACGATCCCAATGCTAATTCATGGACTCAAAAAGCAGATTTTCCGGGTTCTAAAAGAAGCTCTGCGGTAGGTTTTGCCACCAATGCTTACGGCTATGTGGGAACCGGATATGATGGATTGAATAAATTGAAAGATTTCTATAAATACGATCCAACTTCCAACACCTGGAACCAGATTGCCGATTTTCCGGGAACAGAACGATATGCCGCTTTAGCATTCGGAGTTGAAAATAACGGCTATGTAGGAACAGGATACGACGGAAGCGAGTTGAAAGATTTCTATAAATATAATGAATCGACCTCATCATGGAGCTCCATCACAAGTTTAGGAGGTTCTAAAAGACGAGACGGAGCCGCTTTCGTAATCAATAATATCGCTTATGTAGGATTTGGAAGTAATAACGGAAGCCTTGTTTCAGATTTCTGGGCATTCGATCCTAGTTCTGAAACATGGACAAGAAAAGTAGATACCAGCAATGATGATGATTCTCAAAACCGTACTTCAACTGCTGCTTTTGCAGCAAATGGATTAGGATATGTGGCGACAGGTTCTACTAGCGGCGTGGGAAATACTACCTGGGAATACAATCCTTCTACCAATGACTGGACGCAGAGAACATCCTTCGAAGGTTCTTCCAGAGAAAGCGCGTGTGCCTTTTCCATAGGAAGCTACGGATATGTTCTTACCGGAAACAGCGGTTCATCTTATTTTGATGACATCTGGGTTTTCCATCCAAATGAAAGTGAAAACAGCTATGACTAAAACATTTTTAAAAATACTTTTTGTCTCAGGAATATTTTTGTTGAGTTGCGAAAAGAAAACCGGAAATCTTGAAGTGAAGATCATCAAACAAAATTCAGGATACGGTTATCAGATTCTTAAAAAGCATAAAATTCTCATCAACCAGCCTTTTATTCCTGCCATACAAGGAGAGAAAACTTTTAAAAACGAAACAGACGCACAAAAGACTGCAGATCTTGTTGTGAGTAAAATACATCGATATTCTTTACCCAGAATTTCTGTACGTGAACTGGATTCCATGAAAATCGAATATTAATTGCTTTAATTCCCTAGAAATTCCTTCAATAGTTTATTGAGGGAATTTCGTGCTCACAAACAACAAATTATTTTTTATGACCGCATTTTTAAGACAAATACAAACCACCTACATTTATCACTGGATTATCTGGAGCATTCTTATTTTCTTTAAATTAATAATGGATTATTCCGTTTTTGGAAATTTTCTTCTCCTCATGAATCTGAAAATTTTTCTTGTTTCCATTATTCTTTTTTATATCAATTATTATATTGCTTTACCGTTTCTGATCAAGCAGTCACCCAAAAAAATTCTGATCATTACCATTTCATTTGTGGTCATTTATGTGTCTTTAATGATCATATTTATGCCGCCATTTCCGAAACATCCACCGTTTCCTCCGAAAGATTTTAACCCGAACGGTAGAATGATGAGACCTTTTCATCATGATGTTAACTTGTATGATATTTTCTTCAGAATAGGAATTTTTTCCATGATATTCAGCATTCTGCTTTTCTTTGTCGATAAATGGATGGAAAACGGAAAAAAAATAAAAGCCCTGGAATTTGAAAGACAATCGAGCGAGTTGAAAATTCTTCGGGAGCAAATTAATCCGCATTTCTTTTTTAATGCACTGAACAGTATTTATTCATTATCAATTATTCAGTCTAAAGATACGCCGAGGGTGATTTTAATTTTATCAGACATTATGCGGTATGTTCTGAATAATAAAAATATGCAGAAAAATAACCTGAATGATGAAATTAATAATATTAAAAAATATATTGAAATTCAGTCGATTCGGTTTAATAAATTCAATAATCTGAATGAAGAATTTAATGGCAATTTTGAATCTTACGAAATTGAACCTCTTCTGCTTTTAACTTTTGTTGAAAATGCTTTCAAATACGCTGATCTGAGAAAAGGAGCTTTGGACATTAAAGTACATCTCGAAAACGGATTGCTTGATTTTAAGATCCGAAACTTTTATGAAAAGAAGAATCATGAAAAATCCAGTGACAGCAAAATGGGAATAGAAAATACCAAAATGAAACTGAATCTTTTGTATCCCGAAAAATATCAACTGAATATTGACGACAATGGCTCTGAGTATAAAATCAACTTAAAACTTCAATTGAATTAAAAATGAATTGCATAATTGTAGACGATGAAGAACTGGCTCATCATGTAATTGAAGAATATATTTCAAGAATTCCCTTCCTGAATCTGGTTAAGAATTGCTACGATATTCAGGAAACGATACAGACTTTACAAACCGAAAATGTAGACCTTATTTTTCTGGATATCAACCTTCCCAATATCACCGGAATAGAGTTTTTAAAAAGCTTTAATAGGCTTCCCGATGTTATTATTACCACCGCTTATGATGATTGTGCCGTACAAGGTTTTGAAATGGATGTGATGGATTATTTATTAAAACCTTTTTACTTTGAAAGATTCCTGAAAGCTGTTTATAAAAGCTATAATCATCAGAATAATTCTAAAATTTTACAGGAAAAAAGTACACAGATTTTATTTAAAGATTCATTCATTTTTGTGCGATCCAATAATGAAGATGTAAAATTGAATTTAAGTGAAATTACCCGAATTAATGCTTTAAAAGATTATATCATTATCTACACGGAAACCCGAAAACTGATTGTGCATCAAACCATGAAATCCATTATGGAAAAGATAGAATCTGAGAATTTTATTCGTGTTCACAACTCACATATTATTTCGCTTCAGCATCTTCAAAGCATCGGAAAAAATAACCTAACAATTGGAAATGAAAGAATTCCGATAAGTGAAAAATACAAAGCATATTTGAATAAAGTAATTGAAAAGTATAAGTAAGTTTAGAAGCAGGAAGAGGGAGGCTGGAGGTTTTGATACCGCCCAACTTCACAATCTCCGTCAGTTCGAGTGATTTTTCGGAGTAAAACGGAGAAAAATTGTATCGAGAACTTTATGATCAAAGGAAATTATCTTTTTCTAAACAACTTCTCGATACACTACGCTGCACTTCGTTACTCGAAGTGACGGTGTTCTGACTTAATAGGAAAGTCGCTCTGACCAATTCAATTCTTCCGGAAGCTCCAAATCCGAAAATTCAATATGGATCACTCTTCTTTTCTTTCCGTTGATTGTTCGGTTGGAACCGTGAAGCAATAAAGGTTTCATGATCATTATTCCACCTTTTTCTACATTGCAGATGGTTTCAGTTTCTACGGTCCAGTCGATGGTTTCCGGTCTGTAAATACCTTTGGCATGAGAAGTCGGTACGACTTTCAAGGCACCATTATTTTCATCAGTTTCATCCAAATGAATTCTGATCGTAAAAATATTTTCCAATATGGACAACGGTGGCTGAACGGCAAATTGATTTTGCTTGGTCGTCCACGGACCAAAATTTTCTAATTCTAATTTTTTGTCAACTGAAATTGTTAAATCCTGATGATAAGCCACATACCAATTCGACTTTTCTGGTTTATCGAAATAAATACTTTTCACCACAAAATATTTGTCACCGAAAATTTCTTTAATGATTGTCTTTAAATTTTCATTAAAAACTACACCTTTAATTTCCGGAATTTCCTTTAAAAACTGTCGGATCGCAAACAGATCTTCGGATTTTCTGAAGGTTTCTTTTGAAGTATCTATATTTTGAATGATTTCACTAATCTTTTCTATTTCTTCATCGGAAAAAATGTTGTTGATGACCGTAAAACCGTTTTCTGTGATTATATTTTTATGATGCTGTAAATTCATTTGATTGATTTGAATTTATTTTTAAATGCAAAGATCGCAAAGATTTTCTTTAAAATAATACTTACTTTTTGTGAAATTACTTTACCTTCGATTCACAATAATAAATTTAAATAACCGACTGCTACCCTAGCCCCGATCAAGCGGCATGTTTGAGCTCTTTTCCCGAATCGGCTCGGCGGCTTCGCCGCCCAGCCGATTCGGGAAAAAGCGAGTAGCGAAAGCGGGAAATAGCTCCTAATAAAAAATGGTCAATAATGAAATATATTCACTATTGACCATTCATTAGCCTAAGCCAAGTTATAATTTATTCTTTAAACAACTTCGTTTCCGTTACCATTTTCAAGCTGTCCTTCCCATTTTGAAACGGCTGAGGTTGCCAAAGCATTTCCTAAAACGTTGGTCATACTTCTTCCCATATCGCAGAAATGGTCGATTGGTAAGATCAAAGCAATTCCTTCCGGCGGAATTCCAAACATGGAACATGTTGCCACGATAATAACCAGTGATGCTCTCGGAACTCCTGCAATACCTTTTGATGTTAACATTAACACCAAAAGCATGGTAATTTGCTGTCCGATTGTCATTTCAATTCCGTAGATCTGCGCGATGAAGATAGACGCAAACGTCATGTACATCATACTTCCATCCAAGTTGAATGAATATCCTAATGGTAAAATGAACGAAACCACTCTGCTGTTACATCCGAATCTTTCCAATTCTTCCACCAATTTCGGGAAAACGGCTTCTGAACTTGTAGTTGAAAATGCTATTAACAAAGGTTCTTTGATTCTTCTTAATAATTCGAAAAGTCGGTTTCCGATAATCAAATAACCAGCTAATAAAAGCACTAACCAAAGAACTCCCAAAGCAAAGAAGAAATCTCTAAGGTAAATAGCATATACTTTAAATATCTCAAATCCATTGGTCGCCACAACGGCAGCAATAGCTCCCAATACTCCAAGCGGCGCAAACCACATGATGTAGCCTACCATTTTCAGGATTCCGTGTGCAATAATGTCGAATAATTTGATCACAGGTTGTGCATATTCTTCACCCATATTCGCCAAAGCAATTCCGAACATAATTGAAAATACTACGATCTGAAGTACTTCATTGGTTGCAAAAGCTTCAAATATACTTTTAGGAATAATGTGTTTTACAAAATCTTCCATAGAAAAGCCTTTACTGCTTTTCAATAGTTCTTCAGCAGAAGCAGCATCCTGAATCGGCAGTTTCGTAACGTGTCCAGGTTCCATCCAGTTGACCAACATTAAACCGATGAAAAGCGAAACCAATGAAGCAGAAATAAACCACAACATCGCTTTTGTTCCTACTCTTCCGATCATTTTAATATCACTCATTTTGGCAATTCCTACGACTAAGGTAGTAAATACCAACGGCGCAATAATCATCTGTACCAATCTGATGAAAACAGTTCCTAAAAGTTTAATGTTTTTAGAAAAAGGTTCTGCGCTCTCAGGATACATCGTATGTACCATTCCTCCAATTCCAACTCCTATCACAAGCGCAATAATAATTGCTATAAACAGTTTATTTTGTCCTTTCATATAAATAGTTCAAGTTTGGCAAATATAATATTTTTACAATTGGTACAACATTTCGTTGAAAAAGGATTAAATTTAGTCTAAATTCATAATTAACGGAAATTAACAATCTGAACTCTAATTCATTGTAAAAAAATTAAAAAATATTTATTAAATTTTAATTCATTTGGTATACATTTTATTATTACATTTACTTGTATTAACAACATTATTAAAATATACAATATGAAAAAAACTATCGCAATGGCTGCATTGGCTATAGCAGTATCTTTTGGCGCTGTTTCTTGTAAAAAGAAAGTTTCTGATGCCGATCTACAAACTCAGGCTACTACGGTAGTAACGTCTAACCCAAGTGCTTCTGTGGAAGTGAAAAACGGAGAAGCTCACCTAAGCGGAACTTTCGCAGATCAGGCTTCGAAAGATGCAATGATTACTCAGTTGAAAGCTATTCCGGGAATTAAGAGTGTGCATGACATGGCAACTATTGAAGCTCCTGCAGCTGCGGCACCGGTAGAAACTCAATCTGCAGTATCTCCTGAAGTTCAGCAAAAAGTAAAAGATGCGCTTAAGGATTTCCCAACAGTAAAAGTAGAAACTGTAAACGGAGAACTTACGCTTACAGGAACGGCTAAATCTACAGATGCGAGAAAGATTAAAGAATCTATCGATGCTTTGAAAATCGGAAAATACACAAACAACATTACTGTAAAATAATTTAAGATGAGCACATTACAAGATAAATATTCAAGCGTAGTTTCTGCTGCTCAGTCTGCAGGGATTTCAAATTTACAGGTTCAGGAGCAAGACGGAATTTTGTATGTTTCAGGAAGTGCTTCCAACACAGCAGCAAAAGATTCTGTTTGGAATGCTTTGGGAGCAATTGATTCTACATATTCTGCTTCAGATATTAATATTGATGTTCAGGTAACCGGTCTTGCATCGGGAGCTGCTCTTACGGTAGCAACAGATGAGTCTAATCTAAACATCAGACAAGAGCCTTCTACGGAAGCTGCAGTGGTAGGAAAAGCTTCAAAAGGTTCTTCCGTAACACTTATTGAGCAAACTTCTGACGAATGGTGGAAAGTAAAAACTGCCGACGGACAGGAAGGTTACGCTTATTCAAGATACTTGAGAGCTTAATTTCTAAGATTTAACATTTTTTACATAAAACGCATCCCTAATCAGGGATGTTTTTTTTATATTTTAGCAGCTTCAAAAAACATATTAATGAAAAAAATCCTTTGGTTGCTATTACTTACATTTAATTTTTTAGGATTGAATGGACAAAAATTCAGCATCGACGGAAAGATTTCTGATCATGAAAAGAAGCCTGTTGAAAACGCAACCATTTATCTTCTCAAACAAAAAGATTCATCCATCATTAATTATACTTCAACCAACAAAGAAGGAAAATTTTCATTAAAAACTGAAGAACTTAAAGAACCATCCATTCTTTCTGTGGATACCGATAAATTACTTCCTTATTCTAAAAAGTTTGACAAAATAGATCAGTCTTATACTTTAGATGAAATTTCGCTTGATAAAATTCGCAGTTCTGATATTGAAGAAGTAAAAATTACAGTTTCACCGATAAAAATTAAAAAAGACACCATTGAGTTTAATGCAAGCGCGATAAAAGTTCGTCCGGACAGCAATATTGAAGAACTCTTGAAAAACATCAGCGGCGTAGAAATTGATAATGACGGAAAAATTACAGTAAACGGAAAAGAGGTTGACCAAATCATGATCAACGGGAAAGAATTCTTCGATAAAAGCGGAAAAATTGCCCTGAAAAATATTCCTGCGGATATTATAAAAAATATTCAGTTTACGACTACCAAAACGAAGGAAGAAGAATTGACTGGAAAAACGCCAAAATCTGAGAATAAGACAATTAATTTCAATATTGATGAAAAGAAAAATAAAGGTTTTCTTACCAAATTAGCGGTTGGATATGGATCTGATAAACGCTATGAAATTAACAGTTTTTCGAGTTATTTTAAAGACAAAACCAAAATCAGTCTCGTAGCTTCTTCAAATAATATCAATACATCTAGTAATTTTAATGATGATGATTCCAGAAGAAATTCGCGTGCCGGAAGTTCGATGAAAGGCATTCAAAGATCAACAACGATCGGGCTGAATTACAGTGACAATCTGGGCAAAGATATTGATCTTGACGCGCTGGGACTTACGAGAACGAGCAGCAATATGGAAACCGCTTCCAAAGTTTCGAAAACTACTTTTCTTCCGGATTCAAATTTAAAAACGGATTCCGAAAACCGTAGTGAGAATGATTCGGAACAGTATAATTTTAATTCTTCGCTCCAGATAAAGGCAGATACAGCCAATACCTTTTATTTTTCACCTAAATTTTCACATTCAAAAACAAAAAACTTAAACTTCGGAAATTCAGCAACTTTTAAAAATGATGAGCTTCTGAATAAAAGTACATCTTCAACCAACTCAGATTCTGAAAGTAATAATTTTAATCCGAGCATTTATTATGTGAAAAAATTTAAAAAGAAGAATCGAAATTTATCGGCTAACATCAATACTTCAATTTCAGAAAATAAAAATAATAGTTTGGTGAATTCTCAAACCTTATTTTACGAAAATGGAGCTGAAAATGTGTCTAAAAAGGATATCCGAAACCAATTAAGTCAAACAAAAGCACAAAATAATAATTATTCTTTCGACGCAAGATACACCGAACCTATTTCGGATTCTATGAGTGTAAGTTTTGGGGTAAAATTCAATTCCCAAAGCAATGTAAATGAAAGAATGGTTAATGATTTTGATGAAAGTACGGGGCAATTTTCAAAATACAATCTGGCTTTATCCAACAATTCCAGTGAAAAAACCAATCAACTGACGCCTGATATTAGCTTTAATTTAAACAAAAAGAAATTCAATTTTTGGTCTTCTCTGAATCTCGGTTTTACTGATGTGAAATATAAGTCCACTTTTAATGGTGCAAATTATGACTTGCAAAGAAACTTTCTGCTTCCAGATTATAATATGGGATTTCAGTATAAATTTAACCAAAACTCTTCATTAAGTATATATAATTCTACCAATTTCAATTCGCCGTCTTCACAAAATTTGATTCCTTATATGGATGAATCTAATCCGTTGGTAACATACAAAGGAAATCCTGATCTAAAAAATTCTTGGACGAATACCTCAAGCATCAGCTTTAATTCGTATAATATTCCGAAAAGCATAAATTATTTTATCAATACAATTTTTACTTTTAATAATAATGATACAACCAATTTTTCCTATTTTGATGATTCCGGAAAACAGTTTGTAACGTACACCAACATAAGTGGGAATAAAAATGCCAATGTTTTCGGTGGGTTCAGCAAAACCTTTAAATGGGAAGAAAATAAATTAACGATTAGCCCTAAAGCCAGTTTAAGTTATAGTTTTAATAAAGGTTTTATTAACGGACAACAATTTACAGGCAATTCTTATATGTTCGCTCCAGGAATTAATGTAACGTACGACAAAAGGGATAAAATTACGATAAGACCATCTTATAACGTAAATTATTCTTTTTCAAATTATAAAAATTATAGTGTTGAAAGTATCAAAAATACATTTCAGACCTTCCGACTGGAGCTTACCAATTATTTCCTGAAAACCAATTTATTATTTGGAAATGATTTTGAATATAATACAAGTTCCAACATTGCTCCGGGTTTTAAACGAGATTTTTATTTTTGGAATACCAGCATCGGATATTCTTTTTACGATAAACAATTAACAGCCAGAGTAAAAGTATATGATGTTTTAAACCAAAATCAGAGCGTAAAAAGAAATATTACGGCGTCGTATGTGGAAGACCGTGAGGATTTGATTTTGAGAAGATACATTATGTTTTCATTGACGATGAAACTGAATAAGTTTGCAGGGAAAAAGAGATAATTTTAAACACAAATAGCATATTTTTTTAACGTAAAGATTTTATTTCTTTCTCCTGATCTTTAGAAGGCAAAGGCAAATAAATTTACTTCGCGAAGCTTGAAAACACGCTTTATCAAATCAACTTGTTGATTCTTCTTTGCTCACTTGAGTTTTTTACATTTAAAAAAAAACTTTGCGTTAAAATCAACCCAATAAAATTTAAACATTCTCTTAAAACATAAATTTAGTTAAAATCATTTTTATGTTTAAATTAGCCACAAATTTTTACATAATGAAGATTCATTTTTCTCTTTTATTTATTTTCCTTTTTATTTTGGGAAATTCACAAAATACGCAGCCTGCCGACACTTTTGTGAAAGATAATTTTAGCAAGAAAGAGTTTTATATCACGATGCGAGACGGAGTAAAACTTTTTACGATTGCTTATATTCCGAAAGACATTTCCGGAAAGAATAAGTATCCGTTTTTGATGCAGAGAACGTGCTACAGCATCGCTCCTTACGGTGAAAACGAATACAGACCGAAGCTAGGGCCGAACCAATATTTAATGAAAGACAAATATATTTTTATATTTCAGGACGTTCGGGGACGATATATGAGTGAAGGAACTTTTACGAATATGACGCCACAGGTTGATCATAAAACAAAAAAAGATATTGACGAAAGTACAGATACTTACGATACGATTGATTGGTTGATTAAAAATATTAAAGACAACAACGGAAAAGTAGGTCAATACGGAACTTCTTATCCGGGTTTCTACACAGCTGTCGGGATTTTAGCCCAACATCCTGCTTTAGTGGCATCCTCTCCACAAGCGCCTATTTCAGATTTTTGGAATGACGATTTTCTTCATAATGGAAGATTTATGTTAGGTTATTTCAAAACTTTTCCGGTTTTCGGAGTTCAGAAAACGAAGCCAGAAAATAAAGCATGGTACACCGATTCTATGATCAAAGCGACTTCTGAAGATGGTTTAAAATTCTACCGAGATATGGGAACTTTGAAAGACGGTTATGAAAAATATTATAAAGATAACTTCTTTATGACGGAAATTATGAACCATCCCAACTACGATGAATTTTGGCAAAAAAGAGGACTTCTTCCTCATCTTAAAAATGTAAATCATGCGGTAATGACTGTCGGTGGTTGGTTTGATGCAGAAGATCTTTCAGGACCTTTGAACATTTATAAAACGATTGAAAAAACAAGTCCGAAAGCTAAAAACACAATCGTGATGGGCCCTTTCTCACATGGCGGTTGGGGTCGTGAAGAAGGAAAACATTTCCACAATCAGATTTATTTTGGAGACAGTATTGCAACGTATTATCAGAAAAATATTGAAACGAAATTTTTTAACCATTATTTAAAAGGTGATACAAAAAAAGATGCCGGACTTCCAGAAGCTTTGATGTATGACACCGGAGCAAAACAATGGAGAGAATTCGCAACTTACCCTCCGAAAGAAGGAAAAAAAGTAAATTTTTATTTATCTAATAAAACGTTGAATAAATCGGCCGGACAAGGTTTTTCAGAATATTACAGCGATCCTAATAATCCGGTTTTAAGTTCTGATAATTTGAAAGATTTTAATGGATTTACTCCAAGAAACTATATGTCGGAAGATCAGAGATTTGCAGAAGGAAGACCTGATGTTTTGACATTTACAACGGATGTTTTAACGGATGACATGACTTTCGCAGGTGAAATTATGGCTAAATTAAATATTGCTTCGACTTCTACAGATGCAGATTTTGCAGTGAAACTAATTGATGTTTATCCTGAAGATTTCAAGCCTGTTGAAAAGAAAGACGGTGTAATTTACGGAAATTATCATCAGATGGTAAGAAGTGAAATCATGCCTGCGAGATTCAGAAATTCGAGAGAAAAAGGTGAAGCATTGGTTCCGAATCAGAAAACTGCTGTTAATTTCAGATTGCAGGATGTTGTTCATACATTTAAAAAAGGACATAAAATCCAGATTCAGATTTCTTCGACGTGGTTCCCGTTGTTTGCCCTCAATCCACAGAAATTTTTAGATAATCCGAATTTTGCAACGAAGGAGGATTATACAAAAGCGTTTATCAAGATTTTTGAAGATAGCGCGATTGAAGTTGAGGTTTTGAAATAATTTAAAAGCTGTTCGGTTTGAACAGCTTTTTTTATTTTTTGTCTCTCGTAGGTTTTGCAGATGACGCAGATTTTTTAACTCAATCATCTGTAAAATTTGCTTAATCTGCGAAAGACAAGATTATATGCAACTTTTGTCATCCTGAAAGGATCTCAACGATACATTGAATAACTTTGTTCAGATGCTTTCAGCATGACAAGCATGTAGTAAATTAATTTAAATACATCATTCCTCGATCGTTCTGAAAGTCAAATTCACTCTAGGCGATTTTACTTTTGTTGTTGGCGGAAGTCTGTGCAACCAATGATCCTGTGTCGCTCCTTTCATCACCAATAAGCTTCCGTTTTCCAGAAATATTTCTACTTTTTCTTTGGTCGTTTTATGTTTAAATAAAAACTTTCTTTCCGCTCCGAAAGTTAAAGATGCAATGGCTCCATGTTTTTTTAAATCCTTTTCCGCATCACTGTGATATGCCATTCCTTCGCTTCCGTCATGGTATAAATTCAACAAACAAGAGTTGTACGTTTCTCCGGTAACTTCCTCGCATTTTTGTTTTAATTCCAATAGCTCCGGCGTCCAGAATTTTGCATATTTCGTTCGTTTTGAATACGTATATTCAAATGGTTTTTCTCCAAACCAAGCGACTTTTCTTTTGGTTAAAATTAATTTCCCAAAAATAATCGCCTCATCGTT
This sequence comes from Chryseobacterium sp. C39-AII1, assembly GCF_039672645.1. Lineage (NCBI taxonomy): Bacteria > Pseudomonadati > Bacteroidota > Flavobacteriia > Flavobacteriales > Weeksellaceae > Chryseobacterium > Chryseobacterium sp. C39-AII1. The sequence goes on from NZ_JBDFPQ010000012.1 coordinate 26,470, forward strand.
TTCCCAAGGAATTTGATTGAATAAATAATCATAATAAAAATCAGATTTTTCTTTTGAGAAAACTTTTCCGTAATAGTGAACAGTTCCGTCGTTGGGAAGGATATTTAAAGGGTAATCGGATATATCTTCGAATAAATTCAGCATTTGAAAATTTTTAACAATGTTTGGTTAAAATTAAAACATTAAGGCTAATTAAGGAGTTAAGGAAATTAAGGTTGCTTCGCTTAAGGATTAAATAACTTAAAAATTAGAATGATTATCTTAATTAAACTTCAATTCTTAAAATAAATCTTAATGGTTTAAATAAATTTTATAGTAAAATAGAATTTTAAGAATAAGTTCTCGAACTTTCCCAACCTACAATCAATTGTTTTCTTTCACTTCCCCATCGATAACCGCCGATATTTCCGGAAGCTTGAATGACACGATGACAAGGAATCAGAAAAGCTACAGGATTACTTCCAATCGCCGTTCCTACCGCTCTTGAAGCGTTTGGATTTCCTATTTTTTCGGCTAAATTTCCGTAGGTTGATAATTTCCCCATCGGAATTGTGAGAAGGCTTTCCCAGACTTTTAATTGAAAATCCGTTCCTTTTAAATGGAGTTTTATGGTGTTGAGTTTCGTCCAGTCTTTATTGAAAATGGACAAAGCATTTTTCTGAAAATCATCTTGTTTTTCAAAAAAAGAAGCATTAGGAAATTTAATAATTAAATCTCCCAATGCTTTATTTTTATCGATTTCAAAAGCCAAATAACAGATTCCTTTTTCTGTGGAAGCTGCGATTACATTTCCAAAAGGTGTTTCTGAAAAACTGTAATTGATGTTCAGACTTTTTCCGCCGTTTTTATATTCTGCTGGAGACATTCCTTCGATTTTTACAAACAAATCGTGCAATCTGCTCGTGCTCGAAAATCCTGTCTCATAAGCCGTATCAAATAAACTTGCCTTTTCCTCCTTCAACAAATTTTTAGCATGTTCAAGGCTTATGAACTGCAAAAATTTCTTCGGACTCGTTCCCGCCCAATCAGAAAACATTTTCTGAAAATGAGCCGGGCTTAAATGAATTTTCTCCGCCACTTCCTCCAAATTGGGCTGAAGCTTAAAATTGCTTTGGATATATTCTATCGCTTTCGCAATTCTTTCGTAATCGATCTGATTTTGTGTGGACATAACATTGAATTTACCTCACAAATTTCCAAAGATTTTCTGACAGAAAAAATCCGAATCTTGCGAAGTTAGTCTTGATTAATATGATAATAAGCAAGCATTTTGTAATATAACTTTGCCGCCAAGAATGCACTTGGTTTTGCGTAAGCGGAATCCATTAATTCAACGATATCAAACGCTACAACATTACATTTTTCGAATACTTTTCTTAATAATTCTAATGTTGGATACCATTGTAAACCACCTGGTTCAGGAGTTCCTGTTGATGGAGCAATTGATGGATCAAAAGCATCCAAATCAATTGTAATGTAAACATTTCCTGAAACTTTTTCCAACACATCATTTACCCAGTTTTCGTTATTCGCAATTTCATGAGCGAAAAATACCCTTCCTTCCGGTAAATACTCAGCTTCTTCGATATCCATAGAACGGATTCCCACTTGTACCAAATTGTGTTTCTGATTGGCTTCAAAAACCGCACAAGCGTGATTAGAAGTAGAACCATGGAATTCCGGACGAAGATCTGTGTGAGCATCTAATTGAAGAACCGTTAAGTTTTCAAATTTCTCACCCACCGCACGAATAGAACCGATAGAAACAGAGTGCTCTCCACCGAAAAGTGTGAATAGTTTACCGTCATTATTCAACAATTCTTTTGTTTTTTGGTAAACCGCTTCCGTCATTGCTTCAGGTGAAGAATTTTCAGAAACTTCTCCAGCCAGATAAACTCCTTCTAAGTAAGGTTCAGTCTGAGTTTCGATGTCGTAAAGCTCCATGTTTTCAGAAGCATCTAAGAACAATTCCGGGCCTTTATCAGCCCCTTTTCCCCAAGTTGAAGTTCCGTCGTAAGGAACAGTCACCAACATTACTTTCGAGTTCTCTAATGATGCATTTTCTTCAGGAATTCCTGCGTATGTTTTCATGTTTTATTTAAAAATTAAATGATTTCAGCAAAGATACGGAAAAGTGAATTGAAGCCGAAAGCTGGATGCTGGAAGTTTTACAAAATAGCAAAAAATTAAACATCATAATTTAAATTTTCCCCCCCCAGTTTCCAGCTTCCACCCAAAATTATACAGCACAATTTTAAACCTCCATCTTCCATCTTCCCGCTTCCAGCCAAATTCCTTACCTTTGTTCAAAACAAAATTTTATGTCGTTAAAAGCTGTGCTATTCGATATGGATGGCGTGATTGTGGATACTGAACCATTGCACAGAAAAGCCTATTTTAAAACATTCAAAGATTTGGGAATTGATGTTTCCGAAGAATTATATACATCCTTTACAGGAGCTTCTACGAAAAGAGTTTGTGAAACATTGATTAAAGAATTTAATTTAAACCAACCTTACGAAGAAATAGCCAAAGCAAAGAGAGATTATTTCAAGGATTATTTTTATAATGATGAAGAATTTGATTTAATTACTGGAGTAAAAGATTTAATTCAGCATTATTTTGAAAACGGAATTAAATTAATTTTAGCATCTTCCGCAACAATGATGACCATCGACATGGTTTTCGAGAAATTCGAATTGGAGAAATATTTCAGTGGAAAAATAAGCGGTGCCGATTTAAAAGAATCTAAACCTCATCCTGAAGTTTTTCAATTGGCCGCAGAACTTGCAAAAGAGCCTATTGAAAACTGTATGGTAATCGAAGATTCTACAAATGGAATTCTGGCGGCACACCGAGCGAATATTTTTTGTGCAGCATATAGAAGTCCGCATTCTAAAAATCAGGATTATACGTTGGCGAATATTGTCGTTTCGGATTATGAAGAACTTCAATTGGATAAAATTTCAAAATATTTTTAAATAGAAAAGCTCTCAATTTCTGAGAGCTTTTATTTTATTTTTTTAAACACTAATTTCACTAATATTTTCACAAATTTCACAATTAATATTTGTGTGTTTAGTGCAAAAAATTTGTACTGTTTGTGGTTAAAAATTTATTGATATCCTAAAAGTTTCAACACATCTTCCGGTTCCTGTTTTTCGCGGAAAATCTCGTATTGTAACTCACCGTTTTCATCTTTTTGAATCAAAACGTGTCTTGGCTGAGGCATCAAACAGTGATGAACACCGCCGTAACCTCCGATTGTTTCCTGATACGCTCCCGTGTGGAAGAAACCAATGTACAAAGGTTTTGTATCGCTGAAAACAGGTAAGTAAATGGCGTTGGTATGTTGTTCAGAATTATAGTAATCATCTGAATCACAAGTTAATCCACCTAAGAAAACTCTTTCATAAGTATCATCCCAACGATTCAACGGAAGCATGATAAAGTGTCTTGAAATCGCCCAAGTATCTGGAAGTGTCGTCATGAAAGACGAATCGATCATATTCCATTTTTCTCTGTCGTTCTGACGTTTTTGAGAAATAATTTTATAAATATTCGCACCACTTTCTCCAACCGTAAAACTTCCGAATTCAGTGTAAATATTTGGTTCTTCAACCCCTTCTTCCTCACAGAATTTCTTGATTTGAGAAACGATTTCCTCCACCATATATTGATAATCGTAATCAAACTGTAAAGAAGTTTTGATTGGGAAACCACCACCAATATTCAATGAATTTACTTCCGGAGCAATTTTTTTCAAACGTGCATACACACGAAGACATTTGTACAATTCGTTCCAATAATACGCTGTGTCTTTGATCCCTGTATTGATGAAAAAGTGAAGCATTTTCAATCTCGCATTCGGATGTTCAGCGATTTTTTGACTGTAATAAGGAATAATATCTTTATATCCGATTCCTAATCTTGAGGTATAAAATTCGAACTTCGGCTCTTCCTCAGATGCAATTCTGATTCCGATATCGAAAGTCGTGTCGATGCTTTCTGTAAGCTTATCCAGCTCGCGATAATTATCCAAAATTGGAGTAATATTTTCAAAACCACTGTTGATCATATCTGAAATTTTAGCCAGATAATCATCCGTTTTGAAACCGTTACAAATCACTTCGATATCTTTTGATACTTTCCCTTCTTTGTAAAGAGATTTCACAATATCCATATCATACGCAGAAGAAGTTTCTATAGAAATGTCATTTTTCAAAGCTTCTTCCAATACAAATTTGAAATGACTTGATTTTGTACAGTAGCAGTACCTATAATTCTTCTTATATTCGGTTTTCTCAAAAGCTTCCTTAAACCAACTCTTGGCCTTCTGGATATTTTGAGAAATTCTCGGCAGGTAGCTAATTTTTAGCGGAGTGCCAAACTGTTCAACAACATCCATCAAAGGAATATCGTGAAACGACAAATTGTTCTCAGATACATTGAACTCCTCAGTAGGGAAATACAACGTCTGATCAATAAGTTCCGAGTATTTTATTTTCATTTCTAAACAAGTGAATTAAGAAATGCAAAATTGCTAAAAAAGTTTGATTTTTTCGCGTTAAATTTATTATAAATTTTAAGCTGTTTTTTAGTAAAAATTTCGCCTAAATTATTAATATGTAAACTTCTGAATATATTCTTGTCTTTTATTTTTAGAAATTCCCAAAACATATTGAATATAAATATCAATTGAACCGTATTTCTTATTGATTTCGTTAAAAGCCGCATCCAAATAATCGGTTTCAACCCAACTTAATTTCTCCAAAACTTTCACATCCATTTTTGGATAAAGGAAATCTAAATTATTAGCTAAACTTAATCTTTTATCAACGAGTTTTTTTCTGTAATTATTGGAGAGAAGATAATCGTTGTAAATAGTTTCTTTATTAAATTTTAAAATCGTTAAAATCAAAGCTGTGATAATTCCTGTTCGGTCTTTTCCGGCTGTACAATGATATAAAATCGGTTGGTCTGATTCTAAAATTTCAGTGATAATTTTTTTGATGATTTCAGGATTTTCAATGACATAATCTTTGTAAAAATCAAGCATTCTTTTGTCCGCATCCGAACCGTTGACTTTTCCTTTTAACACCAGTTTTTTAGCCTGATCCAATTGATCACCTTCATCTTCAAAAGCAGAATAGTTTTTATATAGAATTCCGTTCGGAAGATTGTCGGGTTTTTGAGCGATTTCCTTTGAATTTCTAAGATCGATAATTTCTTTAATTCCTAGTTTTTCAATTTCATCAAAAGATTTTTTCTTTAGCTGATGAAGATGTCCGCTTCTGTAAAATTTTCCGCTTTTTAAAGTTCTTCCGTCAATATTTTTAATATTCGCAACTTCACGAAAATTATGAACTTTTTTGATCTTAATATCTTTTTCAGTTTCATTTTTTCCGTATTCAGGCGCGAAAAAGTTTTGCGTTTTACAGGATAAAACACAAAGTAATGTGATGATTAGAAATGATATTTTGATTAAGCTTTTCATTCTTTATTTTCCCATGGATTACGTAGATTTCCACAGATGTTTTATATTTATAATCTAAAATTGCATTGTACAATTTGTGTAAATGTTAGTGTTATTCGTGTTTAAGTTACAAATATTTTTTTCCGATAAAGATCAGTAAGTCTCCTTTTTCATAAGTGATGGACACATCATTTTCAACAGCGAAGTTTCTTGTTAATAAATTACCTGTTATGCTTGCATTTTCATTTTTCAATTCCCAGTTTAAGCCTTTTGTTGTAATATTTTCAGCTATGGGAAACGGATATAAGGAAATCATTTTATTATTTACATCCTTTAAAACAGTTTGTTGGGAGATAAAATAATAGGTTGAGAATTCGTCATAAAATTTGATATTTAATTGATCCTTAAAACCAAAAGCTACGGTGAGATTTCCTAAAAAATGATCCTGCTCTCCTCCACTTCCTCCTAACACATCAACATTATGGAAGCCTTTTCCGGCGATAATCTCCAAGGCTTTATAAAAATCCGTTCTCTCCTGATCGGGCGTATGAATAAACTTATCCTGATACATATTTTCATCAGAACCCGAATGAGAATCGAAGTCACCGGATATAAAATCTAGTTTATCTAAAGAGAAACCCATATTTTTTAGATAATGAAAAGCGCCATCTGTACAGGCAATCAAACCATAATTTTCAGGATTCGGGAAAGATTTCGGAGCGTCTCCGTTGATGAAAAGCAATACTTTATCTTTCATTCGGATTCCAGTATTCTTCGGGCTCATTATTGATTTTCGACATATATCTTGCCAAAACAAATAGATAATCTGAAAGCCTGTTGAGATATTTAATCAACTCAGGGCGAACTTCTTCCGACTCATTCAAAAAAACCAAAGAACGTTCTGCTCTTCTGCAGATGGTTCTTGCAGCGTGTAAAAATGTCGCAGGTTTTCCGCCTCCGGGAAGGATGAAATATTGAAGCGGTTCTAATTTTTCATCAAAAGCATCCATCCAGTTTTCCAGTTCTTCGATTTCAGTTTCTGCAATGATTAACGGTAAACGAGATTTTCCGTTGGCTAACATCAGCTTATCAACCGGGGTTGCCGCTTCTGAACCTACCGTAAATAAATCGAACTGTATTTTTTTCAACTGTCTCAATACTTCTTCATCTTCGATATGGCTTTTGGCGATCCCAATGAATGAATTCAATTCGTCTATATTTCCGTAGCTGTCGACTCTTGCACTCGCTTTTGAAACTCTTGTTCCTCCGTACAATGCAGTCTGACCTTTATCGCCTGTTTTTGTATAAATTTTCATAGGACTAATTTACTTCTTTAAAATAAGGCTGACAATAGTTGTTGGTTTTTGATATTTCTCTATTTATTCCAAATGACTGAATTTGATTTGGATGATTTATTCCTTAGCCCGGATTGAGCGGCATGTTTGAGCTCTTTTTGTATTGAGTTTCGGCGGCTGGCTCCGCCAGCCGCCGAAACCTCAATACAAAAAAGCGAGTAGCGAAAGCCGGAAATAGCTTCTGAAAAATAGATACAGAGATCCTTCGACTACGTTCAGGATGACACCGCTAATACTAATTGTATTAATTAAGATTTTAATAAAATAAAAAATGATCGATCTCCACAGATCGACCATCTACAAATTATTTATTTACCTAACAATAGCGTAAGTATACCTCTCTAACGGGAAAAAATGCCAGATTATTTTGAAAATAAAAAATATTTTTTCACGGTGTAAAATCCTACTGACAAACTGTTGTCATAAACGTGATTTAACTTTGTATCAACAAAAACAAACAACATTAAAATTATGACTACAACAGCAACCATCACAAAACAATTCATGACTTCTGACCAATTATTAGAGCACTGGCAAGGACATAGAAATTTGACAAGAAGAGTAATCGAAGCTTTTCCTGAAAAAGAATTATTTGAATTTTCAATCGGTGGAATGAGAACTTTTGCCAAGTTAGCTTGCGAATTAATAGGTATTGCAGGGCCTGCTTTAAAAGGAATTATAGACCGAAATATGGATGATTATAATGAAGAAGGCTTCAAACCGGAAACAAAAGCCGATCTTTTGAAAAAATGGGATGAGGAAACGGAGGTAATCAACCATTATTTCGCTCAGATTTCGGAAGAGCGTTTTCAGGAGACTTTCAATTTATTCGGACAGTATGAATTTCCGGTATATCAGAACATTTTATATTTTGTTGATAATGAAGTTCATCACAGAGGTCAGGGCTACGTTTATTTAAGAGCCTTAGGAATTGAGCCGCCTTTTTTTTGGGAGAGATTTTAGTGTCTTTAATGCCTTTATGGAGACTAAAATTATTAATTGAAAATAACGAATCCAACTCAATCATTTCTAAACAAAAAAGCTTTCAGGATATCTGAAAGCTTTTTGTTTTATTTAAATTTAAAGAATGTTTTTAATATTTTTCAGAGAGTTTATTAATTAATTTTTTCAGACTTTCTTTTAAAGATTCCGGTTCTAAAACCTCAGCATAATCTGCAAAAGTAATAAGCCAGCGCGGAAAACCTTCTTTAATCCAATCAGTTTCAAAAATCAATTCAACGCCATTTTCTCTTTCGATTTCTTCAACCAATCCATAATATTTTTTTGAATTAACGAGATGCCCAATAATTCTTTTTTCTACTAAAAGACGGACTTTCGTTTTATTTCCGTTGGGATTCTGTCGATAATCATTAATTTGCCCGTATTCCTGCAAAAACGGATTTTGAGTTTTGAAAATCTGTAAGATCCTGTCGACACGAAACTGCCTAAAATCATTTCTCAGCGTACAAAACGCCATGATATACCAATAATTGAATTCAAAGAAAACCCCAACAACCTCAATCGTTCGCATAGAAACTTTTGAATCTACCGTTTCATATTCCAGCGTTAATTGCTTCTTTTCGGCAATGCTTTCCAAAATAATCGGGATAATATTTCGGATTTTATCTTCTGGTTTAGGATGATAATTAAAAACATCGATCTGTTTTTCAATATTTTCAATTAAATTTTTATCTGAATATTTTAATACAGAACGAACCTTTTCCATTGCTGTTTGATAATGATTTCCCAAACTTTCATGTAAAAATTTCTGCATCAGTTTTTCCGCAGTAATGAAACTCAACACTTCTTCTTTCGTGAACATCACCGGCGGAAGTTTGTAGCCATCCATCAAAGAATAACCGCTTCCCGCTTCACCAACAATAGGAATTCCGGCGTTTTCCAATGTTTTTACATCACGATAAATTGTTCGGACACTTACATCGAATTTTGTTGCCAAATCTTGTGCTCTTACAATCGGTTTTGATTGAAGTTGAGTAAGAATTGCGGTTACTCGGTCGAGTTTTTTAAGGTAGTGGTCGTTCATTGGGTTTGAGAGTTCGAGTGTTTTAGTGTTTTAGTGTTTTAGTGTTTTAGTGTTTTAGTGTTTTAGTGTTTTAGTGTTTTAGTGTTTTAGCAAAATTAATTTCTAATTTCTAATTTCTAATTTCTAATTTCTAATTTCTAATTTCTAATTTTTAATTTAATTTTCCTTATAAGTATTAACCAGTTTATCTAAGTTTAAACTTCTCGCAGAAGCATCAAAAATTTCGCGATATACTCCGTTGATATGCACCAATTCATCATGAGTGCCGCTTTCTACAACTCTACCTTTTTTCATGACATAAATTTTATCTGAATCTAAAATCTGCGACAAAGAATGAGAAATAATAATTACCGTTCTGCCTTCTTTTATCGCATCCAAAGAGTTTTTAATCTGTTCTGTGGCAATGGCATCCAAACTTGCCGTTGGTTCGTCAAGGAAAATAATTGGTGGATTTTTTAAGAATAATCTTGCAATCGCAATTCTCTGTTGCTGCCCGCCCGAAAGCTGGGTTGCATCGTGATTGTAACCTTCCGGAAGATCCAAAATCTGCTCGTGAAGATAGGCTTTTTTCGCTGCTTCTTCAATTTCTTCAAAAGTTGCGTTCATATTTCCGTAGCGGATATTATCTTCGATACTTCCCTGAAAAATATGATTTTTTTGTAATACTAAACCTAAATCGTCACGGAGAAAGGTATTGTCATAATCATTTAAATCAACATTATCAAGTAAAATATCTCCTGAATTCGGAAGATAAAATTTACATAAAAGATTGATAATCGTTGATTTTCCAGCTCCACTCAAACCAACCAGAGCGGTTGTTTTCCCGTTTTCGATTTTCATGGAAACATCGTGTAAAGCCTGGGTTCCGTTAGGATAAGAAAAGTTGACATTTTTTAATTCAAAATTTCCTTTAATTTCTTTTTCCACGAAATTTCCGTTGGGTTCTTTTTCGTCATCAGCATTTAAAATATCAAAATATCCTTCCGCATAAATCATTGCGTCATTCATATCATCATAAATTCTGTGCAACTGTCGAATCGGAGCTGAAACATTGTTGAAAAGCATAATATGAAGCATGATAGCACCGATAGTCATTTGTTGATCAAGCACCAAATAGACCGTCAAAAGGATAATTAAAACCACTCCAAACTGTTCGATAAAAGTTTTCAAGCCATCATAAATAAAATTCGTTTTTCGGGTAAACAGTTGACTTTCCATCAACTGCATCTGCAGATCGTATTGCTTTTTTCCTTCAAATTTTTCGCGGACAAAACTTTTAATCACCATAATGGAATTAATTAAATTTAAAAGCCCGGAAGTTTTTTGTTCTCGTTGATTTCTTAAAGTTCGTCTAACTCCACCCAGTTTTTTTGCCTGTAAAGCGCTGATATAAAAATAAATAGGAACAATAATTGTGGAAACAATTCCTACATACATATTTTGCATATACATGATAATCAATGCAATAAAAGCATTTGAAAATAACGGAAGCATATCGATAAAAAAGTTCTGAACCAATCTCGTTAAACTTTCAATTCCACGGTCGATTCTTATTTGTAGTTTTCCGGATTCGTGGTTTTCATCATTAAAATAAGCAACTCGATACGTTAAAATTTTATCAATTGCCGATTGGGCTAAAACCGAACTTACATTAATTCTAATTTTTTCACCATAAAATTTCTGTCCGAAATTGATGAAAATATTTAACAATTCCTTTCCCAATAAAATAATAGAAATCAGCACCAAAATATGAATTCCTTCAGACATCGGATGCGGAAGGTGAGTCAGTTTTGTCACCTCATCTACTGTATACTTCAACACAAGCGGATTTACCTGAGCGGCAAGCGCGCCTAAAAATGTCAGAAATAACGTTCCGTAAATCATTAATCGATAAGGTCTGATGAAAGGAACCAGCTGTTTATAAATTCCAAATAAAGTGACGGTTCTGTTGAAAGGTTTTGCCATAGGAATGAATTTAACTAAAAAACGTACCGTTTTACAGAGAAAAGGTACGAATTATATATATTATTTTATTCTAAAATTACGCTCTCAAAAAAATATCATTGATCTTGTTTCCATTTGTCAACAATTTCAAAAATCTCTTTTCCTAAAGTAAATCCTTTATCACCAGTGAAAATATTCCATTCAGCATTCGGTTGAAACCAACCCCATAATTGAGTAAAATCTGCAATATTATCACCTATTACTTCATAAAATTCCTCAATAAGATTTTCTTTAAAAAAGATAAATTTACCTTCAGAATTGGATAAAGAGATTTCGTTTAAAAGATCTTCTGCTAGATATAATTTAGCAAACAATTCTCCAAGACGATATTCTTCGAAATAATGCTGTTTAGAATAAAATTTACCCTTCAAAAGATTCTGTCGTTAAATAATGTAATTCCGGTTTACTTGCAGCTTTAGATTCTGCCTGCGTCTGCTCTAAAGTATAAATTGAATTAATTTCTTTTTTCTGGAAAACGAAAGAATTGTTGGCGTTTTTATCCACCACTTCATTAAAAATATGCTGAATTTCCGAATTTCCCATAGACGCAAAACTGATATCCTGAAAACCGTGCAACAATCTCAGATCATCAAACTGAGCAAAATTTTCATCTACAAAACTTTGAAACTGAGCTTTTGATTCAAAATTTCCAGCCCAAATATTGTAAGCGTAATTTTTCTTTTTCTCTTTATCAAAAATACTTTGGTAAACGAAGTTTTCTCCTAAATAAGCTTCTCTTACCTGCGGATCGTTTGCCAATTCTTCCGGAAGACCTTCTTTCAAAATCCTTCCTTCAAACATGATGTACGTTTTATTGGTAATCGCCAAAGTTTGTTGTACGTTGTGATCCGTAATCAGAATTCCGATGTTTTTATCGGTAAGACTTCTTACAATTTTTTGGATGTCTTCCACCGCAATCGGGTCTACTCCGGCAAAAGGCTCATCCAACAAAATAAAACTAGGGTCTGTTGCCAAACATCTTGCGATCTCAGTTCTACGTCTTTCACCTCCGGACAAAAGATCTCCACGGTTTTTACGAACGTGTTGAAGTGAAAATTCTTCTACCAATTCGTCACATTTCATCTGCTGTTCACGCTTTGAAAGTTTTGTTAACTGTAAAACTCCCATGATGTTTTCTTCCACCGAAAGTTTACGAAAAACAGACGCTTCCTGAGCCAGATAACCGATACCTTTTTGTGCTCTTCGGTACATCGCATCGGTCGTGATTTCCTGTTTATCCAAGAAAATTTTTCCTGAAGTAGGCTTAACCAAACCAACAATCATATAAAACGAAGTGGTTTTTCCTGCCCCGTTCGGACCAAGCAAACCAACAATTTCTCCCTGCTGAACCTGTACAGAAACGCCTTTTACAACTTTTTTAGGACCGTATTCTTTGATTAAGTTTTCTCCTCGTAAAATCATGAAGCAAATATATAAAAATGTAAACAAGTTTACATTAAACAGAACTTTGTTTATCTCTGTTCATCTTTAACCGAACTTATTTAAAGTATTTACTTTTATTTCCATAATTTTAAAGACAAATCAATTCTCAAATTTATTATGCAAAATAATCAACAACTAACAGATCTTTTAGCCTTAGATCTCGGTCTAAATATCGTTAACAGGCGACCTTATGCCAAAGAAGTTTTCAAATGGCAGGATATGGATCTTCTTCCGCATTCCTCAACAGATACTTTATTATGCGAAATTTTTGAATGGAACGGAAGAAACTGGCGAACAACAGGAAATAATTTAATCGGGTTTTTGTTTTCAGGGGAAAATTTAAATCAAATTAAAAATCAACTCATAAACGTTCCGAAAAATCCGGCTTTGATTCCTGATTTTGAATTTACCAAGGAAAGTATGCTGGAATATGGTCTCTCATTACCTTCCCTATTTAATATCGGAATAAACGGAAATATTAAAAGTGCAAAAGATTTTTCGGTAAAAGTAAATGGTGTTACCAAATCCAGAATCACCAATATCGATTCTCCCGGCGTTGAAATTTTGAGAAACTACTCTGAATTCACACAAAGTAAGTCGAAAACATACCGAAAAAATGTGAAATTCAATTTTTTAAGCACTTCTCTTTTTTATGCTGAAAGTGTGGAAGTTTATCTTGAAAAAGATTCGGGTGTCGCTCTAGATGTAAGTTTTCAAACGCAGGATGTTGAAGTAGAAGCGAAAATCAACACCGATACAAAAAAGAATTTTGTTTTAAAATATACCGGAAATCAAGCGCCTTTTGCTGCAAAATTTACAAAAGGAAAAGATTTTGATATTTCGTGATTAGTTTTGAGTTAAGAGTTATGAATTATGAGTTAATCAACGCTGTGAAATTTACAGAGTAATTTAAACTCATAATTCATAACTTGTAATTTATCACTCAAAAACTATTTGTTTAAGATCATTGCTGCTTCTTTTGCAAAATAGGTAAAAATCATATCTGCTCCAGCTCTTTTAAAGCAAGTCAAGCTTTCGATAATTGTTTTATCATTATCCAGCCAGCCGTTTGCTGCAGCAGCTTTTACCATCGCATATTCACCACTTACGTTGTAAACCGCAATCGGAAGATCGATCGCCTCACGAACTTTAGAAACAATATCCAAATACGGAAGTCCCGGTTTGATCATAATAATATCTGCGCCTTCATCGATATCTTTGAAAACTTCGTTTAACGCTTCTCTTGAATTATGAAAATCCATCTGATACGTTTTTTTATCCTTCGGAATTTCCATATCATCTTTCGGCGCGCTGTCTAACGCACTTCTGAAAGGTCCGTAGAATGAACTTGCATATTTTGCGGCATAACTCAAAATTCCCACATCTGTAAATCCGCTGTCTTCCAATGCCTCACGAATCACTTGTACTCTGCCATCCATCATGTCACTTGGTGCCACAATGTCCGCTCCGGCTTCTGCATGTGACACAGACATTCTTGCCAATGCGTCATTTGTAGCATCATTTAGAATTTTTCCGTTTTCGATAATACCGTCGTGACCGTAGATTGAATAAGGATCCAACGCCACATCGGGCATAATTACCATCTCAGGAAGGGCATCTTTTATCGCTCTGATGGTATTTTGCATCAGTCCGTTTTTATTCCATGCTTCTTTTCCTGTATTGTCTTTTAGGTCTTCTGAAACTTTCATGTAAAGATTGACAGCCTTTACTCCCAAAGAAAATAATTCCTTACATTCTTTCACCGTTAAATCTATGCTCCTTCTGAAAATTCCTGGCATCGACGGAATTGGTTCCTGCTTGTTTTCGCCCTCCATTACGAAGATCGGCATTACAAAATCACTTGTTGTAAGAACATTTTCTCTTACCAAACTTCTTATAGATTCATTTACCCTAAGCCTTCTATTTCTTGAATGTATCATTTTTGGAATACTTTTTGAATAAGTTTCTGCAAATTTAATATAACTTCTACAAAAAACTATTGCAGAATATCATAGAATGTATTAATTTTGTTTATAACTATATGTAATATAATTTGATGAAAAAACTTTTACTTTTATTTATATTTTTAGGCACATTTGTTGGATTTTCCAACGCATTAAGTGCGCAGGTGAGAGAGCCAGGAGCCTTCTCTCAGAAGTCTGATGACGGTGTTCTCGTTGCCTATCCGAATCCTGCGAAGGACTTTCTGATTTTTAAGGCAAAAGATACTTCTTTGAAGATCAAAAGTGTGACTTTTTATTCTATTTTGGGGACTCAGGTTGCCAACTATTCGGTAAATATGAACTCAGGGGAAGTAAATATTGAAAAATTAAAACCCGGAAAATATTTAATACGATATGTTTTAAGTGACAACACACAGAAGGTTACTCAAATCGTAAAACAATAAAATTAAATCCTGATAATCATCAGGATTTTTTCTTTTAGCTGAATTCTGTTTTAATAATTCCGTAACTTTCGGGATATTTTTATACTAATTGTAAAAAAACAATTTAATGCTAAAAGCAGAACATATCAGGAAGACTTATAATGCCGGTAAAAAGATAGCTTTGGATGATTTCAGCATCCATGTTCCAAAAGGCAGTATTTATGGTCTTTTAGGTCCCAACGGAGCCGGAAAAACTTCTTTCATCCGTATCATCAATCAAATTACGCAAGCAGATTCCGGAGAAATAGAAATCAACGGACAAAAGCTTAATCCCAATCATATTAAAGACATCGGATACATGCCTGAAGAAAGAGGTTTGTATAAAAATATGACCGTAGGCGACCAGCTTCTTTATTTCGGAGAGCTGAAAGGCATGAGTAAAAATGATGCACTGAATGAAGCAAAAAAATGGTTTGAAAAGCTACACATCGATCAATGGTGGAAGAAAAAGCTTTCCGAACTTTCAAAAGGGATGGCTCAGAAAATTCAATTTGTTGTAACTGTTTTGCACAGGCCTCATCTTTTGATTTTAGATGAACCGTTTTCGGGTTTTGATCCGGTGAATGCCAATTTAATTAAAGATCAAATCATCGAACTTAAAAATAACGGAACGACCATTATTCTTTCAACTCACAGAATGGAAAGTGTGGAAGAAATGTGTGATTATGTAGCTTTAATCAATAATTCAAAAAAGATCATCGACGGAAGAGTTTTCGATGTAAGAGAAAAATTCAAGAAAAATATTTTCGGAATTACATTGGCTGATGTAGACCATTCTCAACTGGAAAATTTTAAACAAAAATATGAGCTTTTCAATTTTTCGCATGAAAATAATCTGACCTCATTCGATATTAAAAATGAAACCGAGCAGAACCGTCTTTTACTTGATTTGGTAAACGTAGGAAAAGTACGATCTTTTGATGAAAAAATCCCTAGTATGAATGAAGTATTTATTAACGCCGTAAGCAACAACTCTTAATTTTATGAATAATATTTTTTTAATTACAAAAAGGGAGTTTCTTACACAGGTGAAGAAAAAATCCTTCATTATATTAACGCTTCTCGCTCCTATTATGCTGATTGCTTTTGGAGCTGTTATTGGTTTAATGTTTAAAGCCAATGAGTCTCATAATATTATTGAAGTTGTTGATAAAAGCGGTTTATTTAAAAATCAGTTGAAGTCTGACGATCAGCTGAACTATATTTACGTTTCTGCAGCCGACGAAAAATCGAAGATGAATAATCTTAAAAGCAATGAATCGGTAAACGGAATTTTAATTTTACCCGAATTAAGAAATCAGGATTTTAATGATCTTCAAAATAATTCGAGATTGGTTATTAATTCTAAAATAGGTTTTAAGACAAAGCAAAAGATTGTTTCAGACATTAATGAAGTCATTAAAAAGGAAAAAATCAAACAATTGGGTATTGCTGAAACTCAGCTGAATAATCTTGATAAAAGTTTCACTTTGAAAACCATCAATGTTTCAGAAAACAATAAAGAAGATTCGGATCTTGTTTTTGGAGTTAAAAGTGTATTGAGTATGCTTTTGATGTACGTTACTTTCATGTTCATCATTATTTATGGCGTAAGAGTGATGCGAAGCGTTCTGGAGGAAAAAAACAACCGCGTGGTGGAAATCATTATTTCTTCTGTTAAGCCTTTCGAACTGATGATGGGGAAAATATTGGGAGTAACGATGGTTGCTTTAACACAATTTGTTGTTTGGATCACGATGTCGGTAATTGGCGCATTGGTTTTGAATACTGGATTTAATACGCTTCCAAAAAATATTCCGGGAAATGAAGAAGTGATGGGTAAGTTTGATATTTTACAAATAGGAACTCAGGTTTCTCATAGTTTGCTGGAACTGAACTTCCCTTTAATTATCTTCGTTTTCATCGTGTTTTTCCTATTGGGATACATCTTTTACAGCTCGATTTACGCAGCCATTGGTTCTGCAGTAGACAATGAAACGGAAACGCAACAATTTACATTATTTGCCATATTACCATTGATGTTAGGAATGTACGGAAGTTTCTCTTTGATGAATAATCCTGACGGGCCGCTTGGTTTTTGGCTTTCTATCATTCCGTTTACGTCGCCTGTAGCGATGATTGCAAGAATTCCTTACGGAGTTCCGGCTTGGCAGATTGCGCTGTCTATCACTCTTCTTTTAGCCACAACTATTTTCATGATCTTTTTGGCAGGGAAAATTTACCGTGTTGGTATTTTAATGTACGGAAACAAAGCGACACTGAAAGAGATTTGGAAGTGGATTAGAGGATAGGAATAGTTGATGGTTTTTAGTTGATTGTTATCCTTTAAATATTATTAAATTTTGCAAAGCATTATTAAACGAATATCTTTTAAAATTGAGATTTTTCGACTTCACTTTGTTTCGCTCAAAATGACAATCGCAAATTTAAATTTTCAGACTAAATAAAACAAAACTCCCGAGATGTATTTCTCGGGAGTTTTTTATGTTTCAAATGAAATATTCTTATTTGAAGATATAGGATAGTCCTAAACTGATAACCTGCTCAGATTTATTTTTATCAGAACCATTAGGCTCTTTTCTAAGACCTTTATAAGTGTCTGATAAACCTAAATCATATTTTAACGCAACTTCTAACTGTCTTTTATAACTATACCCAATACCTAATCCTACTCCAAAGTTAAAGCTGTTTGCTTTACCATTTACTCCAGGGTTGTTAGGATCTGTTGCATCTGGATCATAGTAAGGTCTTTTTGCAGGAACGTTTTTCACGTTTTGGCTTAACAAGAAGTTGAATCTTGGCCCTACCATTCCAAAGAATTCTGATTCTGCTTCAGAAAAATATCCTTTGAAATAAACAGGAACGCTCAAATAATCGTTAGCGTACACTGCATTATAACCATCTACGTTTTTAGCATCTTTATCCTTTCCTGTTTCTCCGGCTCCGTAGTATAAAACCTCCGGTTGAATATAAAACTGGTTGTCTTTACTGATTGGAATTAAAGCCAAAAAACCTGCCTGAAAAGTATATCTTGGTCCGGAAGGGTTATGTGCATTTTTTACTCTGGAATAGTTACCTCCTGCAGTAACTCCGAATCTTGTTCCGCTAAAAAGACCTCCTCCTTTAGTTGTAGTAGGACCTTCTTGTGCGAAAGACAATGTTGATAGGGCTAATGTGGAGATTAATAAAAATTTTTTCATATGTTTTTGTTTAATTTTATCCTAAAACTTTAGCGATCGTAGCACCAATTTCAGCTGGAGAATCTACTACGTTGATTCCGTTTTCTCTCATGATTTCCATTTTCGCCTGAGCTGTATCTTCAGCACCACCTACGATAGCACCAGCGTGTCCCATAGTTCTACCTTTAGGAGCTGTTTGCCCTGCGATGAAACCTACAACTGGTTTTGTAGAACCACTCGCTTTATACCATCTTGCAGCTTCAGCCTCAAGACCACCACCGATTTCTCCGATCATTACAACTGCTTCAGTTTCTGGATCGTTGATGAATAATTCTAATGCTTCTCTTGTAGTAGTACCGATAATTGGGTCACCACCGATACCGATTGCTGTAGAAATACCGTAACCAGCTCTTACAACTTGGTCAGCAGCTTCATAAGTAAGAGTTCCCGATTTTGAAACGATACCTACTTTTCCTTTTTTGAACACGAAACCTGGCATAATACCAATTTTAGCTTCTTCAGAAGTAATGATTCCCGGGCAGTTTGGACCGATCAATCTGCAGTCTTTGTCAGCGATGTAAGATTTTACTTTCACCATATCCGCTACCGGAATACCTTCAGTAATACATACGATAACTTTGATACCTGCTTCTGCAGCTTCCATAATAGCATCTGCAGCAAATGCAGGTGGTACGAAAATAATACTTACGTTAGCTCCAGCCTTTACTACAGCATCTGCTACAGTATTGAATACAGGCTTTCCTAAGTGCTCGCTACCTCCTTTTCCCGGAGTAACACCACCTACAACGTTTGTTCCGTATTCGATCATTTGGCTTGCATGGAAAGTACCTTCGTTCCCTGTAAATCCTTGTACAATTACTTTAGAATCTTTGTTTACTAAAATTGACATTTTATTATAATTTTAATTTATTTATTATTTTTATTAATGCTCACAAATTTACTTATTTTTCTTTGAACTGATGAAAAAAAAGTAAGTTTATTCTAAGCTTGGCTAAGAATCATAAAATTGCTTTTCCTTTTGAGAGAGAGGATTATATTCTGGAGTATAATAACTGGGATTATATTGATAAAGGAATATTAATTTACTCTTTTATCCTATTAAATTTATAAAATAAATAAGGTGTTTCATTCTGAGCTCGCGCAGAATTTATCAACTTTTCAGAATCTTTTATATCTGTTGAAAATCCATAATATTTATTATTTTGCTTAAATAATAGAACTACTGGCTGTGCCGTTTTATTAAGACTTTTAGATGTTCCTGTATTATTTTGTTGTTTCTTATAGAGTTTAAGTGTATCCCCTGAAATTATATAATCACATTTATAATCTATTACATATCCTCCAGGCGCTTCTGTTGGAAATTCAGATTCCATTCGGTTATCATTAAGATAGATGATTTCATTTGGAGAAATTACCAGCTCATACCATCCAATTCTATTTTTAATTTCATCATAAGATTTTAATGATTCATCATCTGAATTAATAAATGTTCCGACCCATTGATCTAGATTAGACAATTTATTTTTTCTTTGTGACGCTAATTTATTTATATAGTTTTCTCTCCATTTATCTTCTTTTAAAACATCACTTTCATTATGAACATTAAATATGTCTATAGTAACATAGCTGTTATTTGATGAGTCATACTTGTATAAAAATACTTTCCGAGGAATTAATTGAGTATAAGGCGCATCCATATTTGGAGTATATTTTAGAAACTCTTTAGGAATATGAAAAACCCAAATATCAAAATCATTGCTTATTTTTTTGAAAGATTGTTCATTTAAGCTTCTTTCTATAGCTGCATCAACATCTTGATTTTTATATTTATTAATTTGTTGAGCATACCAATTTTCTGCTCCAACTTTAGGTACTAGTATAAATGTAGCTTCGCCATTACTATATTTGTAATCAAAATTTCTGTATATACCATCGTACTGAGTAGAAGTTATACCTTCAAGATCATCAATAGGATAATTGATAAAGTCTAAGTTTTGAGAAACTTTGGTTTCATTGTTTACATTATTTCCCTCCCTATTTTTTTGGCAATTAATCAAAATTGTAAAGAATAAAAAACAAAAAATTATCTTTGCTACCTCTCTCATATTCTATTTTTTATCCAAACAAACGATCCCAAAATCCTTTCTTTTTTTCCGGAAGCGGGTCATCATCTGCAAGAAAACTATGCTTCTTTCTCTCTGTTTTTGCTACTTCATGAAAAACCTGTTCATTTGGTATATATCCTACCCTGCCATCAACTCGTATAAAATCCCAACCAGAGATTTTGCTCAAGTATTCAATTTCATTTTTTACAGTTATCTCTGTTGAAAAACTGTTGAAATCGGCGCGGTCGTAGATTTTTATTTGTGCTATGGAAGCTTTCTGTTTATTTAATAAAGTTTTAATTTTTCTATATTCATTTTCATAAAAGTTTATTCCAATATTTTTTTCTTCTTCAAATTCAACACCTTCTATAATTTCTTTTAAGGGTTGCAATCCATAATAATTATTTTTTTTTATTATTTCTAATATCTCCGGATATTCATTAGTGATATTATATAAAGAAGTACCCGCCTTTGTCCAACTTCCTGCTGTAGAATTAGAATACTTATACTTATAAAATGCCGGACTTTCAATATTTGCAACATATGCAACAATTTTTGCTTTATCTTCTAACGTAAATTTAGATCTTAGATCTTCATCAAATTTTTTGTTTGTATCTTCATGAAATAAATAAAGTAAATAATTTCCCAATGCTTCTATGAATTTGCTTTCGTTTTGATTTGTATGTTTAGCAACATAATCCAATAGCCCCTCTCTAATACTAAGTTTTTTATTACAATCTTTTACAAACAAAATTTCTCCTATTTTTTCTGTAGATACAGGGGTATCAGATTCATATTTTTTAAATAAATCGTTCAAAACCATTTCATTAATTTTCTCTTCTTTATCATAACCAAAAACTACCAAAAGATTTTGTAGAAAGTCTTTATCATTTAGTAATAGCCATACTAAATCAGCTTTACTTTCATTAAATAAATAATTATTCCTATGAAGAGAATTAGAATCTTGAATAAAATCCAATTTATTATTTTCAATTTTCACAAAACTTTCTAACAATGGTAAACTAGAAATTATTTTGTATTCAGGAAAAACAAAAATATGATCATATGTATAATCATCTTCTGTCTTTTCAATATCCGTATCTTTTTCTGTGTTAATCAAAAATGTGTAAAAGGAGCCGTTTCCCTTTTTCTGTGTTAATTTACAGTTTGGCGAATTTTCAAAGAATAATTTTATTTTATTATTAAACTCATCTTTTCCAAGAGGTTTAAAACCTGAACTTACAAGCCCTTTTGCTACAACATAGCCGCCTAATTTATAATCAATATCTGTTAAATGATATTGATGGGAAATATCCGTATCATTTTCAGGAAGTTCGTACATTTTTTGAAGATCAATATGTTTTTTTATTAACTCTATTGTATCATTTGAAGTGAACCTTTCATTTGTGCTATTCATTTGCTTATCTTTTTTTTGACAACTTAACAAATTAGTTATTACAGCAAAAAATATTACTATTTTTCTCATTTTATTATATTTTTATTATCTTAATCCTAAATGAAAATGATCTTGATGAATTTTAGTAGCTACACCTGTTGTATTTAAAATTCCTTTCTTGTACGCATAATTTTTATTAAATCCCCATTTTAATGCTATTTGTAAGATATTTTCTAAAACAGAAACAAATTTTTGCTCTGTTCCATATGCTTTCATAGCTTCTCTCCAAGTTGTTACTCCTCCGTTACTACTTCCTGGATATCTTATATCTATATCATTACCTTTTACGTGACCTTTATGTCCAATATTTCTCCCATCATTTGCAGAAATATCATTAAAATACAATATTCCACTATAGCCATTACTTGGTAACGAATAAAAAAATCCTAATAAAGCTGCACATACTTTTTCTTCAATCCAGTTATCACCACCTTTATCCCTAGCTCCAAACCTTCCCCAATTACTGCTGTTTTCAGGAAAAGGTAGTAAATTATGATTATTCATTTCTAAAGTATATGTTTTTAATATTTTATTTGCATTGTAAATATTATAAACATATTGATCACTTTCTTTATTTATATTTATTTTTTTATACGAAAAACTATCTATGTATATATCATATTCATTCTTCTTTTCTTTATCATTTTTACTATTTTTATTTTTATATGTACATTCTTTCACTTTAAAAACTTTTGATGTTATGTTATCAAAAGCTTTTTGCTTAGGAACATGATTTACCGATTCTTCATTTCCTTTTTCATCAAATATAAATACATCATTTCCCACAAAACTTGAAATAATATCTTCATTTTCTTCGCCTATCATCTTTGATGTTGCTCCCAAAAAATGGAAATAAGCAAGTGAGGTAAAAACAGCAATATCAATATCAGTTCCTACTTTTTCAAATTCTTCAAGAATATTTACGTTTAAATATTTTAAAGTATAAGTATTTATACTTGTATAATTTTTTCGACCCGTAAGCTGTACCATACCTCTACCTCGATAATTCCATCCATCATCTCCTCCTTTGTTCCCTAACCTTTCACCATAAGCAATATTGGCAATCATTTTTTGATCTGCTTTAAAATTATTCTGTTTACTTCTTCCATATTTGAAAGCCAAATCATTAGGTCCATTCGTAATCGCATTATATTTTTGATTAGTGTGAATTCTAAATTTTGAAAATTTTTGGGGAAGAGCTTCTGCTGCATAATCCAAATTTTCACCTTTTTTTAAACTCAATGAATCACCCGACTCTACTTTTGCTTGAGCGAAAAAATGAGCTTTGTTCCAACATGTATTCATATTCAAGGCTCTCATATACTTATTGTATGTATCTGCTACAATTTTTCTTTTCGAAGCATCCGCTTTAGGAAATATACTTTGTAAATCCTCAGCAGTTATATCTTTTTCACAATTTGGGCATCCATTTTTCTTCTTATCCACTTCATCAGGTTTCTCCACCAACACCGGCTTATTGGTTTTATCCACTTTTTTAGCAGGTTCTTTATCTTTTGTCGCCGTGGCAATTTTACTTTCTGCGACATCCCAAAGTTCTTTTCCTTTGTCGAGCATGGTATCCCAAATGCCTTTTTCTTCCTTTTTACTTTTAGGCTTTTGTGTTGCCGGAGAACCTTGGGCTTTTGCTGGATGTTGAGTTTCTTTAGGCTTTTGCCTACTTTCATGTTTTATTGGCGGCGGTACCTTATAAAGAGGATTTTGCACATTTACATTTTCAGAATCATGTTTTTTATTTTTATAATATTCTACCGTAACATAAAATTCTAGCTGACCATCATGCTCCCCTCTCATAGCTTTGGTCATAAGTCCTTTTGTTAGCATAAACTCTGCAACAGCCAATCCGTTTTTAGGGTTTACTTTTGCTTTTGCTGTTTCTACCAAAAGATTCTTGGGATCATGACCTTTTCCCTTCACATCATCTTCCCATAAGGTAAACAACAGTTCTTCATTCGCAAGATTTATACAATGAGCCTTGGCTCTTAATTTTTCAAAAAAACTAAAAACATTGCCTTTTTCATCATCAATATAATGAAGCTCTACTTTATTAATCTGCGGAACTTTACTGGGCTGCGGATTAATGATTAACGACATCGGCTCTTTGCCTTCAGGGTGATTCAGATACGCTTCAAGCCTGTAAGTATACCGCCACGCTTTTTCACCAAACGTAAAATGACTGATTCCTTTTTTCTTAATACTTGTAGAAACAAACTGTCCGCTTTTTTGTTTGATGAATAATTCCCACGTCACATTCATGGGGTTTCTCTCCAGCAAAGGGGTATCCGGATACCATTCTTCAATAGTATAAATCATCTCTTTGCCAACGACCGGAGATGTATTTCCGGATATTCTATAAATTCCTTTTTTAGACATTTCTATACTTTTTTGGGGTTAATAGGCATCTAAACCGTCCAGTTCATCCAACAGCTCATCAATATCCATAAACGGATTAAACAAATGCACCTTCAATGAGCTTGTATTTTCAAGATTCTGTTGACTGAGCTCAATGCTCTGCCCATGCTTTATAATGCTGATGCAGTCTTTTCCTCCTACAGGGCAAGTCGCTTTACTGTCTTCCAACAAAGATTTTCCCTTATTCATTTCAATGGTGATATTTTCGTAATAACCGCTCCATTCGGTAACTGTTGCCTGACAAGGATTGTTATTCATTTTAGAACAGCTTCCGAAACTGTTTTTCTCAAAGGTTGCTCCAAGTTCTTTATTCGTGGCGGCAAGTTTGGTTTTACAATCTTTGTCGTTAATGTAATGTTTATTCTGTGTTTTTACTTTCAGCTTATCAGGAGCAGTTCCGAACTTGCACATACAAGTTGCTCCCTGACATACACGATATTTTGTTGCCATCAGATTTGTGTTTTTTTAATGGTTATGTTTATAATTTCAGTTGCGCTATGAAGATCAACTTCTGCTTCTTCCAGCATTCCATATTCTATATCCTGCTTATATTTTACATTCATCTGAAAATTAGAATTATCTTTTTTTCTAATCTCCTGAGAAATGTAATAATATTTGCTGTTGACATCTTCATTTTTCAACATCACATTTTTTACAATACATAATTCATTCAGCAGTTTTATATATTTTTTACAGATTCCGTCTTCGTAATTCCCCATTCTACCGCGTAACAATAGCGCCCAAAGAATATTAGAATTGAGGTAATCGCTCAAAATATCAGAATTACAAATTTTATAACCCACCTGTTCTATTAACTTACCTCCTATTTCACCTTCAAAAAGTTCTTGTAAATCTGGTTTACGCTGTTTCCATTTTTTCCTTAAAGTATATATTTGATTAATTTTTTCAACTAATCCCTTCTTATTCACATAAATTTCTAAAGGAAAAATACTTTTATTTAATTCTGAAGACATAATTTCAACAGAAAAACTAGGCAGCTTATCATTACATGTAATTTCAGACTGATGAATTCTTAGCGGATGCAATTCATCTTCATTTTTATTAAAATGCTCTACAATTAAAGTCTGTTTATATACATTTTTGGAATCTTTTTCATGAATCGTCACCAAATAACTGCAACTTATTTCCCGACAAGGAAAATCGAAAGTTCTGTTGCGGAGTTTATGAAATTTACGGTCTACGTTTTCCTGTCTTCTTTCCTTACGCTTTGCAATCATTCTTGCAATATCCTCTTTATTCGGAATGAAAATCTCCTGACCTTCATACAAAACTTTTCCTAAATGATTTTTATCTTTAGGAACATGAAGATGATGGAAAGAAAACAACATTTTCACATCCGGAATATCATATAAAGCCGCAATTTCTTCCAGGGTTTCACCTTTTTTTACAAAGTGAGTGATCACATAAATACTCATGGCTAAAAATCTATTTGAAGGTAAATTATAGAAAATGTCGGAAAATAAGAGAGAAGGCGAATGCCATGTAAGTTGTGTTTTTCATCTAAATTAAATTGTGTTTGATGTCTAAAATTACAAAAATAATCGACACAACATCTCAACTTAGTGAAAAATATTAATTTTTAGAATAAAAAAAGTACAGCATGACTGCTGTACTTTGTATTTTTAAACTGAGATTAGAAGTATTCATTGCATAAATGGCACAACGTCATTTCGAGTAGATTTTGAAAAAATCGTATCGAGAAATTATTATTATTTAAAAAAAGTTCTCGATACGTTTTTCTCCATTCTATTACGAAAAACACTCGAACTGACGGATTTTTTTTAATCTTATGTCTTGATTATTTTAAATTCCTCAATTTAACTTCTTTCTTAAGATAGGTTTTGTAATCCTCGGCAAACATACCGATATAAGTGCCTTTTTCAAGATCTCTGTTGACTCCGGTTTTACCTAAAAGAACAGAACCACTTTCGATTTTATTTCCGGAAGCGATACCTACTTGTCCCCAAAGTGTTACCTCGTCGCCAATGATACAACATCCTGCAACTCCCACTTGAGAAGCAATCAAACATTTTTTACCAATAATGGTATCATGCCCAATCTGGATTTGATTATCTAGCACAGAACCTTCCCCAATGATCGTGGAGTCTGTAACGCCTCGATCAATCGTACATCCGTTTCCGATTTCTACATTGTTTTCGATGACAACATTTCCGACAGAAATTAAACGGTCGAAATTTCCGTTGAGTTTACGGTAATAAAATGCGTCACCTCCCAAAACTGTGTTTGACTGGATTACTACATTGTCTCCAATCACCGTTCTGTCACCAATCACAACATTTGGGAAAATAAGCGTATTTTTTCCGATTACAACATTGTTTCCAATAACTGCTGTATTATGGATTTTTGTGCCTTCGCCAATTTCTACATCATGAAGTTCTTCCGTGAAATTATAAATTCTCGTAAAGTGTGTATTGATCTTATTGAAATCTCGGAAAGGATCATCTGAAACCAACAATGCTTTACCTTCCGGGCACTCCACTTCTTTATCGATCAAGATAATAGTTGCCGCAGAATTTAATGCTTTATCGTAATATTTCGGATGATTCACGAAAACAATATCACCTGGTCTTACCCTATGAATTTCGTTGGTTCCCAATACTTCAAATTCTTCTGAACCTACGAATTTTGCGCCGATAATTTCAGCTATCGTTTTTAATTTCTGTGGTTGATGAAACGTCATGTCTTTAAATGATGTTTGGTTATCAACTTTGTCAAAGTTTCGAACTTTGACAAAGTTTTTTGCGGTTTACATTTGCAGCCCAGCCTGAGTGAAGCTCTTTTTGTTTTGGCTGAAAAGCCAAAACAAAAAAGCGGGAACGGAGGATGGAAATAGCTGCCCTAAAAAATAAAAGCTGAAAGTTATGATGCTTCCAGCTTTCTATAATTTTTTTGAATAATTATTCTTTTACTCTTTCTAAGTAAGAACCGTCTTCAGTGCTTACTTTAATTTTGTCTCCCGGCTCGATGAACAAAGGAACCATTACTCTTGCTCCCGTTTCAACGATTGCGTTTTTAAGAGCATTGGTTGCTGTGTTACCTTTCACACCCGGATCAGCTTCTACAACTTCAAGATAAACAGACTGTGGCAATTCTGCAGAAAGCGGAGTTTCGTCAGCTTCTTTCAAAATGATTGTTACTTCTTCACCAGCTTTCATTAGGTTTGAGTTTTCAATCATTTCTTTATTTAAATATAATTGAGAGAAGTCATCATTATTCATGAAGTGGAATCCGTTCTCATCATCATAAAGATACTGGAACTTTCTGGTGATCACTTTTACTTCCTCGATTTTATGACCTGCAGAAAAAGTGTTATCAATAACTTTTCCGTTGGTTACTGATTTTAATTTTGTTCTTACGAAAGCAGGCCCTTTACCCGGTTTTACGTGAAGAAACTCGATTACTTTGAAAATATCATTGCTGTATTCAATACAAAGCCCTTTTCTGATATCGTTACTTGTTGCCATTAATTTTTGTATATTATTTTCTTTTATTAAATTGTATTCCCTGCCCTTGCATAGGCATTCGGTTATATAAATTATTATTAAATGTATTCACATTATTTTGTAATCTGTTCACGTTGATCTGAACTTCAGAATGATAAGGATTGGCTGTTCCCAAAATGGAGCTTCCACCGATAGTATTCTGTTTTAGAATATCATTTAAATTATTTTTAGCAAGGCTGTCGTCGGTTTTTGAAGGAATTCTTCGTTCCATCGACATTTTACCTTCCCTTACAATTTTTAATCCTTCCGTTTGCTGGCCAAACAATAAATTGACGGTCGAAAGCGCTACTATCAGGATTAAATTTTTCATCTATATTTTGCTTAAAATTATTCTCTTTCCTTACCGGTTCCGTATCCTTTTACGATACCTCTTGGTGAATTTTGAATAAACTGAAGAATTTCATCTCTTTCAGCCGTTGGAAGCATTTCTTTTTCTATGTAAAGCAATGCCTGAGTAACATTCATCTTCATCTGGAAAATAGATCTGTAGATTTTCTGGATTTCAAAAATTTTCTCGTTAGAAAATCCTCTTCTTCTTAATCCTACAGAATTGATTCCTGCATAAGATATAGGCTCTCTTCCTACTTTAATATAAGGCGGAATATCTTTTCTGATCAACGATCCTCCGGAAATCATGGTATGTTTACCAATTTTCCCGAACTGCTGAACGGCAGATAAACCTCCCATTACGGTAAAATCTCCTATTTCTACATGTCCGGCAATCCCGCAACCGTTAGCAATAATTACATTATTTCCTATAATGCAATCGTGAGCGACGTGAGAAGTGGCCATTATTAAACAGTTATCTCCTACTTTGGTATACCCCAGTGCTTTCGTCCCTTTATTTACGGTAACACATTCTCTCAATGTCGTATTATCACCAATGATTGTCTGTGTATCTTCACCGTCAAACTTAAGATCTTGAGGAATCGCAGAAATAACAGTTCCCGGAAAAATCTTACAATTTTTCCCGATTCTGGCTCCATCCATAATGGTAACGTTAGAACCAATCCAAGTTCCTTCTCCTATTTCAACATCTGCTGCAATGGTAGTAAATGGTTCTACTACAACATTTTTGCTGATTTTCGCACGTTTATCAACGGCTGCTAATTGATGAATCATTTAATCAATTTTATTTTTTGCAACTTGAGCCATTAGCTCTGCTTCTACTGCCACAGTATCTCCTACATATCCGTATCCTTGCATGTGAACAATACCTCTTCTGATAGGCTCTATAAGTTCAATTTTGAAAATAATAGTATCTCCAGGAACTACTTTTCTCTTGAATTTCACTTTATCAATTTTAATGAAATACGTAGAATAGTTTTCAGGATCCGGAACGCTTGCCAATACCAAAATTCCCCCTGTCTGTGCTAAAGCTTCTACTTGTAAAACTCCCGGCATTACGGGCTCTTTAGGAAAATGCCCAACGAAGAAAGGTTCGTTCATTGTTACATTTTTCAAACCTACCACGTGAGAATCTGAAAGTTCAAGAATTTTATCAATCAATAAAAACGGTGGTCTGTGAGGCATAAGCTTCATAATTCCGTTGATATCGAAAACAGGTTCTTTAGTTAAATCAAAATCAGGAACGTTTTTCTTTTTCTGCAATTTCCACTGACGGTTCAGCTTTTTAGCAAATTGAGTATTAACGAAATGTCCTGGTTTGTTGGCAATTACCTTACCTTTTATTTTCACACCAGCCAAAGCTAAATCACCAATTACATCAAGCAATTTATGTCTTGCAGCTTCGTTTGGATAGTTTAAATTTAAATTATCAAGAATTCCGTTTGGTCTGATAGACACATTGTCTTTTCCGAAGGCTTTCTTTAATTTTTCTGTTGTATCAGGAGTAAGATCTTTATCTACATATACAATCGCGTTGGAAATATCTCCACCTTTAATCAAGCCATGATCTAAAAGCATTTCCAACTCATGCAAGAAACTGAACGTTCTTGCAGATGAAATTTCATCTTTAAATTCTGATATATTTTTTAACGTGGCATTTTGAGTTCCTAAAACTTTAGTCCCAAAATCTACCATAGTCGTTACTTCGTAAGTATCCGAAGGAATGATGGTAATCTCTGAACCAGTTGCCGGATCGCTGTACGTAAGAACTTCTTTCACCACAAGATATTCTCTGGCTACATTTTGATCTACAACTCCAACGCTTTCGATAGCTTCAACAAAGAATTTTGAAGATCCGTCTAAAATAGGAGGTTCAGAAGCATCCATTTCTAAAATTGCGTTATCAACATCGCAACCCACCAAAGCGGCTAAAAGATGTTCGCAAGTAGTAATTTTTACTCCTAATTTTTCTAATGTTGTTCCTCTTTCCGTTGCCACAACATAATTCACATCTGCCTCAACCTGAGGATGCCCTTCAAGGTCTGTTCTTACAAATATAAAACCTGTATTTTCTTTAGCAGGTTTAATGGTTAGTTTTACTTCTTTACCCGTATGAAGGCCAATTCCAGAAAGAGTAACCTCTTGCTGAAGTGTTTTTTGCATATCACTCATTAGTATTATCTTTTGAGGTATTCTCAAGATTATTTATTCTTTTTACAACGTCAGGAAGATTTCTGAAATGCACATAGCTTCTCAGATAGTCGTTATAGCTAATTGCCGGCGAACCGTACAAAGTTTCTTTATCATTAACGCTAGAATTCACGCCACTCTGAGCCTGAATTTTCACCTGATTTCCAATTTTAATGTGTCCTACAACACCTACTTGGCCTCCAATCTGGTTCCAGTCACCGATAACCGTAGAACCTGCAATTCCTGCTTGTGCTGCAATTACATTATTCTGTCCGATTTTCACATTGTGAGCAATCTGGATCAAATTATCGATTTTAGTTCCTTTTCCAATCATGGTAGAACCAATAGTTGCTCTGTCGATGCTACAATTAGATCCGATTTCCACATCATCTTCAATGATAACATTACCAAGCTGAGGTATCTTTTTGAAGCCTTCTGCTGTTGGCTGGAAACCAAAACCATCGCCACCGATCACGGTATTGGAATGGATCACACAATTATCTCCGATAATACAGTAGTCGTAAATTCTGGCACCACTGTCGATTTTACAGTTTTTACCAATTTTTACGCCTTTACCTATATATACCTGAGGATAAATTTGTGTACCGTCTCCAATTTTTGCTTTCTCAGAAACGTAAGTAAACGCTCCAATATACACATTTTCACCGATTTTTGCACTTTCGTGAATAGATGATCCGTCTTCAATGCCATCTTTTCTTCCCTGCATTTCCTGATATAAATTCATCAGGATCTGAAAAGAAAGATAAGCATCTTTTACTGCAATTATGGTTGGATTATAAGTGTCTTTTGTTAAAAGGTTTTCAGAAACAATAAGAACGGAGCAGTTTGAGGTATCTAAAAAATGGGAAAATCTATCTTGTGCTATAAAAGAAAGATGCCCAGATTCCCCACCTTCAATTGGTGAAACCCCTTTAATAAGCGCATTTTCGTCGCCTATTATTTTTCCGTCAATAAAACTTGCAATTTGCGAAGCTGTAAATTCCATATTCTGCAAAGATAAGAAATTCTATAATTCGCAAACATTTTTTAATTTTAGGAATATCAATTTTAATATACTTTAAGATTTCCGTTTGTATTTTCTCTCGGAAATGTTAAAATATATCTTGTCGTTTTATTCACAATCAAGCCTGATAAAAGCTGATCCTCGGATTCGTCGAGTCTTAATTTTGTTCCGTTTTTCTGAAGTAAATAAATCGGTTGTTTTTCAGTATCGTAAGGAAGAAGTTTTCTTTTAATTTCATGAACCAATTCATTTGAATTATCGATTTCTAAAATTTCGTTCCCCTTTTTTATTTTTTCTTCAATAAATTTTTCATCAAACGGATGTGATGAAATAATTGTTTTTGGTAAATTTCGCTGAATCACACATTTACACCAATAAGCCAGCACGTAATCTTCAGAATTTTGCCAAAATTTCATCGCCTGAATAATATCATTATCATCCAACTGAGTGAATCTTTCTACATCTTCATCAGATGCAGCGGCTTTTCCACGATGCAAAAAATAGTTTAAATTATCAGAAGCAGGAAGTTCAAAACCTTGAGAAACGAGATATTTAGCTCTTTCTAAAATTTTCACCAAAATAAATTCCGCCAACGCTGATGTTTTGTGATAATAAACCTGCCAATACATAAACATTCTGGCTGTTAGGAAGTTTTCTATGGAATAGACTCCTTTTGCATCAATCACCAACTCTCCTTCTTCACACACATTCATCATGGAAATAATTCGCTGGGTATTAATATTCCCTTCAGAAACTCCAGTGAAAAAGCTATCACGCTTTAAATAATCAAGCCTATCGACATCCAACTGGGAAGAAATTAACTGATTGAAAAATTTTCTGTGATATTTCCCCTGAAACATTTCAATCGCAACAGAAAGCTGACCATCAAATTCCACATTCAATCTGTTCATTAATAATAGCGAAAGATTTTCGTGATGCCAATCATCCATCAACATACTTTCGAGCGCATGAGAAAACGGACCATGCCCAATATCATGCATTAAAATCGCCAACATCGCACCTTTCTCTTCCTCTAAAGAAATTTCAACGCCTTTCTGTTTCAACGTATCCAAAGCCGTCACCATCAAATGCATTGCTCCCAGCGCATGATGAAACCTCGTATGCGTTGCTCCGGGAAATATGAGATTTAAAAGTCCGGTTTGCCCGATTCTTCTTAATCTCTGAAAATACGGATGCTCTATAATATCGAATAAAATTTCGTGTGGAATTCTGATAAAACCGTGAACAGGATCATTAATAATTTTTAGCTTATTCTGCATTGAAAGGTCTGATTAGTAAACAAAGTTAGGAAATTTAAAACGGAACTTCAATTAAATAAATATTAAAACAGTTTTCAATTCGGCTATTCGCTGTTCTGTATCATTTTATTTTTACTTGAAACAATTCTAAATTTAAATTGATTTTTTCTCTATAAATCCTTTCATTAAAGCTTTAAAAATTATATATTCATAGTCTTTAATTGTTGAAGATAATATAAATTTGTTTTTAACGATTATTTAACTATAAAGCTGCGTATTTTGGCAGTTTTTAGAAAGAATTGGTCAACATTTTGATACAATAACCATGTAAAAAAAATTATTATGTCGGAAAAGATATTATGGATTGATGATGAAATAGATTTACTAAAACCTCATATCGTATTTTTAGAAAAAAAAGGTTATCAGGTAACCCCTGTTAACAATGTAAACGAGGCTTTGGAATTGATGGATTCAGAGAAATTCGCCTTAACACTTATTGATGAAAATATGCCCGGAATTTCCGGTCTTGAAGCGATTCCTATGATCAAGGATAAAGATAATGCGCTGAAGATTGTAATGGTAACGAAAAGTGAAGAAGAGCACATTATGGAAGAAGCAATTGGTTCCCAAATTGCCGATTATATCCTGAAACCTGTGAATCCTAATCAAATTTTACTTTCATTAAAGAAAAATCTGCAACAGGATAATCTTGTGGAGCAGAAGACTATTCTACAATATCAGCAAGAATTCAGAAACCTTTCTATGGAATTGTCTTATTTAAGAACATACCAGGAATGGGCAGAATATTATAAGAAAATCCTTAATTGGGAAATTAAATTTGATAAAGTAGCGGATAATGAATTTGCCGATCTTCTTCAAAGTCAGAAAGAGGAAGCCAATATTCAGTTTGCAAAATTTATAGAAAACAATTACGAAGACTGGTTACAAGGGCATGATAAACCGATCATGAGCCATACACTCTTCAAAGAAAAAGTAAAACCTGAAGTAGAAAAAGACAAAGTTCTTTTGCTGATGGTTGATAATCTTCGTTATGATCAGTGGAAAGTAATTGAGCCTTTATTCACTAAATTTTACAACAAAACATCTGAGGATTATTATTACAGCATTTTACCAACGGCAACTCAGTATGCAAGAAATTCTTTTTTTGCAGGATTAATGCCTTCGGAAATCGAAAAACGTTTTCCAGATAAATGGTTTAATGATAATGAAGAAGGTAACAAAAACGAATTCGAACGCGATTTCTTAGAAGATCAAATGAAGCGAATTGGTCTAAGTTCAAAATCAATGAAATATTTAAAAGTTTTGAATGCCGATTTTGAAAGAAAGATTTATGACGATTTCAATCAGCATAAAAATAATGACCTATTGGTGATTGTTTACAACTTTATAGATATTTTGTCTCATGCAAAAACAGATAATCATATTGTTGACCAATTGATTCGTGATGATAAAACCTTCAGATCACTAACATTGAACTGGTTTGAGAATTCTTCTTTATTAAAAATCATTAAAACAGCTGCGGAAAGTGGTTTCAAATTGATTATTACAACCGATCACGGAACGGTTTATGTTAAAAAGCCAAGCAAAGTGGTTGGTGACAGAGAGACTTCTACCAACATTCGTTATAAGACGGGTAAAAGTTTAACGTATGACGATCGTGATGTTTGGGCAGTTACCAACCCCGAAAAACTGTTTTTACCAAAAGGAAATTTAAGTTCAAAATATATTTTTGCAAAGAATAATACGTTTTTAGCCTATCCTAAGAACTACAATCATTTTGTGAATTATTATAAAGAAACATACCAGCACGGAGGAATTTCTCTTGAAGAGTGTATTATTCCGTTCAGTATTTTAGAACCCAAGTAGTTTTTTTCATAGTTTATTCAATTCTGGGTTGAGCCGGAAAAGATCGAAAGGTTTTTTCCGGCTGTTTTTTTATATTTTTGAACCATGAGATTAATTACCTACAACGTAAACGGAATAAGAGCCGCTTTTACAAAAGATTTTTTGGGTTGGCTGAAGACTGCCGATCCCGATGTAATCTGCATTCAGGAGAGCAAAGCCGGAAACGACCAGATTGATATCGATAGTCTTGAAAAATTAGGATATCACAGTTATTGGCATTCGGCGCAGAGAAAAGGTTATAGCGGCGTCGGAATTGCCTCTAAAATAAAGCCTAATCATGTGGAATATGGTTGCGGTATAGAAAGCTATGATAATGAAGGGAGAATCATTCGTGCGGATTTCGACGGATTCTCAGCAATTTCAGTATATGTGCCTTCTGCTTCAAATATCGAAAGGCTGGATTTTAAGATGCAGTTTTGCCACGATTTTCTGGCTTATATTAAAGAATTAAAAAAGACCATTCCTAATTTAATTATTTCAGGAGATTTTAATATTTGTCATGAAGCGATTGATATTCATAATCCGATCGGTTTAAAGAATGTTTCAGGCTTTTTACCGATGGAAAGAGAATGGATGACCGATTTTATTAATGAATGTGAGTTAATCGATTCTTTTAGGTTTTTCAACAACGAACCGGATAATTATACTTGGTGGAGCTACAGGCAAAATTCTCGCGAAAGAAATAAAGGTTGGAGATTAGATTATAACTTTACTAGTTATACTTTAAAAGACAAGCTTTCGAGAGCTGTTATTTTGAAAGAAGCAGTACATTCTGATCATTGTCCTGCCTTAGTGGAATTAGACATTTAATACAAAGCAAAAAGCCAACTGAGTCAGTTGGCTTTTTTAATTTAAAATCATAAATTTTAATCGACAATTTCATATTCGATCGGAATTGTACCTCGGTCAATATCTCCGATCTCATCGAACGCGGCTTTAGACATATCTAATGCTCTTGATGAATGGAAAGGTCCTCTATCATTTACCTTCACTATAACCTCTTTTCCATTGTTCAGATTGGTTACTTTAATATTAGTACCAAACGGAAGCGTTCTGTTTGCTGCTGTAAATTTTCCGTTATCGAAAATCTCACCGCTCGCTGTTTTTCTACCATTAAACTTATCGTGGTAGTACGATGCATAACTTGTTTTTTTCGCATCTATGGCACTGTTCTTGAAAGAATAAATACCAAAGGTTGAAATCATCATTATGATTACGAGAATGAATCTTTTCATCATGTTGAACTTTTATTGGTTTTGACAGGGCAAATGTATCAGTAAAGTTCCAATGAGCCTATTTCATTTGTTAAAATATGTTAACAAAAAATCAATTCTATGTTAACTACATTTGTAACTACCTATGAATAGGGGGCTTAAGTAACATTGTTAAAAAATGTTAAAATAAAACTTAAAAAGTTAACAAAATTAACTAATTAAAGCATAATTTAAATTTATAAATTTCAAAACCAACTGATTATCAATCAAATCACTATTTTAGAAATTTCCATAAAATATTAAAACTCTAGATAAGTTTATTCTAATCGTATAAAAACAAAAAACCAATGAGAATCTCATTGGTTTTTATATTATTTGATTTAAAATATTATTATTTCAAATATTCTAATACATAATCATAAGTTCCTGTAGGATATACTACAGACATGCTTGGAGATCCTGTAACAGCTGATCCGTTAGTAATATCATAAGAATAAAGCTCTCTACCATATACTGTGTTAGTTCCCGCTTTATAAATAGTAATACCATACATTGAAGTAATACCTGTTGGAGCAGGAATTGTTACACCTGTACTGTTACCTGTTGTAGTAAAAGTACCTTTGATACCGTAGATTTGAGCATTGTTAACTAATCTGTTAGTAACAGTTTCTGTAGTTAAGATATTTTCTTTACCACCTCCACCAATGATTGGTCTCCATGTACCACCATTTGTGGTCGTCGTTTTATTATCATAATACCAAAATCCTGCAAATAAAGGTTCAGAAGTAGAACCAACACCAGCAACTCCACTTGTAGCCGTATTATATACAATCATACCGTCAAAACGAGTAGGAAAAGAGGTACCAATACCAACCGGAGTTCCACTGAAACTAGTAAAAGTCGTTAAATCTGTTCTTGGAAAGATTAAACCTTTACCAACATTTGTTGTACCATTAGTTGTAGAATTGGAAGAGGCATCGATAAATGCGGAACTATTATTTACTGCTTGGTTTGTAGCTGAGTTTACAATTCTAACTTGCCCAAAAGAGAAGTTAATAGCACCCAATAAAATAGCAGCAGAAAGATATTTAAATTTATTATTGTTCATCATTACAAATTTTATTAGATTAATAACCAGAAATAATTGACCAAGGACTTGTAGCATTACCAGTATACATAAGGATATTCCCTTGACCAGCAATTAAACTTACGTTAGCTGTTTCTCTAGGAGCTGGAGACAAAGCAACATCCGCTGTACCTATAACAGACACATAAATTCTCTTACCAACAGTAACACCTGTAGTTGGTAATGTCAAAGTAGCTGGAGCTGAAGTTGTATAAAGAATGATATCATCAGTTGCTAATGCAGTGTAACTAGCAGTTTGATTAACTACATTTAAAGCCGGGTTAGCAGCAGCACCGCTTCCTACTCCCTTCCATACATTATTTCCTACAGTTCCATCATAGTAATAGAATCCTGTAGCAGTCACATTAACTGTCTTTCCGGTTCCTGTACCGCCTAAACCAGTAACAAAAACTAAGGCTCCATTTTGAGTACTAGGAGTACCAGCTGTACCATCTACGTAAGCTGCATTCTTAGCTTCTAATTGAGCTCTTGTCATACGAGGGACTAATAGCGCGTCTGGCCTAGTAGCGTCAGCAGTATTAGCAGCAACATCTAATGTAGCTGCCGGAGTAGTAGTATTAATACCAACTCGTCCTTGCTGCGCATTAGACAGCGCTGAGAAACAAACAAGCATAGTTGCTGTAAATAAAAATTTTTTCATAAGTTTTTAAAGATTTTAATTACATTTTTTTCACCAATAATTTTTTATTATCATAGGATCTTACGATCCCAACTTGTGCCTAATTTAAAAACTAAACCGCTAAATTTTAAATGCAGTAAATCAAAAACCATTCCGCTTCTGATTTCTTCACTCTTTAACCATTTAATTCTCAACAAATAGCATTTATAAAAAACTATTCTTGTTGCAAATTTATGATTTAATTTTTTAATTTCATTATTATATTATAAAAAAAACAAATAATTTTTAAATTAAAAAATACAAACGATTGATAAACAATTAATTAACTTTATAAATAGTTAAAACTGTAAATCATTAAATTTTATTAATATTTTAAAATCAGAAGCTTAATAATCCTGATTATCTTTAAATTATGATAAATAGCAAACAGATTTACTAAACCAATTCGCCATATAGATCAAATTCTTCAGCAGAGGTAATTTTAACATCAGCAAATTCACCAATTGAGATATAGGTATTCTCCGCAGAAACCAACACGGTATTATCAACATCCGGCGAATCGTACTCTGTTCTACCAATGAAATAATTTCCTTCTTTTCTGTCGAACATACATCTATATATATTACCTATCTTTTCCTGATTTTTTTTCCAAGAAATTTGAGACTGAAGCTCCATAATCTCCTCTACCCTAGCCTCTTTCACTTCTTGTGGAATATCATCCTCTAATACATAAGCTCCGGTATTTTCTTCATGAGAATAAGTGAAACAGCCTAATCTGTCAAACTTCTGCTCTTTTACCCAATCTTTTAATTCTTGGAATCTTTCTTCAGTTTCACCAGGATAACCCACGATAAGTGTAGTTCTAATCGCCATATCAGGAACTTTTTCTCTGAATTTGCCTAAAAGTGCATCAGTTTTTTCGTGAGTTGTTCCTCTTTTCATCGATTTCAATAAATCTGAATTAATGTGCTGAAGGGGAATATCTATATAATTACAAACTTTAGGTTCTT
The DNA here is from genome assembly GCF_039672645.1 of Chryseobacterium sp. C39-AII1. NCBI lineage: Bacteria > Pseudomonadati > Bacteroidota > Flavobacteriia > Flavobacteriales > Weeksellaceae > Chryseobacterium > Chryseobacterium sp. C39-AII1. Next base: position 64,711 of record NZ_JBDFPQ010000012.1, read on the forward strand.
CACGAATAATATCTAAAACATCTTCTGGGAAACCACTTGGGAAGGCATAATGAAGACGAATCCATTCGATTCCTTCTACTTTTACCAATTCCTTTAATAAATCTCCTAGAGCACGCTTTTTGTAAATATCTAAACCATAATAGGTAAGATCCTGAGCAATCAAAATCAATTCTTTGGTTCCTTTTTTAGCCAACTTTTGTGCTTCAAGGACTAATTTTTCAATTGGAGTGGAAACATGACCTCCTCTCATTAACGGAATTGCACAGAATGAACAAGGTCTGTCGCAGCCTTCTGAAATTTTCAGATACGCATAGTGCTTTGGCGTTGTCGTTAATCTTTCTCCAACCAATTCATGCTTATAATCAGCACCCAAATGCTTTAATAAAATCGGAAGATCTCTGGTTCCGAAATATTGATCAACATCAGGAATTTCACGAACCAAATCTGGCTTATATCTTTCTGAAAGACAACCTGTAACGAATACTTTTTCTACTTCTCCTCTGTTTTTAGCATCAACATAATCAAGAATTGTATTGATTGATTCTTCCTTCGCGTTATCGATAAATCCGCAGGTATTGATTACAACAATATCTCCTCTGTCTTCATGAACCACTTCTTTACCATTAGCCTTCAGCTGACTCATTAAAACTTCAGAATCATAAACATTTTTGGAGCAACCAAGCGTTACAACATTAATTTTCTTCTTACCTACAGATTTTGTGCGCATCTTTTTGATTTTGAGTTTGCAAAGATACAAAATATTGAAAGGTTTGAATTAAAAAATAAAAACCACTTCAATGAAGTGGTTTTCAATATCATATTAAAAGTTTCTTTCTGAAAACGTGGGCAATACGCGGTCTTTTTCTGATAACTGAACAACATCTAATGGTAATTTCCAGTCGATATTTAATTCAGAATCATTCCAAATTACACTACCTTCAGACTCTTTATTGTAAAAGTTATCGCATTTGTAAGCAAAAATAGCAGTTTCGCTTAATACAGAAAATCCGTGACCAAAACCTCTCGGAACATAGAGCTGAAGCTTGTTCTCCGGAGTCAATTCAATTCCGAACCATTTTCCAAAAGTTGGAGAATCTTCTCTTAAATCAACAGCAACATCATATACCTTTCCTTCCAGACACGAAACCAATTTTGCCTGCGCGTGCTCCCCTTTCTGCAAATGAAGACCGCGAAGAACACCATACGAAGATTTTGAAATATTATCCTGAACAAAATGACCATTCATACCTGTAAGCTCTTCGAATTTTTTTTCATTAAATTTTTCGAAAAAATAACCTCTGTCATCTTCAAAAACAGTAGGCTCGATGATATAACAATCCTTTAGTGGAGTTTCTTTAATTTTCATAATTTATTTTGTTTTTTCTAGAGATTAAATTGCTTTTTCAAACTCCATTTCAGCCCCAAATAAAGACCTCCAATCGGAATAAAAATAATTAAAATGATTGCCCAAATCGGAAGTTGCGAATTTACTAAAAATATATTCACAATTAATTGAAAAATGGCATACACAGAGCTAATTACTAAATGAGAAACCTTCTTCTCGTTTACAAATAGTTGATATAAATGCCTTCTGTGGGCTTCAAAAATATTTTCTTTTAATAATATTCTTTCAATAATTGTTAAAACGACCTCCATTCCATAGATTGAGAGTAGTAAGATGAATTTGTACTCACCTGTTCTCATAATCAGTAACGTAATTAATCCGATTACCCAGAAACCAATTCCCATACTCCCAACGTCACCTGCAAAGCATTTTGCTTTCTTTCTGAAATTAAAAAATAGAAAAACAATACATGCCAAAATAGGATACATGATGAAGTTTTCATCTGTAAACGGAATTATATTTTTATTGATATATAATATTGAACCTAATGTGACTAAACTGTAAGCACCTGTCATACCATTAATTCCATCCATAAAATTATAGGCATTTAGCGTACCGATAATTAGAATGAATAAAATTGGCCAAGCCCAAAACGGCATTAGATCAAATGCTCCCGTAAAATAGAGCAGTAATACTACAGAAATCAAATGAATGGAAAGCCTGATTCTGTTTGACAACGTTTTAACATCATCAATAAAACTAATAGTACAGATGGCAAGTAATCCTAATCCAAATGACCAGTAATTTTCAATAACTTCATTGAAATTAAACAAGCAGAAAACAATAAAAGCAATCGGAAAAATAACTCCACCACCACGAAGTGTAATCTGAGTGTGCGCACTTCTGTGATTGGGTTTGTCGATGATATTATATTTATCTGCAATCTTGAAATAGATGACCTCAATAACTAATAATATTAGAATTACAGCCCCAAATGTTAATATACTCATAAAGTGAATTTAATCGTTAGTATATTTTACAGAAAAGAATAATTTTTCAAGCATATCTCTAATAATAATTGTTTTAGAAAACTGAAATACATTAAGCAAAAATAATAGTGGTTTCAATAAATTTCGATTAATTATAATATTGGGATTATCTATTTTGAAATAAGCTAGTAAATCTTTTTGATCATGATCTTTAGAATCTTTAACAATTAATAAAGAATTACTATTGTCTTGAATAAGATCTTTGATTTTTTTGGTAACTATGTCCATATGACATAATGTATATGATCTTTCTTGTTTGGTAATAAAAGACGATTTAAAAATTGGTAAAAAAACTCTTTTGCTAATATCTTGTAAATTTTTCTCCGTATATACTGGACTCAACCGAAGAGTATGAAAATACTTGGGTTTCTGGTCACGTATAATTTCTTCACATTTCAGCTTACTTTTTCCATATTTCGTGACTGGTATTGGAATATCATTAATGGAAATAATTTTCTTATTATTTTTATAACTATAGACAGAAACGGAACTTAGAAAAATAACTTTGCTTTCAGAGGTATCTAAATATTTAAATATATTTTCAGTCATTAAAATATTCGCATTTTCTACAGACATATTATTAACTTTATTTTTGCCATGAGCAATAGCAGCTGCGTGAATAATAATATGAAATTTTCTATTCTTAAAAAATTCTTCACAAGCCAAACTATCTAATAAATTAAGATTTGTAAATAATGAACTCGCTGAAGAGGTTGTTAATGCCGTAATATCAAAATCATTCTCTAATTCTTTATAAATCTGTGAACCAATAAAACCACTTGCACCTGTTAATAAAAGTTTAGGTCTCATTTTTTATAATTTGATTAAAGGTAACAAACTCGTAATTATTTTGTTTTAGCAATTTAATAAGTTTATGCATTTTATTTTCAACACTTTTTCTTCCCATATTAAATCTAATTTTGGTTTTGAAATTAGTATTTTCAGGTACTTTTATATTATAATTTTCAGAAAATTCAAATGGATGAATATAAAAAAAGTAATGTTTGTTTGTTTTAAAAAATCTTTTCAGTAAACCTTTTGTTAAAAACCATGGGAAAATTCTAAGATATCCGCCCCCTGAAACGGGAAGGTTTTTATTCAAAAACTCAACAGTTGATGCTTCAAATTCATAAAAATTTGCTTTCTTATAAATATTTGTATCTGTATCTTGAAAATCAGAAATGTTAATTCTTCCGTAAAGATCATGAGCATCAAATTTTATTTTACTAGAATCAAATTCAAATCCTAATTCTCGTAAAATATCTAATCTATCTCTATCTAAGCTAAAACAAGGAGCTCTATAACCTTTCACATCAGTATTAGTAAAGTTTTTAAATGATTCAACACCTAAAATTGTATCCTTTTTAAAATCTTCCAAGCTCAATTGAAGTGGTCTTTTATGCGCGTAGGAATGAAGACATATTTCATGCCCCTTTCTCTTAATAATTTCTATTTTATCTTTTAATTTTTCAACTAATTCCCCAACAATAAAAAATGTCGTTTTAATATCGTACTGATCTAAAATATCTAAATAAATATCTAAACCATCCATTGTAGATTGATTTTGATTACATTCATCTTTATTAAAGTAATCAAGATGATACCAATCTTCTACATCCATACTAAGAACAGCATATTTTTTCATATTAATTTTCCTCCGTTTTTAGTAAATTCTTGAAATTGTTCTATTGTAGGCCAAGTAAAATAATTCCCATTTTCAGTTATATTTTCTGTTGTCTCAATATTTGCATTTTTAATTCTCAGTATCGTATCACACATCAAGTTTCCACCAATTTCTTTACTTTTTAAAATTAGTGAAAACATAGTCTCATTAGCAGAAATTTGTATTTTTTTTTGGTTCAAAATCTTTCCATTATCAATTTTTGAGTCCATGTAGTGAACTGTTGCTCCTGTTTCTTTTTCTTTTTTATAAAGCGTCCAAAAGCTAGGCATTACTCCGGCATAATGTGGCAAATATGAACAATGTAAATTAATACAGCCATGTTTAGGAATTTCTAATAAATCTTTTTTAAACACGACAGGTGCAGAATATGAAACTATAAGATCGGGTTGTAATGATTTTATGCTATTTAAAAACTCTTTATCATTAGGGTTTTTAATTCGTAAAAAATCAATCTTATATCTTTTTGAAACTGCTTTTAAACTTTTAGGTGTAATTTTCAAAGTTTGAAAAGTAGCAAAATCAATGATATTAATAATTTTTGCCGACACAACATTAAGTCCCATTTTAATTGTCTGCAAAATCCCAAATCCCTTTATAAAATAAGATTTTTTATTTACTAAACTATAATCAGAATCAATATCTACAACTTTCAAAATCTCTACTCCATCTAATTGAGTAATTTTTTCAATATTTTTTGGAACAACAAAAGCATCCTCTTGTGTTATAATTATTATTTTCATCTAAACTTTACTAGTCATTAATTAATTTACTTATGTGTTTAAAATATTTTTCGGTCACTTTCTCTTTTGTATAATATTTATTTACAATCTCATACCCTTTATTCCCCATTTCTTTTAATATACTTTTATCATTAAGTATATCATCAAAAATATTAAAAAGATCTTTAGACACATCATTACCTTTATTCTCTATTAAAAATGCTGCATTTGTGTTATCTAATAGATCATAAAGAGGAGTATTTTTATTACTTATTACCAAAAGAGGCTTTTTGCATGCCATAATAGTATAAACTTTTGAAGGTAATCCATCATTTTCTAATTTTTTATTCATAAAAATGAAATGCAAATCTGCATAATTAACAATTTGTGGAATACTTTCTCTCGACTGATAATCTATTAAATGAACATTTTTAAGATCATATTTTTCAATCTCATCTTTTAGCCAATCCCGACAAGCCCCATCACCGATGATAAAATAGCTCACTTTGCTGTCTTTAGTTCTTCTTGCAATCTCAATTAATGGTTCCCAGTCTTGTGCAAACCCAATATTACCAGCATACATTACTTTTAGATCTTCATTATCCGGAAATAATTCTTTATTTACAAGAGGTTTTTCTATTGGATAGTACAATTCTGTATCAACAAAATTTGCTATAATTTCAATTTTTTCAGGATTTTTCATTCGTGGAGCAAGAGTATTCTTAAAATTCTGATCAATAGTAATTAAAGAGTCTGAATGTTTATAAACAAATTTTTCTAACTTTTTTAATTGATTCAAAACAAAATTAGATTTCATTTTTCCTTGATTTACAAAAAAGTCAGGGTAGATTTCCTGTACATTATAAATAAACTTAGACTTCTTTAATTTTGCTAATATAATTGAAACTAATGCTATAGTTAGTGGTGGCGAAGGGCTAATGATTACATCAACATTCTTAATTCTTAAACCTAAAATAAATGAAACAATATGCCAATATATCATACCAATACCTCTCAAAAAAACACTATTGTATTTTTTCTGTGGTATATGATATACTTTAATTCCTTTATAATAGCTTATATAATATAGTCCTCCTGCTTTTTTATCAAATTTAGTTTGATCTAAATTTTCTTTTACTTGATTATAATGAGGTGTAGTAGATAAAACTTCTACATCAAATCCATTTTTTTTTAAATTATAAGCTATATCATTATACAAGTAAGCTGTTGACACAGCATCTGGTGCAAAAACAATACTGTGAATTAATATTTTTTTATTCATTATTTCTTACTCCACACTACTCTATTAATATAATCTGTATAACTTAAAATAATTCTGACTACTTTTTCAGAAACATTTGGCATAGAATAATCTGCTACCGGTCTGTAATTTCTTTCTTTACCTGTTTTCTGTTGTTGAAGCTGAACCAACCCTTGTAAAACTCTTTCAGGAGATAAACCTACCATCATTACAGATGCTTCTTCCATTGCTTCTGGTCTTTCGTGAGCATCTCTGATATTCAACGCTCTGAAATTTAGAATTGATGATTCTTCCGAAATTGTTCCAGAATCTGATAACACTGCATAGCTTCTCATTTGCAATGCATTATAATCATGAAAACCAAGTGGTTTTAGAAACTGAATTTCCGGTCTTACCTCAACTTTCATTTTATCAATCATATTTCTTGTTCTTGGGTGAGTAGAAACAATGATCGGATAACCGAATTTTTCGGCAATAGTATTTAAGCTCTCAATTAATCCGTTAAAGTTTTTCTCAGAATTAATATTTTCTTCTCTATGAGATGAAACGACGAAATACTTTCCTTCTTCTAAATTCAAGCGGTTTAAAACGTCTGAACTTTCAATTTGTGGTAAATAATGATTCAGTACTTCAAACATAGGAGAACCAGTCTTAATAATTCTGTCTGCAGGAAGCCCTTCTCTTAGTAAGTATTCTCTTGCGATATCAGAGTAGGTTAAATTAACATCCGAAGTATGATCTACAATTTTTCTATTGGTTTCTTCCGGAACTCTTTGATCAAAACATCTGTTTCCTGCTTCCATATGGAAAATCGGGATTTGTCTTTTCTTAGCAGGAATTGCACAAAGGCAAGAATTGGTATCTCCCAAAACTAAAAATGCATCCGGCTTCAATTCTTCTAAAAGCGGATCTATTTTAATCAAAATATTTCCAACGGTTTCGGTTGCTGTTTTTCCGGCAGCTTCTAAAAAATAATCCGGTTTACGAAGTCCAAGATCTTCAAAGAAAATCTGATTCAATTCGTAATCATAATTTTGTCCTGTATGAACGATAATATGGTCAATAGCTTCAGACGCATCTAAAGCTGATAATACTCTTGATAATCTAATAATTTCCGGACGAGTTCCTACGACCGTCATTACTCTCAATTTTTTCATTATATTAGTGTATAAATTAAAACCTCCTATGAAAAGATTTTTTTTATTATTATTAATTTTTATTCCTTATTGTCTTTTTTATTGTAAAGTTATTAATATAAAAGATCATGGTGCTATAGGTGATGGAGTTTTTGACAACTCTAAAATATTCAACTCTATTTTAAAAAACACCAAAAATACTGAAACTTACAAGATTTTAATACCTGAAGGCGTATTTTTAATTACAAATCCTATCGAACTTCCTTCTAATATAAGTATTGAAGGAATAGCAACAAATCTTTCAATATTAAAAGTAAACAATTATAATATTAATGCTATTACAATTCTTGACAATAAGAATGATAATACATATCAATATAAATACGTTCGAAATTTATCAATTTATGGACCAGAGTATGGTAAAAACCCTTTTAGTTGGAAAAATACTACACAAAACTTTGAAAATAATATAGGAATTAAAATCTTAGGTATCAGAAATAGAATAGAAAATTGTGAAATAGATGGCTTTTTTACAGCAGGTTTGCACCTTAGTTCCTCTTATTATAATTTCATAAATAATTGTTTTATTAAAAATAATAAGTACGGGATCAAAATAAACAAGACGTGTACCTCTACATATATTTCAAAATCTGAGTTAAGAGTCAATTCTATTGCAATCTTAATTCAGGATTCCTATTCGATTTATGTTACAGATAATATCTTAGAGGCAAATTTCTCAAATTTTATTGATAATTACGATGTAACTAATACTCTTTCCAATGGTAAAGCTTTGATTCTAATAAATTCTAATAATAATTATATTGAAAAAAATTATTTTGAAGAGCAATTCTACAATATCCTTTTAGATGGCTCCAACAATAATATTTTTACTTCTAATTTTTTCGCCATTGGTAATAAAATGCCTGATAATATTAAGAAAAAAAATCAAATAACTTTTCTTTTTAAAAATAAAAGTTCTTCAAATACAATTACTAATAACAATATTCTAACCTCAACCTCCCAAGTACAAAAGGCAGAAATGATCTTTGATGATTCAAATTTTTCTTCCAATAATATTAATTTTGATAATGAAATTAATTCTTCATTAAGAAAAATATGGCAAAATGATGCTAAAAAACCAACTATAAAATAATTCAATCTAAACTTCTACAAAATAAGTATCAGAATCTTCCGGATTAAAAGGTTCATTAATCCAGAAAATTGTATATAATTCTTCTTCTCCTATATTTTTGATGTTATGCGTATACCAAATTGGCATATCTACATAAGCAGGTTCGTTTCCGTCAAGATAGAAATCTAAAACTTCATCGGTATCAATTTTTCTTAATTGAATTAAAGCTTTTCCTTTAATTACCGCAAATCTCTCAATTTTTCTTGTATGAAAATGATTTCCTCGCGTTATTCCCGGAACTGTGGTAGAAAATGAACATTGCCCGCCAATTCCTAATCTTATAACCTCAACAAATGCACCTCTGGGGTCTGTATGTTGAGTAAATTTAACAGGATAATGATCTTTAATATTAAAATAACAACGGAAAGTATTAAACAGATTTAAATCAAACTTACTTTCCAACACAGGAATTTCTCCGTTGTTAAAATATAAATTTTTGAAATTTTCTAATTTCTGAAGAACCTCTGAAACTTTATTTAAAGAAGTATAAGGTACTTCATATAGCACATTAGATTCTTCTTTTTCAATCTGATCAATAATTTTCTGAACAAGCTCTCCTACATAGATTAATTTCACCTCGCCATCGTTATCAATTACCGGAGTTTCGCCATGAGTAAGTTTATGACAGAAAGTGGCAACAAAAGAATTATAATTGGGTTTACCGAAAGGGCCAAAAACATTAGGAATTACCATTCCTGTAAATTTTCCTCCTGATTTTTCTGCCCAATTTGCTAAAAGCTCTCTTCCTTCCTTTTTAGATTTCCCATATAAATTATCTTTTTCTTCCTGAGAAGATGATGAGAAAAGAACATGTGCTTTAGACTTTGTTTTTTCTAGGGAAACAATTATCTTTCTTACAAGATCAACATTATTGTTATAAATAATTTCCGGATCCTGATGACGATTCATTGCTGCAAGATGTACAATAACATCGCACTTTCCAACAAATTCATTTAATTTTTCTTCGTCATCAAAAAAGTTTCTTTCGAAGTTTATTTTTTCATATTTATCAGGCTGTAGACCTAATGTATTATATAAATGTGAACCAACAAAACCGTTTTGTCCCGTGATACCTACTTTTTTCATCATTTTAATTTTTCAAAATAATTTATTTCAAAACGATATTCATCATTTACTTCTCCTAACAGATAATCTGCCATTACCATTAACTTTGAGTTATCTTCTCTTGCTTGAATAGCAGTTGCAAATCCTTTTGGAATATGGAGAATATTAAACTTCTGACTATTCAGTTCAAACTCTAATATTTCAGTTTTTTTATTAGGATTATCCCAATTATCAATTTTTACTAACCTTATGGTAAAATTTCCTTGTAATGCACTAAACCAGCGTTGCTCTATCTGATGCCCCGTCCAACCTCTGATAATACTTACATCTTTATTTTTAATAAAATAGATCCTTTTTATTTCCGAAGCATCAAAGTTATTATTGAAAAATAAATTTCCTCGTTCATCAGAATGCTTTCCTCCTTCAATAATTCTAGGAATATTCATATCAATCTTATTAATCAGGATACTGCATCAAATCTTCTCCAAGAACTTCTTTTCTTATTAAAGGAAGTTTTAATAAAAGTTTTTTCATTCCTTCTACGTCTTCCTGCTTTGTGTTATGAGAATGGTAATCTTCTATTTTAGAAATATCTTCCACCCCTTCAGAAAAATATTGTGCATAATTAAGATCTCTGTTGTCTGCAGGAATTCTATAGAAATCTCCCATATCTTCAGCCTTAATCATTTCTTCTCTTGTACAAAGAGTTTCGTACAATTTTTCGCCGTGTCTGGTTCCTATAACTTTGATAGGATTTTCAACTTTAAACATTTCTTTTAAAGCTTGGGCCAAATCTCCAATAGTTCCTGCAGGAGCTTTATTTACAAATAAATCGCCCGCATTACCATGCTCAAAAGCGAATAAAACCAAATCTACAGCTTCTTCTAATGACATTAAAAATCTTGTCATATTCGGATCTGTAATCGTTATAGATTCACCACTCTTAATTTGTTTTACAAACAAAGGAATTACAGAACCTCTTGAGGCCATTACATTCCCATATCTTGTAAGACAAACCGTTGTATTTTCTAAATTTCTGGAAGCTGCCACTGCCACTTTTTCCATCATTGCTTTAGAAATTCCCATTGCATTAATAGGATATGCAGCTTTGTCTGTACTTAAGCAAATAACTTTTTTCACACCATTGGAAGCTGCTGCATCAATAACATTTTGAGTACCCTCTACATTTGTCTTTACAGCTTGCATCGGAAAAAATTCACAAGAGGGTACCTGCTTCAAAGCCGCCGCATGAAAAACATAATCAACACCTCTCATAGCCGGCTCAATACTTCTATAATCTCTTACATCGCCAATATAAAATTTCAGTTTATCATTTTTAAACTGATTTCTCATATCGTTCTGTTTTTTTTCATCACGAGAAAAAATTCGGATTTCTTTAAAATGGTCTGTATTAATAAATTTCCTTAAAACAGCCGTCCCAAATGAACCTGTTCCTCCCGTTATAAGTAGTGTTTTATTTTTGATTTGCATATTCCTTAGATTTTTCAGAAAGATATTTGAATGTAGCATTCGCACAATCTTTCCATGTATAATTTATAGCTTTTTTAAAATTAATTTCAGAGGTTATTTTTCTTTTTTCCGTGTCTAATAAATATTTTTTCAATGAATCGTAAATATCATCTACATTCAACGAATTAAAAAAAGAAGCATTGTTTTCTAATATTTCTTTCATTGGCTGTTTAATAGAGCTCGCGATTGGCAATCCTGCAGTCATTGCTTCAATAAGAATTATCGGCATGTTTTCGCATGTTGAAGCAAATATAAAACCATGAGCATCTTTATAAATTTCGCTTAATTCTTCATAAGGAATTAATCCTTTATAATTTACAACCTTTTCTTCATCATTCACTAGAACAATTTTAAGTTTTTCTAATGCTTCATTTGTATAGCCTCCCACCAAATCTAAAGTCACGAAAAAACCGTCTTTGCGTAATCTAATTACTGCCTCTGCAACATTCCATTGATGCTTGTATTCTGTAACAATTGAAACATATAAAAACCTAAACGGATTTGCTTCATTATAAAATTCAATATCATTTTGTATTTTGGGAGAATTTAAAAAAGAGCTTTTTATTCCGTGAGGAATTACAATATTATCTTTTTGATTAAGCTTTGCAGACTTAATAATATAATTTTTAGCATAATTAGTCAAAAATATTACCCCTTTAGATTTTCTAAATGTATAAGATTGGGTCAACTTAAGTAATCTAAACTTCAATCTGGAACTCCATTTAGGAAATCTTTCCAGCTCTTCTTTTTCAAAAGGAAGCATATTTTGGCTCATTGATACTATTTTACTAAAGCTTCCTAAAAACGTACCTCCCGGTACAAATACAATATTACAGTTGTTCTTTTTTATATCTGAAGAAATAAAAAGACTTTGATATATAAAAGATATAATAAAAGATTTATTGAGCCATTTATTATTAATTTTTAATAGCCATTCATAGTTTGGTAACTTATCTAAAGTGGACTTACTACTCCAAATAAGGACTTTATTAAAACCATATTTTTCTGGTTCTCCATTAAGAAGAATTTCTTTTAAATGTGTTACCCCGCCACCTTCTCGAATATTTGAAGCATCAATTCCTAATATCATATTAAAATTAAATATTTACAAGAGATTCAAAAAGGTTTTCCCATTCCTCCATTATTTTTGATTTTGAGAACTCTTGAGACTTATTTTTAGCATTATTCCCCATCATCATTCTCAAGTCTTCATTGCGAATAATATCTGTTAATTTTTCGGCAAATTGCTCTATATTTTCTTTTTCTACCAAAATACCAGATATATTATTTTCAATAATCTCCGCCGGCCCTTGAGGACAATCAAAACTTACTATTGGTAAACCACAACTTATTGCCTCTAATAAAACTAAAGGAAAACCTTCATATCTAGAGCTGCATAAGTAAAGTGAGCTCTCTAATAATTTATTCTCTATTTCATTTGTTGAACCCTTAAGTTCAATATTTTCAACTTTTTTTTTAGCAATTTTTTCTTTTAATTTATTTTCCCATTCTCCCTGTCCATAAATCTCAAGTTTCCAATCTTTATTATATTCTTTTATTTCAGCCCATGCATCAATTAACATATCGAACCCTTTTTGAGAATCTAATCTTCCAATAGCAATGGCTTTTTTATTTTTAAAATTTGATTGAGACTTGGTTTCAATAAAAGAAAAATTATAAATCTGCTCAACATTTTTATTTGTATTAATCCAATCTTGTTTATCCTTTTTTGTTAAAACAATTAATTTATCTAATTTTTTTGTTTGATAAATCAATTGCTTTGTTCTTAAAGTACCAATAAAATTGTTAAGTAATGAGTTTTTTCTAGCTATCAAAAATTGTTTTCTTATATCTTTTGCGAAATGTATTTCACAGATTTTTTTACAGTTGACATCTAAACTGGATAAAAACTCTAACTCTTTCCCTCCTAATGATATACAAATATCAATTTTATTTTCTATAATAAAGTTTTTAAGTTTAGAATTATAAAGCTTTAATAATTTTTTCGTCTCAAGATATTTTTTAATTAAATTATAATTAAAAAACATATTAAAATTTAAGTTCAAATGTATAGTATTAACTCTTTTATCTAAAAAGAAATAATTTGGTTTTTCCATTTGATCTGTCGTCATAATAGAAACGTCATATTTGCCCGTTCCAACCAAATGATTTATTTTATTAGTTAATATTCTTTCCATTCCTCCTGGAGCATATAAAGAAGGTATGAGATATAATAATTTTATTTTTTCAGGAATCATATTTATGATTAATCTTGGTTTATTATAATGTGGAATAAGCTTTGATTTGATCATTATCTTTTTTATTCAAGTTATAATTATTAATATTGTTAATATAACTCTCAAAATTCTCTTCAATCTTAGCTAGTGCTGTAAGAAAACTATCTACAGACATTGGATCAAAAGTCTCCCCACTTTTAATATCTTCCAGAAGTTCTGGGTATGACCCCACCCTATTACTTAGTAGCAAAATACATTTATTATATAAAGCCTCTTCTACAACTAGTCCCCAAGGCTCAGATAAAGAGGGAAGAATAAAAACATCATGTGTTGCATATATATCTTTTATATTATCATTCTTTACAAAACCTAAAAAACGAATATTCTTATTTGCTATAGACTTTAAATAGTTTTCATCCTCTCCCGTTCCAACAATTGTTAAAGACCTATCCAATTCGTTGAAAATATTAATTAAGAATTCTACATTTTTTAACTTGATCAATCTACCAACAAATAAATAATTTAATTTCAATGACTTAGACTTAATAAAATGAAGTTTTTCCTCACTTTTTTTTATGATTCCAACCCCTTTCGTAATTTTTATATTTCCTTTAAAACCCATTTTCAAGAGAACTTCCTTATGTATTTTACCTGAAACTATTGCCGATGAAAATCTGTTTATAATCATTCTTTTTATAAAAAATTTTACTCCCGATAATTTACTTTCAAAAGCACTTTCAGTCTGTAATATATTTTTATTTTTAGGAAAAAGAAAAGATAATAATATTAATTCCGGTAAAATATATCCTCCATAAACAATTTTTTTAAAATGAAAATGTTTCAATAATTTATAAACCTTATAAAAAGTCAAACTTTTATTTCTTTTATCTACATCACTATTATTAATTAAAACAAAAGGAAAATTACAATCATTACTAAAATCCTCATTAATAACAACCTGAGATGTAAGTCCTAAGAAAATTACATAAATATTTGTATTTTTAGCAACCTCATTATATAAATTAATTTTATAAAATGATGGACAATTATTTATTATAATTAAATCAAATTCATTATTCATTATAATATTTTTCTTAGTGATTTAATATAGGCTTTTGATTTATTGACTCTATCTGTGTTATTTAATAATGTAAAAATCATCAAATGTATCTTAAGTTCAATTATTCTTAGATTTAAATATTTTCTTAATCCTAAATTATGTTTATTAAAATATTGTTTTAATGACTGAGAGCCAATATCTAATAATTGTACATTAAAACTTTCTTTTTGCTCCATAAGATGGATATAAGACTTAGAATGATCATAAATAACTTTTTTATTACTTGCATTTAATCGTCTTGCAACATCTGGCTCTTCAAAATACATAAAAAAAGATTCATCATACATTCCAATACTTTCAAAATCTTCTTTTCTAAAAAAAACGAATGCTCCTGATAGAGAATGCTTATATTGATTAAATTTTTCTTTTTTATTATCTATTTTATTAATAATACTATAAGTGATTGGAAAAAATAATTCTGGTAATCGAAAAAAAGAAAAATCGCCTGCATTATTTATTTGTTTAAATCCTAGAGAAGCTACGTTATCATTATAAAATGTTTCAATTACTTTAGCAAATAAAGGTTCATTCAATCTTATATCCGGATTCATAATTGCTATTATATGACCTTTAGATTTTCTGATACCGACATTATTTCCTTGTCCATAGCCGAGATTTTTATTTTTAATAAAAATCACCTTATTAGAAAAATGTCTTAATAATAGTTCTTTTATTTTCTTTCCCTCATCATCAGAACTATTATCTACAACTATTATTTCTATTTCATTTTCTTTGATATCATTATACCTAAAAATTGACTCAATACATTTTAATATTAAATCAGATGAATTATAGGTAACAATTATGATAGATAATTTGACTTTCATGCTAAAATAAAAAAAGATTTAAAAGCTTATTAGATGTAAAAATTTTTATAATATCTTCACTACTTCCTCCTCCTGCAATAAGCTCAGTAAATACATACATATAAAACAGGAAAATAACTACTATACTTATAAATTTGATAACTAGAATTGCTTTCTCATCTCCATCATAATATTTCATAGAATAAAAAACAAATAAAATTTGAAATAATGTAGCTGGCATAATCATCCGATGTCCTACAACCTGTGTAATTAAAGCAACACCTAATAAGCATATATTCGTAATACTCATGATATATAAAAAATGATATTTTTTATCATCCGTGATATTACTATTTTTACTGATATTTTTCTTATGTAATTGTTGTATAAAATAAACAATTATAATATAAGGAAGAAAGGTTAATAATCCGCCTAAAAAAGAAGATTGTAACTCGGAGACGAAATAACCTATAAACCTAACTTGTGAAAAAGCAGCTGCTCCTACCCCTACAATGAATAAAGTAACTAATAATATTATAATGGTAACAATTACCAATTTTGATAAAATCTTATCTGTTTTTATATGAAAAAACGGAATTATAGCCACAAATGAGATAAGCCCATAATGATTTGACATTCCAAAAACTAAAAAAAATATGGCCAAAAGTAAGTTTCTACTTACATAAAAATAATAAATTCCTAAGCATACAGCATAAAATCCCATAAAATATCTCAATTGCGTAACGTAAAAAATGAGAATAGTGCTTATATGAAGGAGACTTATTAGAAATAACTTATTAGAAAATCTACTTATCAGAAATAATAAAATAAAGGTGTATGTAGAGATAAAAAAAAGATGTAGTTCTTTATAACCGTATTGATGTTTTACTAGATATGTTGCAGAAAGTTTAAAAAATGGCTCTAAATGATCCGGAATATTATATATCCAATATTCATAAAATTTTTTATCTGGTGTATAGTCAACAAAACCTAAAATTATTATTATAATTAAAAATATCATTAAAAAATTTAATATCTGACCAAGCTTAAACTTATCTAAAAATAAGCTCAAAATCAACATAAATATGAATAATTGTACTAGAAACATTATTTTTTCTTAAATATTTTTATTTTACTTCAATCTTATTTAATAATTCATCTACATTATGAAGTAAATATTATAATTCTAATTATTTTGTTATCAATAGGTTTTATTCACATTATTTTCTAACAATTTACCATTATTATCAAAAACCCAGCTTGTAGAAATATTATTCCCTAAATAATATTTTCTTTCTTCTTCTAAATCACCAGGTAATACATACCAACCTCCGTGCTTGGCTATATAATTTCCTGCAATTCTAATGGCTTTAGAAAAATTTGAAAAAAAATATGGATAATAACATGGTTTATAAAGAGCAAAAGTTGTATCTATTTCAGCTAAATAACAACTATCCTCAGATATTTTATTTTGCCAAAATTTATCTTCCCATTTAAGAACGTTCTTTTTAAGTGGATACTCATCCGGAATATCTGAAATATCAAGTGCAGAACCTACTTTTGTAATAAAAAAATGTTTCTTCTTAAGAATTGTAATCATTTTTTCTATAAACTTTTCAGGCATAACCTTATTCAAAATTACGTCTGCATCAGTCAAAAAATAAAAACCTTTGCAATAGGTATCATAAGCTTTCTTATTTTTATATAGAACTCTGTGTCCTAAATTTTCATTTAAAAGAACAACTTCAACCTCCTCAATTAGCATTAGTTTTTTATAATATTCTAATAAAGCGGGATAAGTAGAAGCATTGTCTAAAATTATTATTTTTTTAAAACCATTTAAAAGTAAATTTTCAATGTTTTTTTTAAAATAAAATAATTGATTATAATTAACGACAATTACCGGTATTTCAGCAGGATTTTTTAATTGCTTAACTACACTCTTATTAAAATACAAATTATAATAAAAAAAAGGAATACGAATGATATAATCTAAGTAATTTAGAAAAAACATTATTAATATTTTAATTTTTCGCAACATTTAATTACTTTTAAATAAGCTATAATTTCTCTTTTCAGTAGAATAAATATATCGAAGGAGTATATATATTTCTACAATCATAACAGCAAAGGCAGCCCCATAAGCTTTAAAAAAATAAATCAAAATGGGTGCAACAATAATATTTAAAATCCCTCCAGAAATGATAATTCTAGAATATATTTTATTTTCAGAAAATACAAGAAGAGTACATAACGCAAAAACACTATGCAAAAATAAAATTAATGGCAAAAATGAAAGAATCTTCAAAACTATATTAGATTGTAAGTTGTATTCACCTAAAACAATTATTAAAATATGCTTAGAAAAAATAACAAAAACTAAGCCTATAAAGGTAAAAATTAAACCACCAATTATTAATATTTTTTTATTATATCTCAAGACCAACTCTTTAGATTCTTTTGATAATATGGCCATTTTTGGATATACAATTTGTGAAATTGGCGAAATAAGCACTTTCACAGCTGATATTAATTTTTCAGAAGCGGAATAATATCCTACATATAGATTCCCATGAAAAAAGCCTAAAAATACGGAGATAGTGGTAGTATATAATGTCATCGAAACATTAGAAATAAATAATAACCATCCATCTTTTAAAGATTTTAAAATATCATTAGTGTTAATCCTTACAAATCTAAATCCATATTTATAATACATTGAAAAATATAATAACATTGATACGAGTAAAGTACATATACTATTAATTATTTGAAGAATTATATAATCTCCTTCTTTTCTTATAAATATAAAAATTAAACCTGTTTGTAATGTTTTTATTATAACGTTTGTAATTGTTATATTTTTTAAATTTTGGATCCCTTGAAAAAACCATACAGGATTAAAAGATTGTCCAGCTGCAAAAATAATTGTAATTAAATATAGAGATAAATTATTCTGTAAGTGATTATTAAAAGGATAAGTAAAAAAAAGAAGAGCAATACATCCTAAAAAAAGTATTGATTTTACACTTAGAATAATACTTATTATTTTATTAATAAGTAGTTTATTTCCGATATTAACAGAAATATCTTTTGTAGCAGAAATTATATACCCATATTCAACAATTATAATTATATATGCAAAAAAAGAATTAACAAAAGTGATTAATCCAAATTTTTCAAATCCCACTGTTCTTATTAAATATGAAAATGTAATAAATGGAAAAACATAATTTGCTATATTTTGAATTATTAAAAAAAATAAATTTTTAAAGTCAGTGTTATTAATTCTTTTCAACATTATAATACACTTAATAAATATGATTTTGATAATTTTACTTATTTAAAAGTTTTTCCCACCATTTTTTTTCTTCAGCATTATATCCATACCCATATTTATTTCCATATCCAAAATAACCATTTGGTACATCATTTAATACAAAACCAACATTTTTAATCTTATTTGTATCAATATTCTTATTTGCAAATTCTAATAAAGATTTTTCGGTATATCCTGATCTTGTAACATATATAGTAGCATCAGCAAGCTCTGCATTCAAAAATGTATCAGTAACCAACATTAGTGGCGCTGTATCCACAATTATATAATTGTATTTATTTTTTAGTTCATCCAATAGTTTTTCAAATCTACCATTAGTTAGTAACTCTGTGGGATTAGGGGGTATACTACCAGAATAAATTACATCTAAATTGGGATTAAATGTTGAAACAAAAACAATATCTGAAATATTTGTATTCTCATCATATAAATATTCAGTGAGCCCAATTAATCCTTTTCTCGAAGTATTATAACGTTGTAATTGGGGATTTCTAATATCCGCACCAATAATTACAGCCTTTTTACTTGGTGTCGCTAAAGTTAAAGATAGATTTACAGAAGTAAAAGTTTTTCCTTCTCCTTTTACTGTAGATGTTACAAATACAGTCTTACCTTTCTCTTTTTTAGGAAGCATAAAATTCATATTCGTAATAAGAATTCTAAAAGCTTCTGCCATAGGAGATAAATCATTTACCTGAATAATATCACTTTCTCCTTTTTTTACTTGTGGTAATTCTGCTAAAACAGGAACATGTGATAGTTTTTCTAAATCATGTTTGGTTTTAATTCTATTATTTAATAATTCGCTTAAATAAATAACTCCAAAAGGAACTAACAATCCTATCAGCAACCCAGACAGCAAGTATACCGTTTTTTTAGGAGCTACAGGAGCAGGTAATGCATAAGCATAATCTACGATTCTAGCTTTATTGGCTGTTACAGCTAATGAAATAGCATTTTCTTCTCTTTTTTGTAATAATAATAAATATAAATTCTCTTTGATTTGCTGCTGTCTCTCAATACTTCTAAATAGTTTTTCCTGAACAGGAATTTTTGTAATTTTTGTACTAATACCATTAAGTTCTCCTTGATATTGATCTTTAGCAAGCTGAAGACCTGTTCTATTCTTCAGTAAGCTTTCTGTAACAGAACTTCTAACTGTTGATATTTGTTTATTAAGATCAATTATTAGAGGGTTTTGAGGAGTAGCACTTTCTAACAATCTATTGCGCTCTAATACTAATTGATTATAAGTAGTAATATTAGCAACTGAAGCGGGATTATCCAAACCTACATTTGCTGGCAATACTTGATTAGTTCCTTGCTTATTTACAAAATTAATCAACATATTAGTTAGCTCTAATTGTGATTCGATTTCTATTTGTTTTGCTCTTGCCGAAGCAGAAGTTTCTAAATCTATTTTTGCTTCCGTTTCAAGATCCGTAATTCGATTGGTAGATTTAAACTTTTCTTTTTGGTTTTCTACTTGTCCTAATTCGCTAGAAATAATATTAATCCTACCATCTATAAAACTTTTAGTCTTATTAGATTCTGAGTTTTTGTCATTGATTGCCTCATTATTATAAACTTCTACAAGCTTATTAACAATATCTTTAGCTTTATTTATATTTGGATAACTAAATGACAGATTAATAACAGTTGCATCTTTATTTGCTAAACTTACACTTAATCTACCTTGCAAAGCATTAACAACATTATCACTAGGTGAATATGTAAAACTTATCTGTTCTAAATCTCCAGCTTCAACTTTATTGAATTGAGGATTGGGTGAAATAATTATATTAGCGTAGGGTAAATTAATTGTCTTATTAAAAGATGTTGATATTTCCTTCGATAATTCTTCTGAATTTAAATGAATATTATTTCCAGAAATCTTGATAAATATAGGTTTTTGAGGTAATTGAGCTAAAGGCTTATCTTGTATGATATGAATTATTATAGGAGAAGTGGTTTTATAGAGCTCTACATCTTTAAATTTTGATTTAGAAAAAATTGAGGTTTGCAGATGTAACTTCTCCACTACATCCTTCATTATTTTCTTTGACTTAAAAATCTCTATCTCATTTTCTATACTACTAGTGCCCATTCTTCCTAATCCTGATAGATCTTGCAAAACACCAAACTCACCCTCAGCAGATGGGGCGTTTTTAGCATCTTTTATAAGTACTGTAGATTGAATACTATAAATCGGCGTACTAAACTTTAGATAAAAATAAGTTATTATTAAAGAAAAAATAGGTACAATTATGAACCAAATCCAATTTCTTAAATATGGTTTAATAATTTCTTGAATATTAATTTCTTTTTTTGATTCTTCAGCTATCGAACTATCCATTATTTACCTTTATAATTTATTTTTAAATAATAATTTAAAATTTCACTTACAATCTAGCATCAACTAAATTTCTGTCTAAACAAGATTTTGTATCAAAAATTATAGCATTATCTTTTTTAAAAGCTGTAATATCTATTTTTAAAAATTCATCGTGAGATACAGCAATTATTATTGAATCATATTTTTTTTTCCCTTCTTCTAATTTATCCATAATACTAACACCATATTCATTTTCAACCTCTATTTTATTAGCCCAAGGATCAAAAACATCTACATTTATACCGTACTCTTTTAATTCTGTATAAATATCGAAAACCTTTGTATTCCTTACATCTGGACAATTTTCTTTAAATGTTATTCCTAATATTAATGCATCCGAATTCTTAATAATACCTCCCTTTGCTATAAGTAGCTTTACGACTTTTGATGCTATAAACTTTGCTATGGAATCATTTACTCTCCTTCCTGATAAAATAACATCAGGGTGATATCCTAGTTGCTCTGCTTTATGAGCTAAATAATATGGATCAACTGAAATACAATGACCACCAACTAGCCCTGGCTTATATTTTAAAAAATTATATTTAGTTCCTGCAGCTTCCAGAACGTCTGTAGTATCTATCCCGATTCTATCAAAAATTAATGCTAGTTCATTCACGAATGAGATATTAACATCTCTTTGAGCATTTTCAATGGCCTTTGAGGCTTCTGCAACTTTAATACTTGGTGCTTTGTGAGTTCCTGCTGTAATAATTTTACTATATAATAGATCTACTTCTTCAGCAATTTCAGGGGTGGATCCAGAAGTCACTTTTTTAATTGTTGTAAGTGTATTTACTTTATCACCAGGATTTATCCTTTCAGGAGAATAGCCAACAAAAAAATCCTTGTTATAAACTAGCCCAGAATATTTTTGTAGAATAGGAATACATACCTCTTCTGTACAACCCGGAAAAACAGTAGACTCATAAATTACAATATCACCTGTTTTAATAATTTCACCCAACATCTTTGATGCAGATTTAAGTGGCCTTAGATCTGGAGCATGGTAATCATCGATAGGTGTTGGAACTGTTACAATAAAAATATTGCATTGAGATATTTCAGTAAGAACAGAGGTTGCTTTGTACCCTATATTGCCATTTGATTTTCTGTACTCGGTTAAAGATATTTTCAACTTTTCTAGATCAGCTTCTAGAGTATTATCTTCACCATTATTTAATTCTTCAACACGATTTGTATTAATATCATAGCCTAAAACCGAATAATAATTAGAAAATTCTAAGGACAAAGGCAAACCTACATAGCCTTGGCCAATAACAGCAATCTTATATAATTTATTCTCATTCATTTAAGTAGTATCATTTTTTTAATTCAATCTCAAAGTAAAAACAATGAAATATATTTTCGTGTTTTTATTTCTTGATTAAACTGATAACAAGAGCAGCAGCAGTAAGAGCAATTGAAGCAGCCGTTAAATAAATACCTGTATTAGGATTTTGTTTAGAAGATAAATCTTTGGTATTATTAGCTGCAACTATAATTGCATCTCCTTGCTTCAAATTGTAATAAGGTGAATTTATTAAATTAGCATCTTGTAAATTAATTTTTCCGTGAGTTATTTGTCCGTCGACATTTCTAATAATTAAAATATTATCTCTTTTTCCAAAAGCCGTTAAATCTCCTGCTAAACCTAGAGCATTCCAAATTGTACCTTGCCCATTCGCTATAACATAATCACCTTGTCTATTTACTTCACCTAAAACCGTAACTCTAAAATTTGCTAATCTTATGTTTACTGTAGGATTAATAATGTAGCCTGTAAGCTTTTCTCTCAATTCATTTTTAAATTCTATCAGAGTCTTATTAATTGTATTTATTTTTCCAATAATAGGAAAGTCTATATTCCCATCTGTATCAACATTATATGTTGGCCCTGCAATAGTAGTCATACCTTGATTAGGTAAATTAGTACCTCCTGGAGTATTGGACTGAACTAGTTCTGATGAAGAATAACTCTGATTGAAAGGTTTTACAACATCCATATCTTTTGCAGTAATAAGAATCACTAATTGATCGCCAACTTGTATAGTTGAATTTGAATTTTT
The DNA here is from genome assembly GCF_039672645.1 of Chryseobacterium sp. C39-AII1. NCBI lineage: Bacteria > Pseudomonadati > Bacteroidota > Flavobacteriia > Flavobacteriales > Weeksellaceae > Chryseobacterium > Chryseobacterium sp. C39-AII1. Next base: position 87,659 of record NZ_JBDFPQ010000012.1, read on the forward strand.
TATAGACGATTCTATTGCAACATTTTCTATATTTTGCATATAGTTCAAATCATTCTTAGCCTTCTCGTTTACTTTACAAGAAACCAAAACTAGTGCACAAAATATAGTTAAAATTTTACCCTTCATATTTTAAAAATTGTACAAATATACATTTATATTTTATCTATTTATCCAGCACCTCATATACAGAGTTATTACTCTTAAATTCAGGTACAATTGTCTTTAATAATTTTACAACTTCCACTTTATCTCTTCTGATAGAAGCTTTTGTTACTAAGTTTATTAATGAACTAATTTCTTTAAATTCCGCTGAAGGATCTTTAGAAATCATTATTTTTTCATTATGTGTCGGAAGAGTTTTTGTATTATCACTTAATAACTCTTCATATAGTTTTTCTCCAGGTCTTAAACCGGTATAAATAATTTTAATATCTGTATTTGGTTCAAAACCGGACAATTTAATCATTCTGTGAGCCAAATCTAGAATTTTCACAGGCTCACCCATATCAAATACAAAAATTTCGCCTCCTTTCCCCATTGTTCCTGCTTGCAAAACCAATTCACAGGCCTCAGGGATTGTCATAAAATATCTCACGATTTCCGGATGAGTAATCGTTACAGGCCCTCCCGCTTCAATTTGCTTCTTAAAATGTGGAATCACCGACCCATTTGAGCCTAAAACGTTTCCAAATCTTGTTGTAATAAACTTCGTGGTATTTCCTTCTACATTCTGTAATGATTGCACAAATAATTCAGCCGCTCTTTTTGAAGCCCCCATTACGTTGGTTGGGTTTACAGCTTTATCCGTAGAAACCATTACAAATCTGTTTACATGATACTTACTAGATAATGTTGCTATATTTTTTGAGCCTAAAACATTTACTAAAATTGCTTCATGCGGGTTTTCTTCCACTAATGGTACATGCTTATACGCTGCAGCATGATATACCATTGAAAAGTTATATTTCTGAAACAAGGGTTCAATCCTATGTTTATTGGAAACATCCGCCAAAACAAATTTAAATCTGATATGAGGAAATTTATCCTTCATCTCTAATTCTATATCGTAAAGAGGTGTCTCTGCTTGGTCTAATACAACGATTAAAGAAGGATTAAATTGTGCGACCTGTCTTACAATCTCACTTCCGATAGATCCTGCTCCGCCAGTAACAAGAACATTTTTATTAAAATGTCTGCTTTTAACTTCTTCATTTTCTATTTTAATGGGCTTACGATTTAATAAATCCTCAATTTGAAGATTTCTGATAGATCCACCCAAATCGCTATCTCTTAGCTTTTGTACAGAAGGTGACTTAAAAATTTGAAGGTCTTTCTCTAAAAATAAATTCACCCAAGAATTCATTTCATCCTTAGACATCATTTCTTTTATTACCAAAACCCCGTCTACAACAAGTTCTTCTTTTGTATTTTTTTCTATTCTTTCTTTGCCGAAAATAGGTTTTCCTAATAAAGATGCTCTTTTAGAATCTGTTCTCTGCGTCAAAAATCCTACAACTTGGTACGGTAAACTTGGGTTATCTAAAATAGCTCTTGCAATAGCAATAGACTGCTCATCAATACCTAATACAAGAATTCTCTTTTTCAATGCACTTCTTCTATATTCCCTCACCACCTGGAAAAATTCTTTCACATACAGCCTGAAAAGAAATAATCCCATAAATGAAATAATAAAATACAGAACCAAAAAAGAATTCATTATAAATTTAGTTCCAGAAGTCCAAAAATATAATGTGTTTACTGTGCCTACGATGAACATTGTACAAAAAGAGGCCAGTAATAATTTAAATAAATCTATAAAAGTAGAATGTCTGATAATACCCGCATAAGTCTTGAAAAAATACATAAAAAAAGTATTTATCAGAATAATCGATGCAAAGACCAAACTTTGATCGTCATGGTAAATAAATTCTCTCTGCGTAATTTTTTCAATGATGTAGGTTGAAAGAAATAAAGATATAACCAGAATAATAATATCTATAACAAGAATTATCCATCTAGGAAGGTATCTCACGTCTGAAAGGTTGACAACGTTATCCCCAGCAAATATTTTTTTTCTAAGAGACTTGTACATTGTCTTTATTTGTGTTCATATTTAATTAGTTGTAAAAAATCCGTCAATTCAAAAAAGTCAGGATCATGTGCGATGCAAAATTAAGATAAAATTTTATCTATTTACCAAATTCAAAAAATAAATTTAATTATTAAATAAATTCAAAACTTCTGCAATTCTGCCCTTATCACCGTTATTTAAGCTACTTCCTGATGGCAGGCACAATCCAATTTCAAAAAGTGTACCAGAGGTATTACTTCCAAAAAAATTATAATCTTTATACAAAGGTTGCAGGTGCATTGGCTTCCACAAGTATCTGGTTTCTATATTATTTTCCAAAAAGGTTTGCCTTAATTTTTCCTTCGACAAGTTAGCGTTTTCTTTTATTAAAATAGTATTCAACCAATAGTTAGAATAAAAATTTTCATCAGGTTCGGAAAACAAGTTAATATTTTCCATTCCACTCACTACTTCATGATAAAAATCATGATTCTCTCGTCGTTGATTTATGCGTTTTTCAAGCACTTCCATCTGCCCTCTTCCAATTCCGGCAGAAATATTACTCATTCGATAATTATAGCCAATTTCAGAATGGCAATAATAATCTTTATTATCTTTAGCCTGAGTTGATAAAAATAGAGTTCTTTCCTTGCTAATTTTGTTTCTTGAAATTAAAATTCCGCCGCCGGAAGTGGTAATGATTTTATTTCCGTTAAAACTAATAATCGACAAATCTCCAAACGTTCCACAAAGTTGATTTTTATAGGTACTTCCCAACGCTTCTGCGCTGTCTTCAATAATAGGAATTTCGTATTTTCTGGAAATTTCAAGAATTTCATCCACCATAAAAGGCATTCCATATAATGAAACGGTTATAATTGCTTTAGGTTTTTTTCCTTTCTGCAAACAATATTTTATGGCATCTTCAACCGCATTAGGACATAAATTCCAAGTTGAGCTTTCACTATCCACAAAAACCGGGATTGCTTTCAAATATAAAATAGGATTAGCCGTCGCCACGAATGTAAAAGACTGGCAGATCACAAAATCTCCCTCTTCAACATTTAATAATTGTAAAGCTAAATGAATGGCTGCCGTGCCGGATGACAATGCCGTAACGAATGAATTTTCACCAAAATAATTTTCAAGACTATTTTCAAACTCATCTATGTTAGAACCATATTGGGAAATCCAGTTGGTATCAAAGGCATCGTTTATATATTTAAGCTCGTTGCCACCCATGTGCGGAGGCGAGAGCCAAATTTTATCTTCTTTCAATCTTTGTTCTGTGTTAATTTCTGATTATTATATTTAATCAAAAATATCATTTATTTTCTCATATTCAAAGCCGCGGCTCATTAAATATTTTATGGTTTTGGATTTCCGCTGATATTCCTTTAATCCAGACTGTTTTGAATAATAATCTTCATAGATTTTTCGGATGGTTTTTAGATAATCATCCTCATCAATTTCGTCAAAACAGGAGTTAATCAATTTTTCAGAAATCTGTTTCTGCTTAAGATTCATTTTAATCTTAGCTTTTCCCCAATGCTTAATATAAAACTTACCGCGAATGTAGCTTCTGGTAAATCTTTCTTCATTCAGGTAATTTTCCTGTAAAAGATAAAGTATGATTTCTTCTTTAGCTTCATCAATCAGTAAAAACTCCTTCATCTTCTGCTCGACTTCCGAATGACAACGATCCTGATAAACACAGTAGTTCATCAGTTTCAGTTTTATTTCATTGAAGGTAAAAGATTTCTTTTCCATAGTTATAAAAAAAGAATGAGCAAAGGCGCCCATTCTTTTATATTTAAAATTGAAAGTAAATGATTAATAATTAAATAACGCCTTACCTTCCATTAATTCATTAACACTTTTTCTCACAGAAGCAATAACTTCTTCATTTTTAATATTATCAATCACATCAGAAACAAATCCTGCGATGGTATCCATATCATTTTCCTTCAAGCCTCTTGTAGTAATAGCAGCCGTTCCGAATCTGATACCAGAAGTCGTAAATGGTGACTTATCATCAAACGGAACCATGTTTTTGTTACAAGTAATATCAGCAAGCACTAATGCTTTTTCTGTTTCTTTACCGTTTACATTTTTATTTCTAAGGTCAACAAGCATTAAGTGGTTATCTGTTCCTCCGCTTACGATGTCAAATCCTCTGTCGATCATCGCTTTTGACAATGCCTGAGCGTTTGCCTTCACTTGCTTAGCATACACTTCAAACTGAGTATCCAACGCTTCACCAAAAGCAACCGCCTTACCAGCAATTACATGCTCTAGCGGACCTCCCTGAATTCCTGGGAAAACAGCTCCGTCAAGAACCTGGCTCATCATTTTGATTTCACCTTTTGGCGTTTTATGACCGTATGTATTTTCGAAATCTTTCCCCATCATAATCATACCTCCTCTTGGACCTCTCAATGTCTTGTGAGTCGTAGTCGTTACAACATGACAGTGTTCGAATGGATTATTTAAAAGACCTTTTGCAACCAAACCAGCCGGGTGAGCGATATCTGCCCAAAGTGTAGCCCCAATTTCGTCTGCCACCTCTCTGAATTTAGCATAATCTAAATCTCTTGAATACGCAGAGAAACCAGCGATCAACATTTTTGGCCTTTCTCTCAACGCAACTTCTCTCATTTGATCGTAATCGATAAGACCAGTTTCCTGCTGAACGCCATAAGAAACCACATCATACTGAATACCAGAGAAATTAACCGCAGAACCGTGAGTAAGGTGACCTCCCATAGAAAGATCCATCCCCATGATTTTATCACCAGGTTTCAAAACTGCCAAGTAAATCGCCGCATTAGCCTGAGAACCAGAATGTGGCTGAACATTTACATAATCAACTCCGAAAAGTTCTTTTGCTCTGTTAATTGCTAACGTTTCAACCTCATCTACTACTTCACAACCTCCGTAATATCTTTTTCCGGGATATCCTTCAGCATATTTGTTTGTCAGTACACTTCCCATTGCCTTCATTACGTTTTCAGAAACGAAATTTTCTGACGCAATAAGCTCTAATCCATGAGATTGTCTTTGTCTTTCCTTTTCAATCAGGTCGAAAATAATGTCCATTTTACTTTTACTTTTAGAATTTTTTCACCCCAAAAGTACGAAATTTTCAGAGAGAATGAATAATCACAAAGGATGATTTTTGAAATGCCTCCATGGTTTATAAGCTTATCAGTAAATCAAGCTATTCTTTATATAAAATCTTCTTCCGACAGTTCTTTATTCACCACAGCTCCGGCAAAATTACCTTGAGCAACAGCATTCGCAACCGATCTCATCATCGTGGTATTATCTCCGCAGGCAAAAACCCCTGGAATAGTTGTCTTCATCATCATATCAACTTTAATGAATCCATTTTCATTTAATTCAATTCCAAGATCATCAACATTGATGTTTTGTTCGAAAGGAATTTTAGCATACAAAGCTTCCAATAGAATTTCTTTTCCGTTTTTAAGAATCACTTTCTGAATTTGTCCGTTTTTATGTAGAATTTCAGCAATTTCATCTTCTATAATATTTATTTTATGTTGATTAAATTTTTCTGTTTGCTCTTCATTTAAAGCAGATTTTCCGTTCGTAAATAAAGTAACCTCTTTTGTTAAATTAAAAACAAGCTTCGTAAAATCAAAAGCCATATCTCCGTTTGCCATAATTCCGGTAGTTTTTCCTTTTACTTCATAGCCATGGCAGTACGGACAATGAATAACAGAAATTCCCCAACATTCTGCAAATCCGGGAATATCAGGCATCATATCTTTAACCCCAGACGCCAGGATTATTTTTTTAGCATTAAATTTTTCTCCGTTAGCTGTTTCAACCTCGAAATCATCTTCATTTTTAATTATTTTCACGACTTTTCCTTCATGAAATGTTACGGTTTTATATTTCAGAACCTGTTCTTTAGCCAAATCAGAAATTTCTTTCGGCGTTTTTCCGTCCTGGGTAATAAAATTATGTGAATGTGGCGTCTGTCGGTTGCAAGGTTTTCCGCTGTCTATGATTAAGACATTTCTTAAAGACCTTCCCAAAGCCATTGCGGCAGATAATCCGGCGTAGCTTCCTCCTATAATGATGACCTCTTTATTTTCCATAGTATTTCTTGTTGATAGTTGATAGTTGATAGTTGATAGTTGCAAAGGTAAGAGAAATTTTCATTAATGCGACTTAATCGCAATAATAATCCTTATCTTTGTACTATGGCAAAGAGAAATACCCCGACCAAGCAATTGATTTTAGATTCTTTAAAAAAGTCTAAATCTGCGGTGAGTCAGGAAATTTTACAGAAAGAATTGGGTGAAGCGGTAGATCGCGCCACTATTTATCGGGTGCTTAATAGTTTTTGTGATGACGGAATTGTTCACAAAATTTTAGGGGACGACGGAAAGTATTATTTTGCTTTTTGTGTCAACTGTTCCGAGAAAAAGCATTGGCATAATCATTTCCACTTTAAATGCCTGAATTGTGGAAAAATTGAATGTTTACCCAATGAAGTTGAAGTTAAATTACCGAAAGGTTATCGCTCCGTTAATTTCAATGGGTTTATTTCCGGATATTGTTCGGAATGTTCCTAGACCTGTTTAAATTTTATTTCTATTGCCTTTATTAATTTTGCTAAGGATTTTTTATTTTTAACGCAAAGTTTTAATGTAAAGCAAAGTATATTCTAGTGAGCAAAGAAGAATCAACAAGTTGATTGGATGAAGCTGTATTTTCAAGCTTCGCGAAGCAAATTTATTTGCGTTTACCTTCTAAAAATCAGTATAAAGCAATAAAATCTTTGCGTTAAAAAAAGATCATGATATTCTAAAATAAATATTGTATCAAAATTTTAAATGAGTTCTTAGTTATTCTTGAATAGTTTGATGGTATAATCCAGCAATTCTTCGCCGCCAATTTCACCATGACCAGGAATGACTATTTTAGCATCCGGATATTTTGCTTTCACTTTTTCAACGGTTGCTGACCAGGTTTTAACATTAGCATCACCAAGATAACCTTTTGTGGCATTCATTTCTTTAATTAAACAACCTCCAAACATTGCTTTTTCTTTCGGGAAATATCCCACCACGTTGTCTTTAGTATGCCCTTCACCAAAAAATTGGATATACACTTTTTGATTTCCAACTTTTAAAACCTGTGAATTTTCAAAGCCATGATTGGGAATACTTACTCCAGCTTTCTTAGCAAGCTCAATCGTTTTATTATTTGAATAAGAAGGAATATTATTTTTAGTAAATTCTTTCAACCCACCCAAACAATCTTCGTGAAAATGTGTGGGAATTACCGCATTTATTTTTGAATGAAGATTGTTTTTAATAAACGAAATTAATTCTGTAGAGCTTTTATCATTGGTTGGAGTGTCAAAAATAATGGTTTCGTTACCATCTTTTGCGATCATTCCGTTGCATTCAACTTTACCAAAAGAATCGGTTTGTAAATAGGAAATATGCTGAAAAACATTCTCCGATAACTGAATAATTTTTAGGTCATCAGAACTATATACTATTTTACTTTTTACAGCCACTGATTTTTGAGAATAGCAAACAGCAAAAGTGGTAATCAAAAGTAAAAACAGGAATCTGGATATTGATTTCATAGCAAATTTTTATTTTTACTAAAATAGAGAATTTCAAACATTCAATATTATCCTACCGTAGTTAATTATCTGTTAATATCCGCCTTTTTCTTCAATAATTTCTTCTTGAAGTCTTTTTCTGATATCTATTTTTGCACCTTCAAAACTGAAAATTACAGTACCCTTTTCTCTAGCATATTGATCAGTAACAGAATCTGCAATTTTAGATCTTTGAAAGATTTTACCGGTTTGCTCAAGCTCATCTTCAGGATTTTCTTTTACCCGAATAACATTATTGTAATACTTTGATAAATTAAACCAATTAAGATAGTCTGCATTAAAAGAAACCGCCCTTATTCCTTTGCGGGAATAATAGTTAATCGCTCCCGCTTCCCCGTAATTATCACAAATCACAATGGTATTTCCGGATTTCGACAATGCTTCATATTCTTTATCTACTTTTTCAGCCAACTCCTTCCAGCCGCGCATATCTGAGAAATCCTGTGGCAAAGAATGATCTTTTCCATCTTCCCAACGAAGCAAGCCCAATTTTTTATAATTTTCAGGATGATCTACAATATATTGCGGACTTTTATTCGGAAAAGCAATCTGATATAGAGGTAAAAAAAGCAAAATGGGAATCAAAATACTTATTGGTTGTACCAGTTTTTTCACCCAGCCTTTTTCAAAAAGATGAGCAAGAAAAACAGCTCCGACAGCGATATACGTAGGATACAAACCAATGGCATAATAATCTTTAGCTTTGAAAACTAAAAATATTGCAATCGTAAAAATATAAGTCCAAAATAAAAAACGAATTTTTTCGAAAGGTTGATAAAAAACTAACGCATAGAATCCTGAAATAATTACAAAAAGAACTCCAATAAAAAACAGAATCTGTGATTTCACAAAATCAAAACGATCAACATTTACCAATTGCCTTTCCGACAATTCTTTCATGTGCTTAATGACCGGAAAATGGTTATGGTACTGCCATAAAATATTCGGTAAAACGATCAATAAAGCTAAAATCAGAGCAAAATAAAGATGCTTTTGAAGAAATATTTTTCTTTGTTTTGTCACTAACAAACCAGGGATTAATCCCAACACCGCAAAAGCTATATTATATTTATTCAAGAATCCGATCCCGAAAATAATTGCGGCAGTATACAGCCATTTTACTTTTCTGAATTAAAATATTTAATTAAAACATAATATAACATCGTCCAAAGTAATACTTCTAAAGACGTAGGTTGAAAAAGCATATTAACACGAAGTAAAACAGAGAATAAAATTCCGGTTGAAGTCAAAATTTTAGCATAAAGGTCACCTTTTAATTCTTCAACGATTTTCCAAACAACAACAATCGTTAAAGCACCGAATAACGCCGGAAAAAATTTCACCCAAAACACAGAATTACCTAACATCTTCACGATAAAAGCCAACCAGGAATTTACTGGCGGAACGGATAAATATCCCCACGCTAAATGATTTGCCTGATCTAAATGCAAATATTCATCACGATGAAGCTCATATTCAGATCCTATCAAAGAATATTGCAAAATAAATTTCGCGAGAACAAAAAGAAAAAGGATAAGGTAATTATTTTTCATAGAATTAATTTAATAGTTTAAAAGTAAGACATTTCAGGCTGTGATCTCATTACTTTTCAGAATACATTTTAATACAAAATTATTCACAGCTTCTTCCCTTCACCCCGTCTCGTCCTGAATGATAAATTCAACGCTAAACAAAAAAATCCTGAGAAATAATTTCTCAGGATCTCAGTTTAAAACTATAGTGTTAGTTTATTATTTTTTTGTTTTTGCTTTCAGTTCTTCTTTGTCTTTGTCAGAAGGATTCCAAACTTTAACTTCAGAATTTTTGTCAATTCCTGAAAGAACCTGAACGTTGATTCCATCGCTCGCACCTAATTTAATATAGGCTTTCTTGAAAGTACCGTTAGCCTGCTTCACCTCAACGAAAGGAACATCTTTTCCGTTTTTCTTTTCGTATTGAACTAAAGATTCATCCAATAACAACGCATTTTTCTGGGAACTTAAAACGATCTCACCGTTTGCAGAAAAACCAGCTCTGATGTATTCATTATTCGGATTGTTCACATCACCTTCCACCGGGAATTTAATTGTTCCGTTCGTATCTTTTCCTTTCGGAGCGATCATCGTCAGTTTTCCTGGAAATGTTTTATTTTGAAGAGCACCAATGACAATGCTCATATCCATACCTTGCTTTAATTTACCCGCTTGTGCTTCATCAATCTCACCTTGGAAAATCAATGAATTTAAATCTGCAATTGAACAAATGGTTGTTCCTGCGTTGAACGAGTTCGCCTCAATTACCTGACTTCCAACTTTCACAGGAACTTCAAGCACTGTACCGGAAGCTTTTGAACGAATCTGAGTGGTTGCCAACCCTTGCAATTCCGGCGTGGAACCTGTTTTTGCGATTTGCAATGTTTTTTGGGCCGTCACCAAAGCCTGTTGAGCATTTTTAAGCGATTGCTGTGTAGAATATAGCTGTTGCTGAGAATTCAAAAACTCCTGTTTTGAAGCCACTCCCTGCTTGTACAGTTTATCCTGCATTTCGAATTGCTTACGCATGTTTTCAACATTCAGTTTTGCATTTGCAATTTGAAGTTGTTGGTTATCCACATTTTGCTGTGCACTGTTTACATCTGCAAGATTCGGAACAATTCTCACGGTTGCGATCAGCTGTCCAGCTACTACTTTATCACCTTCATCCACCAAAATTTTATCGATAATTCCTGCAATATTTGGCTTAATCTCAATTTCTTCTTTTGGAACAATTTTTCCTGTTGCCATTACCTTATCATCCATATTCTGAATGGTTGGTTTTCTGGTAAGGAAAGCTTCGTTCTCTTTGGAGTTCGATTTTATTAAATACCCGATTCCCGAGATCAATGCCACTGCAAATAAAAGCCCCAGCAAAATATAAATGGCCTTTTTCCAAGTGAATTTCTTTTTCATATAGATAGTTTATTTTTTTTTTGAATGAAAGATTTAATAACTCAAAGATTGGTTTTTGATGATCAAATTTTCACATTAAATTATTTTCAAATTACTCTGTTCTTAATGCTTCAATTGGTCGGATTTTTACGGCTCTTTGTGCCGGAATCATCCCGATAATTAACCCTAAAAATACCATTACCGACATGGCTGCGAATACATTTCCATAGTTTACCGTCGGATTATAAAACGGAAACGAATCCTGACCCTGGGTTGCCATATTTAAAATAATAAGCACAAATATTCCGAGGATAAATCCTAATATTCCCGAGGAAAGCGTAATCACCACGCTCTCCAGCAAAATTTGGTTTCTCACTTCGGAAGGTTTTGCTCCTAATGCCCTTCTGATACCAATTTCCTTGGTTCTTTCTTTTACTGTAATTAAAAGGATGTTGGAAATAGCAATTACCCCGGCTAAAATCGTTAAAGTTCCCACAATAATGGTTAACAACTGCATTCCGGTAAGGAAACCGGTCAGTTTTTTAAACTCTTTTCCTAAGTTGAAACTTCCGAAAGCATTGGTATCTTCAGGAGAAACTTTATTTTTTGATTTTAAAGCCTGCTTTACTTTTTCTTCAACATCATTCACGTTAGCATTTGGTTTACTTACAATCGCAAACATATCGATCTGATCTCCCGCATTGTACATTTTCGTATACGTAGAAAGTGGAATAAAAGCCGTTTGATCATTCTCAAAACCGCCGCCTTTTTTTATTCTGAATACTCCGATCACATTAAAGAAAATCCCTTTGATGTTAATTGATTTTCCAATCGGGTTTTCATTCTTTTTAGAATCGAAAAAGTTTTTATAAATCTCTTCCCCAATTACGGCTACATTTTTATTTCCAGAAACATCGGCATCATTAATATATCTTCCGAAAATCAGCTTCTTTTCAGAAATTTTATTTCCTACAGGATAATCTCCCGTTAAAGAATAGGTTGCGTTTTTACCGTTTCTAGACATTGATTCTCCCGGTGTTCCTGTGAAACTTCCACGAGAATTTTGAGGCGAAATATAATCGATCTCCGGAATTTTATTTTTCAACATCTGAATGTCGGGTAAATTAAGATGCAAATCTCTTCCTTTTGGAAAACCTTCGTAAGGAATCGCCGTATTTTGTGCCCAAAGGAAAATGGAATTCGTGGCGAATCCCGAGAATAATTTATCAAAACCATTCTCCATCCCTTTTGCGGCACCCAAAAGACTTACATACAAAAACATACCCCAACCTACCCCGATCATGGTAAGGAACGTTCGAAGCTTATTATTCCTCAACGAATAATAAATTTCCTGCCACGTATCTTTTTTAAATATGATGTTCATTTTTAATGTCAATTTTTTATAATATAAAAGTGAAATATCAATACTCAATTTACTTTGTAGTCAATTTTTACAATTTACTTGCGGAGCAAAATTCATTATTCACCATTCACATTTTTATTCCGTTCTCAATGCTTCAATTGGTTTAATTTTCGACGCACGGTATGCCGGAACAAATCCTGCAATCAATCCTGAAAATACCAAAGCGATAAATGCCGCGAAGATCGTTCCCCAACCCACACTCGGGTTTTTGATGAAAAATTCTTCAAGACTGTCTCCAATCAAGCTTAAAGCTAAAACCCCAACACCGACACCTACAAATCCTGAAACTACTGTGATCACCACACTTTCCTGAACAATTAAGGCAACAATACTTCTTGGTTTGGCTCCAATCGCTTTTCGAACTCCGATTTCTTTGGTTCTTTCTTTCACGATATACACCATGATATTACTGATCCCTATAATTCCTGCCAGCAAAGTTCCTAATCCGATGAAGGTTACAATGGCGGTAAGAACTGCCATAAACATGAAGGTATCTTCCATATTTTTAGCATTGTTCCAGACACGCACACCGTTTTCGTCGTCTGGAGAAACACTTTTTCTAGCTTTTAATTTATCTCTTAATTCATCACCATATTTTACGGCTTCCTGTGGGCTCAGCTTTTCGTTGTAAGCAATATAAACCGTGCTTACCGTATCAGACCCCTTTTTCATCTGTTGCAAAGTGGTAATCGGAACAGAGATATGTCTTTCATCCCAGTCGCCGCCGTCGTCGGAGAACACGCCAACCACTTTGAACATGGTTCCGTTGATATCTAAATCTTTACCAACAGGGCTTCCGTTTTTAATTAAATCTCGCTGAACCATTCTCCCGATCACCGCAACATTCTGTTTTCTTTCCAAATCGGTAGGTGTAAGATATCTTCCTTCAAGAATTTTTCTGTTTTCGATATATTTTTCTCCAGGTTCAGATCCGTTTACAGAATAAGTACCGCTTTCCTTTCCGTATTTTACCAATAAACTCGATTGGTATCTCGGTGTTGCCTGTCCTACTTTTTCTTTATCCGTATTGACTAGAAAATCATAGTCATCATTATTCATTGTCACTACTCTATCAGACTGCAAACCACCGTACGCAATGGTTGTTTTTCCTGTAAAAATGGAAATCAGGTTTTGGGCATCTCTCGCGAAACCTTCCGTAAAGGCATTTTGAAGACCTTTCCCAATTCCGAAAAGAACAATGAAAATAAATAACCCTAAAGCCACGGTAAAACCCGAAAGTACCGTTCGCAATACATTACTGCGAATAGAACTGAATATTTCCTGCCAACGATCTAGGTCAAACATATATTAAGATTTGAAGCGGGAAGCCTGATGATGGAAGTCTCCAATCTTTCCGCTGATTTATTTTTATTATTAATACTTCCTTTCTTCTATCTTCCAGCTTCCAGCTATAAGACAATCTGCTTTATAAACTCATCGCTTTCAATGATTCCGTCACGAAGAACAACATTTCGTTTTGTCTGCGCCGCCACATCAGGTTCGTGAGTTACCACAATAATTGTTTTTCCCTCATTATTAATTTCCTGAAGAAGTTTCATGATATCATGTGTTGTTTTAGAATCCAATGCTCCCGTAGGTTCATCCGCCAAAACAACTTTAGGATCGGTAATTAGCGCTCTTGCAATCGCCACTCTTTGCTTTTGTCCTCCGGAAAGTTCGTTCGGAAGGTGAGTCGCCCATTGCGCCAGACCTACTTTTTCAAGATATTCCATCGCTTTTTGGTTACGCTCTTTTCTGGGAACATTTTGATAATATAAAGGAAGAGCGACATTATCCAACGCCGTTTTATATCCAATCAAATTAAATGACTGAAAAATGAATCCCAAAAATTTACTTCTGTATTCCGCTGCTTTTACTTCTGATAAATGTTCGATAGGAACGCCATCCAATTCATAAGTCCCGGAATCTTTTTCATCAAGAATCCCGATGATATTAAGAAGAGTAGATTTTCCCGATCCCGAGCTTCCCATAATAGAAACAAACTCGCCTTCAGAAATATTAAGATTAATACCCTTGAGAACGTGCAACTTACTTTTTCCCGTATCGTATGATTTATGTAAATCCTGAATTACTAACATTAAGTGATGTATGTTTTTATAGCTAATAAGTAGATGATATTTTCGATTTGTTACAAGATTAAAAATTTATTGAATATTTTTATTGTTTAACTCATTACACCTTTATTTAAAGCAAATTATAAAAAAGTGTTTAATTGTAACTTTACAATTCCCTTTATTTTCCACACATATTCGTGGATAAGCCAATACCTATGCAGGTTTTATGTAAATGTGGAAAACTTTTGCGATTAAAAGTCAATCAATTACTCTTTAGCTCTTTCAAATACAGTTCTTTTTTTCGACCTTTGTGCTTCGCACGGCACAAGAAATAAAAACACTTACTATGTGAAAAATTTACACCAGTAAATCACAAAAAATCAAGTTGTTGAATATTTTTTGCACTTTATCCACAGTGATCTAATTATTTTAATTTTAAAGACATTTTAATATGGGAATTTTTGATAAAAGAGTAAGTTACAAACCATTTGAATATCCTGAGGTTCTTCAATTTGTAGAAGCTATCAACAAATCATTTTGGGTACATTCTGAAGTGGATTTTACTGCAGATGTTCAGGATTTTCATTCGCAGTTGGAACCACATGAAAAAAATGCGGTGAAAAACGCACTTTTAGCAATCGCACAAATCGAGGTTTCTGTAAAATCTTTCTGGGGAAATCTTTACAACCACCTTCCGAAGCCGGAACTAAACGGTTTGGGATCTACTTTTGCAGAATGTGAATTCCGTCACTCGGAGGCTTATTCTCGTTTGCTTGAGGTGTTGGGATACAACGAAGAGTTTACGAATGTTGTAGAAGTTCCTGCTTTAAAGAAAAGAATTGAATTTTTGTCTAATGTTTTAAAACATGCCAATTCTTCAACTCCTAAAGAGTATGTTTCATCTCTTTTATTATTCAGTATTCTTATCGAAAATGTGTCTTTGTTTTCTCAGTTTGCAATCATCCTTTCATTTACAAGATTTAAAGGTTACATGAAAAATGTTTCTAACATTATCGCTTGGACTTCGGTAGATGAGCAAATTCACGCCAACGGAGGAATTTATTTAATCAACAAAATTCGTGAAGAGCAACCTAACCTTTTAACAGATTCTGACATTGAAGACATCTATACTTTGGTAGATCAGTCGGTAGAATTAGAAGGTGAAATCCTTGACTGGATCTTTGAATTGGGTGAGCTTGATAAATTCTCAAAATTAGATTTAATCAACTTTATGAAATACCGTGTTGATGACAGTTTAAAGAAAATAAACATGGCACCGCGTTATAATATTTCTCCTGAACAATATCGCCCTTTAATGTGGTTTGAGGAAGAAGTTTTTGCTAATTCTATGGATGATTTCTTTGCGAAAAGACCTGTAGATTACACGAAGCACGATAAGAGTATTACGGCGAACGATTTATTTTAATTATCAAGATTGAATTTAGATTTCTATAAAAATAAGTTCGAAAGAGAACAGAAAAGACGAGTTGATTTAGATAGTGCTATGAATCTTCCCATTCTTGTTTTAACATTGATAATGGGATTAAATTCATATGTTTTAAAAGCTTACAAATTTAATTCTACATGGTCTATTTTAGATTATTCAATTGTTGTTTTTTTAATATTAAGTGTTATATTAATTTTAATATCTTCTTACTTTATATTTTTAGCTAGTAATAATCTTCTCAAAGGATTCGATTATCCGCATTTTGATTTAATGTTAAAATATAGAGAAATTGAATTATTTAATAAAGATTGTGATGATGAGAATGAAAAAATAGATTTAGAAGAACTAGTTAAAGACAAATTAGTCATATACGCTGACGAATCAACCTTGATTAATGAAAAAAGAGGAGAAAATTTATTTCAGTCTAGAAAATTTATAATAATAAACTTTATAATTACGATAATCAATATTATCATAACCACTTCAATAAATTTATTAAAATGAGTAATACAAATAATAAACCTTCAGAGCCAAAGCCTCGTCCCCAATTACCTGGTGACAGAAGAGAAAAAGGTGAAGATTTACCTATTGTTAAAAAGTAAACCAAACACAAAATATGATTAATGTAATTGTAACCTACACCGTAAAACCTAGCTTTGTTTCAGAAAACAAAGCCAATATTCAAAAGTTTTTAAATGATTTTAAAAATCTTGATCAGGAAACATTTGAATATAAGGTATATGTAAAAGAAGATGGTGTTACGTTTGTACATTATTCTAATTATAATAATGAAGAGGTTCAGCATGAGGTTTTGAATGTTCCGTCTTTTAAAGAATTTCAAAAATTAAGAGATGAAAGCGGATTGAATGATTCGCACAAAGTAGAAATTTTACAATCAATATAAAAAACAACAAAATTCCGGAGTATAAACACTGCTTCGGAATTCGAAAATATAATTGCAATGGACGAAAATAACAATATTTGGTGGCTCAATGAAGAATCTGAGCAAATGCTAAACAGAGGATATTTGCTGAAAGGTGAAACTGTAGAAGGAGCAATCGACAGAATTACTACGGCAGCTGCCAAAAAACTATACAAACCTGAGCTTCAGCCTGCTTTCAAGGAAATGATTACTAAAGGATGGATCAGTTTCTCATCTCCTGTTTGGGCAAATATGGGAACACAGAGAGGTCTTCCGATCTCTTGTTTCAACGTTCACATTCCGGACAGCATTGAAGGAATTACCCACAAAATGGGTGAGGTGATCATGCAGACGAAAATTGGCGGTGGAACTTCAGGATATTTCGGAGAGCTTCGTAACAGAGGAACTGCCGTTACAGACAACGGAAAATCTTCTGGTGCGGTTTCTTTCATGAAATTATTCGACACCGCAATGGATGTTGTTTCTCAAGGTGGTGTAAGAAGAGGTGCTTTTGCTGCGTATCTTGACATCGACCACGGAGATATTGAAGAATTTTTATCAATTAAAGATATTGGAAGCCCTATCCAGAACCTGTTTACAGGAATTTGCGTTCCTGATTACTGGATGCAGGATATGATCGATGGTGACATGGATAAGCGTAAAATCTGGGCGAGAGTATTGGAAAGCCGTCAGCAAAAAGGTCTTCCTTATATTTTCTTCACAGATAATGTTAACAGAAACAAACCACAAGTTTACAAAGACTTAGGAATGCCTGTAAACGCAAGTAACCTTTGTTCTGAAATCATGCTTCCTTCTACAAGAGAAGAATCTTTCATCTGCTGTTTATCATCAATGAACTTAGAATTATATGATGAGTGGAAAGATACAAATGCTGTACAATTAGCAGTGTATTTCTTGGATGCAGTTTTAACTGAATTTATCGAAAAAACAGAAGGAAACTATTATCTTCAGGGAGCAAGAAACTTCGCAATGCGTCACAGAGCACTTGGTTTAGGAGTTTTAGGATACCATTCTTACTTACAGAAAAATATGATTCCGTTTGAAAGTTTTGAGGCAACTCAATTCAATGCAAGAGCTTTCAGACACATCAAAGAGCAAGCAGAGCAAGCTTCAAGAGAATTAGCAAACATCTACGGAGAACCTGAATTATTGAAAGGTTACGGATTGAGAAATACTACGACAATGGCAATCGCTCCTACTACTTCAAGTTCTGCAATTTTAGGACAAACTTCTCCAGGAATCGAGCCGTTTGCATCTAACTACTACAAAGCTGGTTTGGCAAAAGGAAACTTTATGCGTAAGAACAAGTATTTAGCAAAATTGTTGGAAGAAAAAGGCATCGACAACGAAGAAACGTGGAGAACAATTATGTTGAACCACGGATCTGTTCAGCATTTGAAAGAATTAACTGACGAAGAAAAAGCAGTATTCAAAACGTTCAAAGAAATTTCTCCAATGGAGATTATTTCGCAGGCAGCGCAAAGACAGCAATACATCGATCAGGCACAGTCGCTGAACTTACAAATTCCTTCTACAATGCCGGTAAAAGACGTAAACTATCTTTATATCGAAGCTTGGAAAAAAGGTGTAAAAACTTTGTATTACCAAAGAAGTTCTTCTGTTTCTAAAGAGATGATGGTAAATTTCGTTACCTGCTCAGCTTGTGAAGCTTAAGATCAGCAAATAATAAACATCTATATATTTACGAAGCACGCTGAAAAGCGTGCTTTTTTATTTCTTCGGATTGTTCTATCTTTGTTTACATAGTTTAATCACAAAAAGAAAGCAGATATGAAATTCGGGCAAGTAGAAGATCCTTCAAAAATAGATTTTACATTACCAAAAGACCATTCAAAAACAAAGGAAATTTTAAATCAAAATAAAAAAGGATTAGAAAATATTTCTATCGGATGTGCAAAATGGAATAAAACAGATCTTAAAGGATTTTATCCGAAAGGAACAAAAGATGAATTAACCTATTATGCCACTCAGTTTAATTCTATAGAACTGAACGCTACTTTCTACGGAATGCCAAGTCCGGAACAGGTACAAACCTGGAAAGAAAAAACTCCGGCAGATTTCAAGTTTTTTCCGAAGATTACCAATACGGTTTCACATTTCAGGAGATTGATTGATGTGACAGATCCGGTGACTCAATTTGCAACATCAGTTTTAAATTTTGATGAAAAATTAGGAATGGTTTTCCTTCAACTTCATGATAATTTTAAACCAAAAGATTACGACAGATTAGAAAAATTTGTAAAAGAATGGCCTAAAGAAGTTCCGTTAGCGATTGAATTGAGAAACACTGAATGGTTTACAGATGAGGAAATCTTAAACACAACTTGTGAACTTTTTGAAGCTCATAATATAACCAATATTATTGTTGATACTGCAGGAAGAAGAGATATGCTTCATATGAGATTAACGACCCCCAACGCATTTATCCGTTATGTTGGAGCCAACGCAGAAAGCGATTATGCAAGACTGGATGACTGGATGAATCATTTAACAAAATGGAAAAAAGAAGGACTTCAAAATCTATATTTCTTTGTTCATCAAAATGTGGAAAAAGCATCACCATTACTTTCGGCCTATTTCATTGAAAAAATGAATAAAGAGTGGAAAACTGACCTTCAAATCCCTAAAATGGCTACAGAAACCAACGGAACGCTATTTTAAACCACTTAAATATTTTCATTCGATATAAATATTCACCATAAAAATCGAATAGAAAATCAATATTAAATAAACAGAATTCATCTTTTCTTTTCGAAGAGATGAATTTTTTTTGATTGCTATTTTTTTGAAAAAACTTATGTAAATTTAGTATAGACAGTTATATAGAATATTAAACCATAAAACAAAAAAGTTATGGAAAATAAAATTTGTGAAATTAGCATTTCCGACAGTTGGCTTGGTGACACTTACATTTTTTATGAAGACAATAGCATCAAGCGAGTTTTTGATTACAACAGCCTAAGCTGCGATGTTACAGAATGGCTGAAGCCAAAACAGATAAGCAAACATAATAAGGATAAACTGATAAAAAAATGTCCGGAATCATGTAAAGAAAGAATAATGTTAATTTTAGACTATCCTTAACAAAACTGAAACATTATTCATTAAAACACAAAATCCCTACTTCCACTTATTCCAATCTCAACTTAGCAATTTATTTCTTTGCTCTTATCAGTAAAACTAAATTTAAGAACAGCAAAAGAAAATCCAGCGAAACCCAAATCCCTTCTTTAATATTCTCATAATTATAGGCTTCAATCTGTTTTTTAGCCTTATCTGAAAGCCTCATACTCTGATTGATATAATTCTGAACCTCAATAATCTGATCAATATTTTTATTCGGAACCGAATGCTGAGAAAAGTACACCAGATTTTTCTTTCCTAAATATCCCACAATCCAATATTCATCAGATTTATCCATTTTTAAATATTCTATTCTGTAATATTCCGGACGAATTTTTCCGATGTGCTTAGTATCTAAAATTCCATTATTATCTACATCACTTTGATTGATTACATAAAAATCCAACGGCTGTGGAAGTTTATTAACGACCTGCAAGGCCACAGAATTTTTCACAATTCCCACCGCGCTTTTCTTAATAAACCAATAAGTAAACACAGAAATTGCAAAAACCAACGTCAATACACGAAATAATTTTGCCCATTTTGCCGCATTTCCTGATTTTACTTTTGATAAAATCAAGGAAAGGACAGATGCCCAAAATATGATGAAAATAATGAATGTCATATTTTACAAAGATACAGATTTCGAGAATGCCAGATTAGTCCACATTCCATTCTTTATAAAACTGGTCGAGGAAATTCAGCATATATTGATGTCTTTCTTCAGCTATTTTTTTTCCTTCCTCAGTATTCATAAAATCTTTTAGCAGCAACAGTTTTTCATAGAAATGATTAATCGTTGTTCCGTTCGATTTTTTGTATTCTTCCTTAGACATATTCAGTTTGGGCTCGATAAAAGGATCATACATCGGATTATTTTTAAAACCTCCAAAATTGAAAGTTCTTGCAATTCCAATCGCACCAATGGCATCAATTCGATCGGCATCCTGAACAATTTGAAGTTCAATCGGCGGATTCACAGGCGCTTCTCCTCTATTTTTAAACGAAATATTTTTGATAACATACAAAACCTGCTCGATAACATTTTCCGGTGCATTCTGACCTTCTAAAAACTCTCTAGAAACCGTTAATGCAATCGTTTCATCACCATTGTGAAATTTCGGATCGGCAATATCATGAAGCAAAGCTGCCAATTCTACAACCTCTTCGTTGCATTTTTCGGTTGCCGCAATTTTTTTCGACAATTTCCAAACTCTTTCAATGTGAAACCAATCGTGTCCTGCTTCTGCACCTTCCAACTTTTCTTTTACAAATTTTACCGTATTTTCAATTATACTTTTCATTGATCTTTCAATTCATTTAAAATAATACTCCAAAGCTTTTTATTATAACTTCTAAAAAAATTCACATGTCCGATTTCACCTTTCTCAGATTCCGAAGTTTTTATCAATCGATAAGTAGGTTTAAGATTAGGATAAGTATCATTCAACAAACTTTTCACTCCTTTTTCCGTTAACCAAACATCATCTTCAGCCCGAATGACGAAAACTTTCTGCGTTAAATTTTTAGAATAATCATCAATTTTCTCCAACAGACTTTTGGTTGATTTCTTGTTTAAAATTAAGGTTCTCCAGTCATATGCGCAATTTTTCGGAAGACTTTCTCCAAGCCCAAACCAATTTCCGGGGAAATACCCTAGCAATGCGGTAGTTAAAGGTTGAGCAATTCCGAAACCGAGATAGGCTTCAACTTTTGTTCTGAATTTTAAATTTCCGACAAATGCATTTTGAGTTCCTACAAAAATCAATTCATCAAATATCTCAGAATCTTTATTCATTCCTAAAATCAGTGCGCCCACAGAATGACCTACACAATATTTTTGATACTCATTAAAATGAATCTTGATATAATCTGTTAAAGCTTTATAATCTTTCGAGCCCCAAATTCGCATCGAAGCCTTAAAACCCTTCATATTTTTTGGCTTTGAAAGCCCAATTCCGCGGTAATCATAAGTAAGAACAGTAAATCCTTGATCGGCAAAATATTGAGCAAAAGAAAAATAAATTTGTTGCTTCACACCCGTTGCCGAATTAATCAGCAATATTTTCTGATTGCTTTTTTCAGGCTTGAAAATATGAGCCGTGAGTAAAATCTGATCTTCAGTAGAAAGAATTAGTTTTTCCATAATATAAAAAGAAAAAATCCACTATAAAAGTGGAAATTTTACTTTGTATTTTATATTAAGTTTACAACTTTCGATATGTAGCAAATAGCTTAAAAGAAATCTGAAACTCTCGGAAGTCCCGTTTGAGAACCTTTTTTCTCAGCAACTCTAGATGAAACTTCGTTCCCGAATTTCACACATTCTTCAATAGAATTTTGGTGACATAATGCGACTGCAAAACCAGACGTAAAGGCATCCCCCATTCCCATTTTGTGAACCGTTTTATCACCATCATTTCGGAAATATTTCATTTCTGTTCCATCAAAATAAATTGTAGCATTGGTATCATCACGCAAGAAAACTTTGTTGAAATATTTTTTAAGAACCTCTTCTCTTTGTTCTTCACCGAAAATAATGTGCAACTCGCTACTTTTAGCAATAATAAAATCTACATTTTCAAGCACATATTCGCTTAATTTTGCTCCCGGAGAAGCATACAGTCCGATTTTTTTGCCAAATCTTTTGGTTTTTTTAACGGCATATTCTACAACATCCATCGGCGCCTCCAATTGCACTAAAACCAAATCTACTGTGTGAAAATATTTATCCGCAGCTTCTACGTGATCTTTGGTTAAATATTGATTAGCTGCCGGCACTACAACAATAGCAGCATCACCACCGGAAGTAGTAACATAAGCCGTTCCTGTAGATTCTTTGTCGGTTTCATAAACAAATCCTACGTTTACGTTTTCACTCACCATGTTTCGCATGATCTGCTGTCCCAAAGGATCCATACCAACGCAACCGATGAAATATACACTGGCTCCTAATCTTGCAGCTCCTACAGCCTGATTGGCTCCCTTTCCGCCAAAATAGCTGTCTGAATTGTAAGATAAAACCGTTTCGTTTGCTGAGGGAAGTTTTTCGGTTTCCAAAACCAAATCGATAGAGCAACTGCCTATAACGATGATTTTGGGTTGTTCTGAAGAGAATTTCATTTCCTTACTATTAGTTTTAAATTATTTTTCTGTGTTTGTGTATAAATATAAAAAACGAAATATAGTTTTAAAAAGAATTAACTTTAATTAACTAATTTCTATAAATTCAGTTACAATCTTAATAGGTGAATTATTTTTATCATACGCAATATAACTTGCATAAAAACCTTCGCCATATCCTGTTTCAAAGGCAAAAATAGTTCCAGGATGCGTTTCTGAGGGTTTTAAAAATGCATACTGATCTATCGCTCCTTTTTCATCAAAGAAATGTTCATGGAAAAATTCTTCATAAATTCCCATAAAATCAACTCCTTTGCTTTTGTATAATTTTTGTTCTAAGTCATTCAGACTATTCTGAGTATCAACGTCCATAAAGCATCCCATCCCGCTTTCCACAGGATATCCGAACACTTCTCCTTCTGCCAATTCCTTTACATTCTGTCCGGCAGTGGTTGCTAATTTCCATTCTGCAATCTCCGCATTACTGAAAATAATTTCGGCATATGCTACACAATTACTATCCTTTTCTTTGTGTAATAAAACAGAAAAATCTCCTTTAGGAAATTCTGTGGAAAAAGGCTGCATATCACTTGTAATCACAGGATCACAAGTTACCAACTTCCCACTGGAAAGATAGATTTTCCCTACTTCGAAGCTTTCCAATAATGGGCTTTCTACGAAGTTTTTTGAGAATAGTTTTTGTATGTTTTCTATATGTTTCATTCTAATTTTAGGCTAAGATTAAGACTAAGGCTGAGCTTGAAACTCAACCTTAACCTCCATCTTTAATTTTATAAACTTTTCAGCTTCTCTTCTAAGATCGCAATCTTATCAAGAGCATCTTTTTGTTTTTTACGCTCTACTTCTACAACTTCCGGTTTTGCGTTGGCAACAAATTTTTCGTTTGAAAGTTTTTTATCTACAGAAATCAAGAATCCTTTTAGGTATTTTAATTCTTCTTCTGTTTTTGTTTTTTCTTCTCCTAAATCTAAGTTTTCGCTTAAAGGAATTGAAATTTCGGTTGCACCCACCAAGAAAGTAAAGCTTGGCTTATCTGTTTTTGTTCCGAAATGAATTTCTGAAACGTTGGCCAATTTTTTAATAACCGATTCGTTTGCAAATTCTGAAGCGTTTGTATAAATTTCAGCAGCTTCTCTTGGCGAAATACCTTTTGTCTGACGGTAATTTCTTACACCCGAAATAATTTCAGATGCCGTTTCGAAGTTTTTAATAATATCTTCACTGAAAGCTTCCGCTTTTTTCTGCTGAGCAATCACCAAAGCTTCATCTGCTTTTCTTTCAGAGATCAATTGCCAGATTTCTTCTGATTGGAAAGGTAAGAATGGATGAACCTGCTTCATTAATTCTTCGAAAAGAGCAACCGTTTTGTTATAAACTTCTTTTGAAATTCCTTCACCATAATTTGGCTTGATAGCTTCAAGATAAGAACCACAGAAATCGTCCCAAATCAGTTTATAAATTAAATGTAAAGCATCAGAAATTCTGAACTTTTCAAACTGATCGTTGATTTCAGCAATCGTTTTATTTAATTTATTTTCAAACCATTCAATAGTTTCAGTTTCTGTCGTGTTTGCAGGCTTATCTTCATGATTCCACATGTTGATCAAACGGAATGCACTCCAAATTTTCGTCATGAAATTTCTTCCCTGAAGCATTAAATCTTCATCAAAAAGAAGGTCATTTCCAGCCGCAGAACTTAATAAAATTCCTACACGAACTCCATCTGCTCCGTATTTATCCATCAGTTCCAAAGGATCCGGTGAATTTCCTAAAGATTTTGACATCTTTCTTCGCTGCTTATCTCTTACAATTCCTGTGAAATAAACATTTTTGAACGGAACTTCTTTTCTATACTCTAATCCGGCCATGATCATTCTCGCAACCCAGAAGAAAATAATATCCGGACCTGTTACCAAGTCTGAAGTCGGGTAATAATAATTGATGTCTTTATTTTCAGGATCGTTTATACCATCGAAAACCGACATTGGCCACAACCATGATGAGAACCATGTATCAAGAGCGTCTTCGTCTTGTTTTAGGTTGTCAATTGTTAGTTGATCGTTGTTAGTTTTTTGTTTTGCAAGTTCTAAAGCTTCTTCAATGGTCTCGGCAACGACGAAATCATTTTCTCCATCGCCATAATAGAACGCAGGAATTTGTTGTCCCCACCAAAGCTGACGGGAAATATTCCAGTCACGGATGTTTTCCATCCAGTGTTTGTAGGTATTTTTAAACTTTTCAGGATAAAATTTAACCTCATCATCCATTACAACATCCAAAGCCGGTTTTCCCAATTCAGACATTTTTAAGAACCACTGAACAGAAACTTTAGGCTCAATAACGGCACCTGTTCTTTCTGAAGTTCCAACTTTATTTACATAATCTTCTGCTTTCAACAAAAGATCTTTTTCTTCTAATTCTTTCGCGATCTGCTTTCTTACGTCAAATCTGTTTTTTCCGGCGTAATGTAAACCATAGTCATTCAAATTTCCATCATCGTCTAAAGCATCAATCATTTGAAGATTGTGTTTTTGCCCGATTTCGTAGTCATTGATATCGTGAGCAGGAGTAATTTTCAAAGCACCAGTTCCGAATTCAATATCAACATATTCGTCTTCGATGATAGGAATGACTCTATCAACGATCGGTACGATTACTTTTTTACCTTTCAAATGAGCATATCTCTCATCATTAGGGTTGATACAAACCGCAGTATCTCCGAAAATCGTTTCAGGACGCGTTGTAGCAACCGAAAGGAACTCTTCAGAACCTTCGATTTTATATTTTAGAAAATATAATTTTCCATTTTGCTCTTTGAAGATTACTTCTTCGTCGGAAATATTGGTTTTCGCTTCCGGATCCCAGTTTACCATTCTGTAGCCACGGTAAATCAATCCTTTATTGTATAAATCAACAAAAGATTTGATAACCTGCTGAGAAAGTTTTGGTTCCATTGTGAAACGGGTTCTATCCCAATCGCAAGAACAACCTAGTTTTTTCAACTGCTCAAGGATCGTTCCTCCGTATTTATCGGTCCAATCCCAAGCATGTTTTAAGAATTCTTCGCGGGTAATATCAGATTTATTGACCCCTTCAGACTTCAGTTTAGCAACAACTTTGGCTTCAGTAGCAATTGAAGCGTGATCTGTTCCCGGAACCCAACAAGCATTAAAGCCCTGCATTCTTGCACGACGGACCAGAACATCTTGAATGGTATTATTCAGCATATGCCCCATGTGTAAGATCCCCGTAACGTTTGGCGGAGGAATTACAACAGTGTAAGGCGGCTTGTCATTGGGCTCTGAATGGAAATATTTGTTTTCCAACCAGTAATTGTACCACTTTTGTTCTGTTTCCTGTGGATTGTACTTTTCTGAAATCTGCATAAATTCTATTACTTTAATTTACAATTTGCAAAAATAGTCTAAAGAAAAAAAATTTTAAGTATGAATTAAAATAATTTTTAACTTTGTTTCTCAAAATTTATCTAACAACATATTTAACATTCAAGAATATGAAAAAATTAATCGCAGGAATTGCATTATTCGGAACCTTCGCATTGGCATCTGCACAAACTATTACTTTCGACAAGACTACGTTCGATTATGGAACTGTAAAGCCAAGTTCTGATGGTACAAGATTCTTCACGGTAACAAACACTGGTGATAAGCCTTTGGTACTTTCAAACGTAAAAGCATCTTGCGGATGTACAACTCCTGAATTCAAGACAGATCCTATTATGCCAGGAAAATCTGCTCAAATCAAAGTTGGATACAACACTGCTATCAACGGGCCTTTCAACAAAATGATTGAAGTATTTTCTAATGACCCTGCAAACAGCAGAACAGTTATTTACATCAAAGGAAATGTAGACGCTAACGCTCCTGAAGTTGCTGCTGCACCTGCAGCTCCGGTAGATGCTAAAGCTGCTAAGAAAGCTGCTAAAGCTGCAAAAAAAGTAGCTGCTGCAAAGTAAGCTCTACTCAAAAAATAAAAGAACCGTCTCGCTTGAGACGGTTTTTTTGTTACCTGCTTATGCTTAACTATCAAATAAAACATAAATTTTTACAATAAGATATTCTAAAATACAACAAATACTTATTTTTTAATATCTTTATTTACAATTAATAATCAACTTAACCATGAAATTAAAATTATCAGTCATTTTTCTATTAATTACGTCTTTTACAATTGTTGCACAAATAAAAAAGAGACAAAGGGATGACCTCTCAGCAATCAATAAAGAATGGAGAATTATTAAAACTAATGGAAGTACTTACGGAATAATTGGACAAAATGAGAAAATAATCGTTCAGCCTATTTATTCAAAGATTGAAAAATTTGGAATTTACCATCCTAACCTAGCACTAGTGAAAAATATTTCAAAAGCTTATGGGTTTATTGATAAATCAGGTAAAGAAGTAATTCCAGCACAATATGAATTAAAAGAAATTCAGTCAAACTTTTCCACGTTATACAAAAAATATGTAAAATAAAATATGAACACCAATTTTTCAGATGATTTCGAGGTAAAAGGAAAATTTTCCATCAAAAAAAACTCAACAAAATATGAAGGAAAGCTTACGAAAGAAGAAGGCATACAAATATTAATTCAGGAAAAAGAGAAACTGCGTGAGCTTCAGGAAAGATTGTATGCCGATGGGAGCCAATCTCTTTTGGTTGTGCTTCAGGCGATGGATGCAGCTGGTAAAGACAGCATGATCGAACATGTTTTTGGTGGCGTAAATCCGCAGGGCTGTAATGTAACGAGCTTTAAAACACCCAGCTCAAAGGAATATTCTCACGATTTTCTGTGGAGACATTATTTAGCTTTACCTCAAAAGGGAATGATCGGAATTTTCAACCGTTCGCATTACGAAAGTGTACTGGTTTGCAAAGTGCATCCTGAATATAATCTCAGCGAAAAAACATGGAAGTC
This sequence comes from Chryseobacterium sp. C39-AII1, assembly GCF_039672645.1. Taxonomy (NCBI): domain Bacteria; kingdom Pseudomonadati; phylum Bacteroidota; class Flavobacteriia; order Flavobacteriales; family Weeksellaceae; genus Chryseobacterium; species Chryseobacterium sp. C39-AII1. The sequence goes on from NZ_JBDFPQ010000012.1 coordinate 115,443, forward strand.
GGTAAAAGATTTCGACAATCAATTCTGGGAAAACCGATATGAAAGCATTCGTAATTTTGAGAAACATTTAGCTCAAAACGGAACGAAAATTATTAAAATATTCCTCAACGTTTCAAAAGACGAGCAAAAGAAAAGATTGCTAGACAGAATTAAAGAAGACGACAAAAACTGGAAGTTTTCTTCAGCAGATCTTCCGGAAAGAGCGTTGTTCGATAAATATATGGAGTGCTACGAAACAGCCATCAACGAGACTTCAAAAGACGAAGCGCCTTGGTACGTACTTCCGGCAGACAATAAATGGTTTGCCAGATTAGCGGCTATTCAAATCATTATTGAAACCTTAGAAAAAATGGATCTTAAATACCCTGAGCTTTCAGAAAAAGACAGACTGGGATTACAGGAAGCGAAAAAGCAGCTGGAAAGCGAATAAATTTCATTCATAAAAAAAGCGGAGACCACCTCTCCGCTTTTATACAATAAATAAAATCTTAGCAAAATCACGAGAAAATCTATAAGCCGGATTTTGTACTTCCGAAGAAGTGCCTGTTATTTATCTACGTCTTACATTGCTGCAAAACTTGAGCTGATTACCCCTCGGCTTTCAGAGCGAGCAACTCCTATTTTCATTATTGAAAAGAACCGATATACTTATCATTGCACCACAAAGAGTTTACCTGGTTTCACTACAGCCGAACTGTACATACTTTCTGTTGCACTTGTCCTACCCTCGCGGGTGACGGATGTTATCCGCTTTGATGCTCTATGGTGTCCGGACTTTCCTACCCTTACCGAAATAAGAATCAACAAGCCGAAATTCTCGTGGCTGCAAAGATAGGAATTTGCGTGAGATAATCGGGGAATTGTGAATTTTACTTCGAAAAGTAAATTGCCAATGTATTGTAATAGTTGAAAGTACTCGCAAGCATCTAATTATTAGTCTTAATAATATAGCTATACGTTTAATTATACTCTATATAAGTATTAATCTTATAACAATTAGTTTTAAATATATTGTTTGACGTTTAAAATTACGAAAAGTATATTTTAAACATATCATGATAATATTTAAACATATAAGTATTATATTTAAACGTAAAAACACACATTATGGTCTCAAGAAAGTATTTAGAGAAAAGCAAAAATCCTCATCCGCATATTGGGCAGATGATTTTAAAATTTCTTTTTGAAAAGAAAATCACGCAGGCCGATTTGGCAAGACGACTGAATGTAAGTCCATCCACCATGGCCAGCTATTTCAGGCAACCCTCTATACAATTCGGGATTCTTTGGAATATAGGTATTGCATTGGATCATGATTTTCTTACAGAACTTACCAACTACTACCCTTCTGATTTTATTTTTAATGCTAAATCTAAATTAGTGGAAGAGTTGCGAAATAAAACCCAACAGCTTGCTGATTTGGAAAAGGAAATTGCAATTTATAAAAAGGCACTCGGGATAAAGGAGTAAAAAGTTATTGTAAACACAAATCCCACCAATTTCTTCACAAATGCCACAAGGATGTATAAAGTTTGCACACAGTTTGTCTTCCCGTAGGGATCTAGGCTAGAATCTTTCCAGTATTTTTCCTAATACTATGCTTAGATCCCTACGGGAAGACAAACGCTGTGATAAATTGTATGATGAAAAGCTGTCCGAAATAATGCTGCATTATATTTTCAAGCATCATCCCATTAGCTATTACAGCTTTCTTCCTATAAAATAATTCACAATTCCCTCATTCACCATTGACTTATTATTATTATCTTCGTACAACTTATTACACATCTACATTGGCTTCAAAGGAAAAAGAATTTGCGCAGCTTATTAAAGATAATCAGGGACTGATTATTAAGGTTTCGCGTCTTTACACCAATTCTTTGGAGGATGAGGAAGATCTTTTCCAAGAGATTGTTTTACAATTGTGGAGAAGTTATGAATCATTTAAAGGAAATTCTAAAATTTCTACGTGGATGTACCGTGTTGCCTTAAATACAGCCATTACCCTTTTCAGAAAAAAAAGTAAAAGCCTGCCGACGAATGAATTAGACATCAATCATGCTGATTTTATCGAAGATGATGATGAAAAACAACAGCAGGTATCACTTTTGTATACAGTAATAAAGACGCTGCCGAATGTGGAAAGAGCGATTGTAATGATGTATTTGGATGATTTGCCTTACAAGGATATTGCAGAAAACCTCGGAATTACCGAAGTAAATGCGCGTGTGAAAATGAACAGATTAAAGAAAACCCTTAAAGAACAGATGGAAAAATATGCCTGAATTTGATTTAGACAGCTTTAAGAAAACATGGCAGGAGCAACCTGTTCAACCGAAATACGATCACGCTGAAATACTTCAGATGCTGAATAGAAAATCACGTAATTATGTGAAATATATTTTCTGGATCAGTGTTGCGGAGTTCTTATTTTTTTCTGTGTTGGGAATTTTTTATTTTTTCCAGGGTGAAGAATCGAACAGCTTTAAGAAAATTCTGGAAAGATTAGGCGTTCAGAATACTGGAGATGTTGAAAATAATTTCGATCACGCCTATTTGGGTATAAAGATTTTGGGTCTTATAATCACTGCTTATTTTGTTTTAAAATTTTACCAAAATTATCGTAAGATTAAAATTGAAGAAAATCTTAAAGGTCTTATCACTAGAATTATTAAGTTCAAGAAAACCGTTAATGCATTTATTTTAATCAGTATTGTTCTGCTTTTGGTCTTTACGCTGATCTTTACAACCTTCATTTTCTATGCATTAAATACACAAAATATACAGCCTAATAATTCGGATGTTATCATCGTAATTATAGGAATTATTATCAGTACAATTCTTTGCGTATCATTAATTTGGTTGTATTACAGACTGGTTTACGGAATTATCATCCGAAAGCTCGATAGAAATTTAAAACAGCTAAAAGATATCGATTCCCAGGAAATTTAATGGAAAACGTAATAGTTTTAAGATTTAATCGTTAATTTTATTTAACTAAATCTTTCACTATGCCTTTATCTTATGTTTATGGGGCTTCAGATATCCCTTTATTAGGGCAAACCATCGGAGGCAACTTAAAAAATACTGTTGAAAAATATCCCAATCAGGAAGCATTAATATCTGTTCATCAAAATTATAGAGCCACCTATCAGGAATTTTATAATCAAACGACTGCCGTTGCAAAAGCGCTAATTTATTCAGGTGTAAAAGCCGGCGATCGTGTGGGAATATGGGCTGCCAATCGTTACGAGTGGGTTCTTTTACAATATGCTACTGCAAGAATCGGTGTTACTTTAGTCAATATCAACCCGGCATACAGAACCAGCGAATTGATTTTTGTGATCAATCAGTCGGAAATGTCTCATATTTTCTCTTCATTAAACTTTAAATCCAGCGATTATAAGAAAATGATTGCTGATGCAAGAGAATTTTGCACGACGTTAAAATCTGAAATTTTCTTTGATCACAATTGGGAAGAATTTTTAAACAACGGGCAAGAAATTTCCGATGATATTTTACACAGTTTTGAGGAGCACGTTCAGTTTGATGATCCTGTAAACATTCAGTATACATCGGGAACAACGGGTTTTCCTAAAGGCGTTACGCTTTCTCATCACAGTATTTTAAACAACGGATATTTTATCGGGGTAAGACTAAAATATACCGAAAAAGACAGAGTTTGTATTCCCGTTCCTTTTTATCATTGCTTCGGAATGGTAATCGGAAATATCTGCTGTACGACGCACGGTGCCTGTATGGTGATTCCTAATGACAGCTTTGATCCTGATATTACCTTAAAAGTAGTTTCTGATGAAAAATGTACGTCATTATATGGCGTTCCGACGATGTTTATCGCTGAATTGGCGGTAAAAGATTTCGATACTTTTGATTTTTCAAGTTTGAGAACGGGCGTTATGGCAGGCTCTGTTTGTCCGCCGGAAATCATGAAAAAGGTGGAAAATTTAATGAATATTAAAGAAATGAGCATCTGCTACGGAATGACGGAAACCTCTCCCGTTTCCACACAAACGATGATTGGGACACCATTTGAAAAGCAGGTAAATACAGTGGGAACCGTTCAAAATCATTTAGAAATAAAAATTATTAATGAAAACGGAAAAATCGTAGAACGCGGCGAACATGGTGAATTGTGTACACGAGGATATTCTGTGATGCTGAAATATTGGAACGATCCTGAAAACACGAAAAAAGTTCTCGACGACGCACGCTGGATGCACACCGGAGATATGGCAGTGATGGACGAAGAAGGTTATATCACGATTTCCGGAAGAATAAAAGATTTGATTATCCGTGGCGGTGAAAATATTTCGCCAAAAGAAATTGAAGATTTTTTATATACTTATCCTAATATTTTGGATGTGCAGATCATCGGAGTTCCGAGTGAAAAATTCGGGGAAGAAGTCATGGCGTGGGTAAAAGTGAGAAAAGGATTTACCATCAATGAAGAAGAACTCTTGGAATATTGCAAAGGTCAAATTGCCCATTATAAAGTCCCAAAGTACTGGAAATTTGTGGATGAATTCCCAATGACGATCTCCGGAAAAGTACGAAAAGTGGAGATGCGTGAAGTGTCGGTAAAAGAATTAGGGTTGGATAAAGTTAAGATTTAAAGTGTTTATTAAGCTTTGTCAAAGTTTAAAATTTTGACAAAGCTTAGCAAAATACGACTTGCCATTCCGAATAAAATAAAGTTCTCTAAAGAATGTACTTTATGAATAGAGATTCTTCCTTCACCAAAATAACAAACAAGTTTTAAGTTAAATTGAAATTAATGATTTAAAATCATTTAAAATTTAATTTAGAATAGTTATAAAGATTGAATTTCATATCGTAATTTTGTCTTTATGAACAAAGCAGAAACTTTAAAAGAGATCATAGAGCAAAGAAAAAGTATCTTTCCAAAAGATTATGCAGAAACAGAAATTTCTCAGGAAATTCTTGATGAAATTTTAAATTCGGCGACATTTGCTCCCAATCATAAACGTACAAAACCTTGGCGTTTTAAAATATTCAAAGGTGAAGAGAAGGCAAAACTGGCTTCAGAAATGCAGGAAATCTACAAAGCCTCTCAACCCGAACAACTTTTTTTAGAGAAAAAATACAACGACATCGGTTTTAAGATCAATAAAGCAGATGCTGTGGTTTCTATCGTTGTTAATTTCAGCGGAATGGTTCCTGAATGGGAAGAAATTGCTGCTGTTTCTATGGCGGTTCAGAATATGTATTTGACTTGTACAGCCAACGAAATCGGTTGCTACTGGAGTTCTCCGAAGATTGTAGATCATTTGAAAGAATCTTTAACGATTGAAGAAAACCAGAAATGTTTGGGATTATTTTATTTGGGTAACCTTTCTTAAATAGCCCTGATGTTCTATGTTAAATTGCAAATTATTTAGGTTAAAATTTTAAAGTTTTTTTGATAATCCGGTTGATATTTCGTCTTATTCTTCACCACTCCAAAACAGATTCTCAAAAGTTTATTACA
>NZ_JBDFPQ010000013.1:0-110235 GCF_039672645.1 Chryseobacterium sp. C39-AII1
TAAAATCAGGGGCGATATCTTGGTATCAACGAAACGTCTTTCTTTATCCTGCTGCTTTTCCTTTAGGTTAATTTTTTTAACTAATCTATATCTATTTTTTTCTATTTGCAAACTTACCATAGAAATGGCATCCTTTTTTGTTGCGGCGGAGCGAAGCGGAGCCGTAACAAAAAAGATAAAATGGATAGCGGGAAAAAGCTCCTTATTAGGTTGGAGAGTTTGAGAATTGGAGAGTTTGAGGATTAAAAGAATCTCCATGACAAAGTAAAAATCATCCATTCTTTGGCTGCTGCTATTGCCACATCTTTGCAGTGTAAATAAATTTTTATGAAAAAGACAGCAATTATTATCCTTTCTGATCCAAAATCGGATTCAGAAGAAGCAATGGGGAGAGTGTTCAACGCGTTGGCATCAGCTTACGAGTTTAAGCATGCAGGAGAAGAGGTGAAAATCATTTTTCAGGGAACGGGAATCAGATGGCCAGAGCAACTAGAAAAGGCAGACCATCCTCTTAATAGGCTTTACAGCGAGGTAAGAAATCACGTTCAGGGTCTTTCAAAAGGTTGTGTAGCGGTTTTCGGAACAGAGGTTTCGGGCTACGATCTTTTGAACGAAAATGAAGTGCCTGGAACTCCGGGATTACCAAGCTTACTCAACCTTAGAAATGAAGGTTTCGATATTTTGATTTTCTAACAAAGCTCTCAACTGCTCTCCTGATTTTTAGGAGGGCAGTTTTAATGAAGAACAGTTTAAAAATATTAATTAAATTGCAGACATCATGTTGTCACAATCTGTATATACGCTTGTCAATCAGCAAAATGGAAATCTTGCCTTCAAACTGTTTGAGTTTGATAACAATAGCTATTTTGATCATATTCAGCGTAATAATTATTTCACTTTAATATTAATTACTTCCGGTGAAGGAACTGCAACCGTTGATCTTTGTGATTATCAGTTTCAGGAAAATACGATGTTTGCGTTTTATCCTTATCAGCCCTTTATGCTGTGTTCTAAAAAACCAATCATGGGAATTTCTATACAGTTTCACCATGATTTTTTCTGTATTTATCGCCATCATAAGGAAATTGCATCAAACGGTATTTTGTTTAATAATGTTTACCAGCAACCTTTTATTTGCCTGAATGAATTCAGTAAAAGTTCTATTTTGAATCTCATCAACGGAATTGCAAATGAATTAAAAGCCGACGGTTTCCGAAAAGATGAAGTGTTGGTTTCTTATCTGAAAATTTTGCTCGTAACGGCAACGAGGATAAAGCTTGAACAACAATCGCTTCAGGATTCGCAGACAACGAATATCAAGCAACAGTTTATTATTCAGAATCTTAAAAACGCTATTGAAGATAATTTCAGGATAAAACATTCGGCGAGTGATTATGCCGACCTTTTGAATCAAACTCCGGCTTCACTGGCAAGAATTACGAAGAATCATTTTAATAAAACCCTTTCTGACATGATTACCGAACGGATTATTATTGAAGCAAAAAGAGAATTGTACCTTACAGATAAGACGATTAAAGAGATCGCTTATGAACTGGGATATGATGACGAATATTATTTCAGCAGGCTTTTTAAAAACAAGACCGATATTTCACCTCAAATTTATAGAAATACGATTGGTTTTAACAGAGGAAATGCCAATAATTAATATAAACCTATTTTCTTTATTATCTGTAAAATATTAACAATGAACGACTACAATAATTATATGATTAAGTGTATTGAATTGGGCAAACAGGCATTAGAAAACGGAAATCCGCCCGTTGGTTCTTTATTAGTTTTTGAAGATAAAATTATCGGCAGAGGCGTTGAATCTGGCAAATCTTCAGGAGATATTACGCAACATGCAGAAATTTTAGCGGTAAAAGATGCTTTGGCAAATGGTTACCGAGACATTTTAAACCAAGCTATACTTTTCTCAACTCATGAACCTTGTATTATGTGTTCTTATTTCATCAGGCATTATCAAATTAAAAAAATAGTATTCGGTACTTCTGTTCCGCTTGTTGGCGGACAAACTTCTGAATTCAAAATACTAGAAACGGAAACTATTCTGAAATGGGGCAAAAAACCTGAAATAGAATCAGGAATTCTTCAGCAGGAATGTGAAATGCTGAATGATCAATTTCGACAATATCTTGCTACTCAAAATAAATAAATTTTAAAATATTCTCTTTTTATGTAAAGCTGAAGATTTTTATTCAGTAACAATCTATTCAAACAAAAATTACACAAATCACGACTTTGAAATCATCATTTTTACAACAATGAACAATTAATGTTAGAGAATTGTTAATTTTTATTAAATAAAATTAAAATCTATTTGTTTAAACTGAGAAAATATATTTATTTTAGTGCTTTAAAAATTTCTCATGAAAAGATATAATTTATTGATTGTACTATTACTACTAATTTTTAACGTTACTACGGCTCAAAAGAAGTCTCCGGCAGCAGATTTGAGCATTTTGGGAGAAACGAAATCTAAAATAGAAAAAACGGTTCCGCTTGTTATTCAGCATTTGCAGACAATTGCATCTAAAGAAGGTGACAATAATATTGTTACCAACGGAAAATTTGCCTTAGGTAAAGAATATGGAATTATGGAATCTGAGTGGTTTTTGTACAGAAATAATATGAAAAACTGTATTCTGAACAACTCTTCGAAGAAGGCAAAAAAATGTATGCAATATCATAATGATATGTTTAGAGGTACAATGATCAACTACAACAATTATATCACAAACCTTACAAAAAAGAACGGATATTTAGGAGTTGAAGGCGATACAAAGTTCGATTTTAAACCTACTGAAATTTCTACTAAATTATCGGAAGCTTACTTCAATGCAAACGATGCAGCAGGAAGAATGAAAGGTCCTCAAAAAGTAGAATTTATGGATCAGTCGATGGCAGAAGGGAATAAGCTTACACCTTTCAACCAATTGGCTCAATAATTAAACAACAAAATAATATATAGAATCCTGCTTTTTAAGCGGGATTTTTTTTGATCTAAATTTTAATGTTAAACGGCTCTTTTTTTGATTTGAATTTATATATACCCAAAACATAATTTATCATGTTAAAAAAAGGAGACAGCGTAAAATGGCGGTTCAGCAATGGTGAAACCTACGGAATCATCATTAAAATTCATACCAAAGATTTCGTTTTTATGAATCGTCAACGCCGAGCATCAGAAGAAAATCCTCAGTATGAAGTTATGAGCGAAAAGACTGGGAAAACAGCCGTTCATAAAGCTTCAGCATTGAAAAAGAGATAAATTTTGCAGGGTGTTATTTTGAGCGAAACGCAGTGGAGTTTAAAAATTTCAAAATAAAAAATCCCGAAGAAAAATCCGCGGGACTATATTTAAGAAGTTTTTGCTTTTATTTATTTCTGAACTGCGGGTAAATTTCCGTTGGCTTTCTGTACTTTTTTGTAAGTGTAGCCACACATCAAAATACTGAATTCGTACAGCAATAATAATGGGAATGCTGCCATCAACATACTTAAAACGTCTGCCGGAGTAATAATTGCAGCAACAACCATAATTAAAACAATCGCGTGACGACGGTACGTTCTCATGAACATAGGCGTTAAAATTCCTATCGATGTAAGGAAATAAATCAAGACAGGGAAAAGGAAAATTACTCCCATTCCTAAAACAACCTGTAAAAATAACGTCGTATAATCGCTCAAATCATATAACGGAACGATAATATCGGAAATTTTAAAGATAACTCCGAAATTAACTGCAAAAGGAAGAATTAAAAAATATCCGCATAAAACCCCGATCATGAACAACATCCAAACTGCATTGATGATAAAGATTGAATTTTTTCTTTCTTTCGGATGTAATGCCGGACTGATAAATCTCCAAAGTTCCCAAACGATATAAGGAAATGCTGCAACCATTCCACCAAAGATGGAAACAGCCATCATCACATTAAATTGTTGGTATAATTTACTCGCACGCACCGGAAAATCTTTCGGAAGGTGAATACTTTCTTCGCCCAATACCATTTTTGAAAAGTGGTTGACCAATTCAAAAGTCGGAAAATCATTTCTCGTAGGACCAAAAAAGATGTGATCCATAATCCAGTTGATATTAAAGCCGACAATGAATGCAGCGACTACAATCGCAAGAATCGAGCGGATGAGGTGACCTCTTAGTTCTCCAATATGCCCAAGAAAGGACATGTCTTTACCTTCACTCACAGAATAAAATTTTTTAAGGCTCCAAATTTATGAAAAAAGTTTCAGTAAAGCAGGAAGTTGGTCGTGGGAAGATGGAAGTTTAATTTTAATTTAAGATGCTTCCACTGCTTCAATATGATAATTCTTGTACCAACCGCTTTATTTAACAGTCAATTTGTAGCGATGTCATGCTGAGCTAAGCCGAAGCATTTGAATGTTTTTACAATTTTCCAGCTTAATTTATTCCTTCATCCAACAACTTATGTAGATCAATGATTCCGAAATATTTTCCGTTTTCAGTAACAATCAGTTGCCCAATATTATTGTCCTTTAAAATTTTCATGGCTTCTTTGGCTAAAGCGGTTCTTTCTACCGTTTTTGGATTGGCAGACATAATATCTTTCGCCAAAACCTGAGCAATATCGTCGCCTTTCAACAACATTCTTCTTAGATCCCCATCAGTAATAACACCAATAATATTATCGTTTTCTGTAACTACCGTAATCCCGTGTCTCGAGCTGCTTATCGATATAATAACATCTTTTACCGTATCATTTTCTGTCACCTGAGGCTTTTGCGAAGAAAGGAAATCATCAACTTTTGAGATTAAATTTTTGCCTAAACTTCCGCCAGGATGAAATTTCGCGAAATCATTAGCTTTAAAATCATTCAGTTCCATTAAAGAAATGGCTAAAGCATCACCAAGCGCCATTTGTAAGGTCGTGGAACTTGTAGGAGCCAGTTTGTTTGGGCAAGCTTCTTTATCAACATGCGTATCCAGAATAATATCAGAATATTCAGCGAGCTTACTTGATTTATTTCCTGTCATTCCTATTAATGAAGAAGAATAATCTTTTAAATAGGGAAGGAGGTTTACAATTTCAGGCGAATTTCCCGAAAGAGAAATGCATAAAACAACATCCTGCTTCTGAATCACGCCCAAATCTCCATGAATTGCCTCCGAAGCATGCAGGAATTGAGAAGGTGTTCCTGTAGAATTCAGCGTGGCAACGATTTTATTTCCAACGTGAGCCGATTTTCCGATTCCTACGACAATCAGTTTTCCCTTTGCCGAATGAATGGTTTCCACAGCTTTCACAAAATCATCATCAAGCCTGTTTTTAAGTTTTTCAAGTTCCGAAATCTCTATTTCTAAAGTCGTTTTCGCGATTGAAATGATGTTCGCTTTTTCCATTTTACTTTTATAGGTATACAATAAAATTCTTTATAACCGTTATATTTTAAAAAGAATATTTAATATAAATTTTATTTTTTATAAATTCGTTCGCTTTTATTTTAAGCAAAATTTTTATAACTTTGGGATACATGCAAATTTAGCAATAGAAAATTAGATGGGTGCAAAAAAAGCCAATTTATCAGGCGAATTGAAAAAATATTTCGGGTTTTCTACATTTAAAGGTCAACAAGAGCAAATTATAGAAAACCTGTTGGAAGGGAAGGATATATTTGTCTTAATGCCGACCGGAGGTGGTAAATCTTTATGTTATCAGCTTCCGGCACTTATTTCTGAGGGCACGGCAATTGTGGTTTCACCTTTAATTGCGTTGATGAAGAACCAGGTAGACGCTGTAAACGGTCTTTCATCAGAGGATGGGGTAGCCCATGTTTTGAATTCTTCATTGAACAAAACTCAGACCAAACAGGTTTTTGATGATATTAAAAGTGGCAGAACAAAACTCTTATATGTAGCTCCTGAATCATTAATTAAAGAAGATTATTTAGAGTTTTTAAAAGAAGTGAAAATTTCCTTCTTTGCTATTGACGAGGCGCACTGTATTTCAGAATGGGGACACGATTTCAGACCTGAGTATAGGAATTTAAAATCCATTATCGATAAAATTGCAGATGTTCCTGTGATTGCATTAACGGCAACGGCAACGCCTAAGGTTCAGGATGATATTCAGAAAACTTTAGGAATGATTAATGCTTTGGTTTTCAAGGAAAGTTTTAATAGACCGAATCTATATTACGAGGTACAGCCAAAAGTAAATGTAGATCGTGAAATTGTGAAATTTATCAATCAACATAAAGGAAAATCGGGAATTGTTTACTGTTTAAGCCGAAGAAAGGTTGAAGAATTTGCGCAGCTTTTACAGGTAAACGGGGTAAATGCATTACCTTACCACGCTGGTCTAGATCAAAAAGTAAGAGTAGCGAATCAGGATAAATTCTTGATGGAAGAGGTGGATGTAATCGTTGCAACCATCGCATTCGGGATGGGAATTGATAAACCGGATGTCCGTTTTGTGATTCACTATGACTTCCCAAAATCGTTGGAGAGTTATTATCAGGAAACCGGTCGTGCAGGTAGAGACGGTGGTGAAGGCCACTGTTTGGCATTCTATGATCCTAAAGATATTGAAAAATTAGAAAAATTCTTAGCTCAAAAACCTGTTTCCGAGAGAGAAATCGGATTACAGTTGTTGAATGAAGTAGTAGGTTACGCCGAAACTTCAATGAGCAGAAGACAATATATATTGTATTATTTTGGTGAAAACTTCGATCCGATTCATGGTGACGGCGCCAAAATGTGTGATAATTCATCGAATCCTCCAAAACTGAAGGATGCAACGGATGATTTGAAGAAAGCTTTAGAGCTAATTCGCGATACAGGTGAAAAATTTAAATCAAAAGATCTGATTTCTGTTATTGCCGGAAAAGAAAATGCGGTGACAAAATCATATAAATTGGAGCAGGCTTCGTATTTCGGATTTGGAAAAGAAGAAAAAGACAATCACTGGAAAACGATTTTAAGACAGGCAACGGTTCAGAATTTCCTTCAAAAGGATATTGAAACGTATGGTGTTTTAAAAATTACCGAAAAAGGAAGATTGGTTCTGGAAGGTAAGCTTGAACATTCTTTTCTGATTGCTGAAGACAGAGAATTTGATTTAACACAAAGTAAGGCAGAAAGCGACCAGATCCAACAGCAATCTGCAGGTGGATTAGATCAAAATTTATTCGCTTTATTAAAAGAATTAAGAAAGAAAGTTGCCAAAAAATACGGGATTCCGCCGTACACGGTTTTTATGGATCCGAGTTTGGAAGATATGACGGTTCAATACCCGATTTACGTTGAAGAAATTGCGAAAATTTATGGTGTTGGAGAAGGGAAAGCCAAAAAATACGGTAAAGAATTTGCGGATTTTATCAATAAATATGTAGAAGAAAATAATATTGAACGTACTCAGGATATGGTGTTGAAACAGGTGGCAAATAAATCGAGCCATAAAGTTTTTATCATTCAAAGTACCGACAAAAAGATTGATCTTGAAGACATTGCAAGAGCGAAAAATCTTTCGATGGATGAATTGTTGAAGGAGATGGAACGTATTGTTTATCAGGGTACAAAATTAAATATTGATTATTATATCGAAGATAATTTTGATGAAGATATTGTAGACGGTTTCATGGAATTTATGAATGAATCTGAAAGCGACAGCATGAAAGTTTTATTGGATGAATTTGGCGATGAATTATCTGATGAAGAAGTACGAATGTTGAGGATAAAATTCATTAGCGACGTCGCGAACTAAAATGATTTTAAACGATAATGAAATAATATTAAAAGAAATTCTTCCTAGGAAGAATTTCTTTTTTATTTGAAATAAGTAAGAAACTTTAACGTTTAGTTTGTCATTCCGTAGGAATCTAAGCTCGAATTTTTACATTTTATTTTTTCGAATACTATGTCTAGATTCCTACAGAATGACAAATTGGATGATAGAAAATTTTAAAGGTTATTTAATTTTTAAGTTAAAAATCATTAATTACGGGTTGGGATTGATAGTTCCCAAAACTTTTTACTAATTTTACACTGATGAAAAAGATTTCTGTCATATTTATTCTGCCGGACCTTGAAACCGGAGGCGCAGAAAGGATCGTTACCACTATTGTGAATCATCTTTCCAGAGATCGATTTGAGCCTAAGATTATGCTTTTACGTAAGCAGGGCGGTTATCTGAATTTTTTAAAGGATGATGTGGATATTATTGATATTAATACCGAAAGGATTCGTCATTCTTTAAGACCAATTTTAAGGGAAATTTACAGAAGAAAACCGGATATTGTATTTTCAGGTTTTGGTGAAGTGAATGCTTATTTGTCTTTGTTTATCAAGCTTTTTCCGAGAACGAAGTTTATTGCAAGAGAAACCAATGTGGTGACGCAACATGTGACGCGTAAAGAAATTAAATTTTTCTACAACTTTTATAATAACTACCAGAGAATCATTGCGCAAAGCGATGATATGCGAAAAGATCTTATCGATAATTTTAATATTAAGCAAGGGAAAATTGTGAAGATCAATAATCCTGTAGATTTTGATTTTATTGATGCTAAACTGGCAGTTTCCACAAAGCCTGAAAGTTTTAAATATAATTATAAAAATGTGGTGGCCATTGGTAATTTATCTGCCAGAAAAGGGTTTGATAATTTGCTGAAAGTATTTTCAAGATTAAAAAATGAAAATATTATTCTTCACATTTTAGGTGATGGTCACGACCGAGAAATTCTTCATCAGATGAAAGATTTTTTGGGATTAAAACAGGTTATTTTTCATGGTCGACAGGAAAATCCGTATCAATTTCTGAAGTATGCCGATTTGTTTATTCTTTCCTCAAGATATGAAGGTTTTCCCAATGTTTTATTGGAAGCCGGAGCTTGCGGAACTTATTCTTTAGCGAATAATTGTCCGGGAGGAATCAACGAAATTATTCAAGATAATACGAATGGCGAAATTGCAGATATTGAAAATCATGAGGATTTTTCCAGAAAAATACTCCAAATTCTTCACAGAGATCACGATAAAGATGCTATAAAAAATTCTATAAAATCCAGATTTTCAAAGAATATTATTTTAGATAAATACGAACAGGTTTTGATTGATCTCATGACCAAATAATATTTATGGATACTTTCCGTACATTTGGGGCTGTTAATTTTATTTAAAATCAAGATTTCATCAATGAATAAAGTTCAGAAATTAGGCTGCGCGTGTGAAAAACCTACTTCAAATTATACGGAATACAGAACTTCTGAGTTGGGAACAGATCATTCCCACGGAAAAAATGCGGAAGTAAGTATTCAGCAGTGTAAATTATGCCAAAGAATTTGGATTCATTATTCTATTAAATCCGAAAATTTACCGGAAACCGAAAAATGGTATAAAGGAATTGTTTCGAAAAAAGACCGTCCACAAATTACTCCCGAAAATGCAGTTGAATTTCTGGAAAGTCTTGAGTGGTATGTGTATGGAGGTTCTTATTTTGAAAATAAGATAGAATTTGGACAGGGCAAATTGAATGTAAATTTTTAGACGGGCTGGAAGTCTGAAGCTAGAGGCTGGAAGATCATGTTTAGCGCTAAGTTTTAAAAAATATACACAATACTTTAAACTTCCATCGCCCATCACCCATCCTCCAACTTCGAACTTGAAAAAATTTGATAAATCTCACTTTCTCACGTGGTAATTAATCGTTAAATTTGTAAGAATTAAGATAGATAATAATAAACAAATTCATATAATAACATGAGTCAATTCGATGTTACCGTAATCGGTTCTGGTCCTGGTGGTTATGTTGCTGCAATTCGTGCTGCACAATTAGGTTTCACAGTAGCTATTATTGAAAAATATCCAACTTTAGGAGGAACTTGTCTTAACGTGGGATGTATTCCGTCAAAAGCGCTTTTAGACAGCTCTGAGCATTTTGAGAACGCAAAACACAATTTTGCAGGTCACGGAATCATTATCAACGAGCCTCAGGCAGATATCGCAAGAATGATCGAGCGTAAAAATGAGGTAATCAAACAAAATACAGACGGAATCAGCTATCTGATGAACAAAAACAAAATTACTGTTTTTGAAGGTGTTGGGAGCTTCGAATCTGCAACTCAAATTAAAGTAACGAAAAACGACGGTTCTACTGAAACGATCGAATCTAAATATACAATCATTGCAACGGGTTCTAAACCAACTTCTTTACCTTTCATTACTTTAGATAAAGAAAGAGTAATTACGTCTACGGAAGCTTTAAATCTTAAGGAAATTCCTAAGCATTTAGTAGTGATCGGAGGTGGAGTTATTGGTCTTGAGCTTGGTTCTGTTTATTTAAGATTAGGCGCTCAAGTAACTGTGGTTGAGTTTATGGATAAAATCATTCCTGGAATGGATGGAGCTTTAAGTAAAGAATTAACTAAAGTTCTTAAAAAACAAGGAATGAAGTTCATGCTTTCTACAGCAGTTTCTGCGGTTGAAAGAAATGGAGATACTGTAAAAATTACAGCTAAAGATAAAAAAGGAGAAGAGGTAGTTGTAGAAGGAGATTATTGTTTAGTTTCTGTAGGTAGAAAGCCTTACACAGACGGACTTGGACTAGAGAAAGCTGGTGTAGAGCTTGACGAAAGAGGAAGAGTAAAAACTAACGATCACCTTCAAACGAACGTTGCTAATATCTACGCAATCGGAGATGTTATCAAAGGAGCAATGTTGGCTCACAAAGCTGAAGAAGAAGGAGTTTTCGTTGCTGAAACATTGGCTGGACAAAAACCTCACGTTAATTATAACTTAATTCCTGGTGTTGTTTACACTTGGCCTGAAGTTGCCGGAGTTGGTAAAACTGAAGAGCAATTGAAGGAAGAAGGTATTGCTTACAAAGTAGGATCTTTCCCAATGAGAGCATTAGGTAGAAGCCGTGCAAGTGGTGATGTTGATGGTTTGGTTAAAATTATTGCAGACGAAAAAACTGACGAAGTTTTGGGGATGCACATCGTAGGAGCAAGAGCTGCCGATTTGATCGCTGAAGGGGTAATTGCTATGGAATTCCGTGCAAGTGCTGAAGATATTGCAAGAAGTTCTCACGCTCACCCGACGTATGCAGAAGCTATTAAAGAAGCTGCATTGGATGCTACAGCTAAGAGACCGATTCATATGTAATATTTGATTAAAAGATTTAATCATTTTAAATATTTAAAAATTAAGGCTGTCAATATGATGACAGCCTTTTTTATGTTCAAACTAATCCTCTAAAATCCTCAAACTCTCCGACTCTAAAATTCCCTCACAAAAACTTGCCATTATTTTCCTTACCTTTGCAGACTAATTTTATCATACATGTTACTCGGAAAAACTCAAACTTTAAAAATTTCAGAAAAAATCAGCTCAGGATGGATTTTAACAGACGAATCAGGTGAAAAAGCTTTTTTGCCAAAAATCTTCATTCAGGATGAAAAAGAAATCGACGAAGAGGTAGATGTTTTTGTGTATCAGGATGATAATAAACTAAAAGCTACTACAGAAATTCCATTGGCTGAAGTTGATGAATTTGCTGTGATGAGCTGTGTTCAAAGCCTTCCTAGTGGTGCTTTTATGGATTGGGGAATTATAAAAGATTTATTTATTCCTTACAAGCAACAGAAATCTAAAATTGTTGAAGGTAAAAGATATCTGGTTCATTTGTATGTAGATGATGAATTGGAATTAATTACGGGAACCACCAAATTTAAAAGAAATCCTCAATATCAGGATCTGCCTTTCAAAAAAGGAGATAAGGTAGATTTGATTATGATGAATGAAAGTGAATTGGGCTGGAACGTCGTAATCAACAAAAAATACATCGGCTTGATCTATACTTCTGATGTTTTCAAGAAACTATATCCTTTGTCTGAAGAAAGCGGTTACATCAAAGAAATTCGTGAGGATGGAAAGATTGATGTTTCTCTGCAGCCACAAGGTTTTGAAAATATTGATGAGTTTAAAAAGAAAATTTTAGACAAATTAGAGGAAAATTATGGTTTGCTTTATCTTTCAGACAAATCTACTCCGGAGGAAATTAAAGATGAAATCCAGATGAGTAAGAAGAACTTCAAGAAGGCAATTGGAGGACTTTATAAAGATAAAATTATTGATATTTCAGACGATAAAATCAAATTATTATAAAAAAAATATTATAAAAAAAGCGGGTAGGAATTTATTTTCTACCCGCTTTTTTTATGCAATGAGTTGAAATTGAACCTAGATAACTGATGTATGTCATACAATTTTGTTTAATTATTTTGTTTAACAATTTTGTCAAAAAATAAAATTGATTTAAATTTGCACAAATTTGTTTAACAAAAATGTCAAATCAAGCAAAAAAAGACCAAACACAGGAATTAATCAAAGAGACAGCAAAGAATTTATTCTTTGTGAAAGGGAAATTTGATGCTACAACGCAAGAAATTGCAGATGCAGCGGGAGTAAACAGAACGTTGATCAATTATTATTTTCGTTCCAGAGACAATCTTATTCAGATCATTTTTGATGAAGCGCAAAAGGTAGAACAGGATAAATCTAAAGTTATTCAAAACTCAGATCTTCCTTTTAAAGAGAAAATGGGGCAGTTTATTGAGCATAGTTTATCGACCAGCCTTAAATATCCATACTTAGAAACTTATATTGTTTCACAAATCAATAAAGGAAACTGTCATAAAAAAGACATCGAAGAAGATGAGCTTAAAAAGCTGTACAAAGACATCAAAAAAGAAATGGCTTTAGGAAATATCGACACGATGGAACCTATTCAGTTTGTGCTTAATATGGTTTCTTTATTGGTGTTCCCAAGTGCAATAAGACCATTATTAATGGAAAATTTAATGATTAGTGAGAAGAAATTCGACCAGATCATTGCGGCAAGAAAAGACATCATTCTGAATATTTTATTTAAAAATTAACAAAACTGTTAAAGTAATTTAAGAAATGATTCGTCCTTTAGAATTAAAAAATAGAGAAGACAAAAAATTAAAAAAATAAACGAAGTATAAGATTATGAAAAGAAAACGTATAACTGCAAAAAAGCTAAAAATTGGGGTAGCTGCAGCATTTATGATTTTCGGTTTTTCATCAGTGTCTGCTCAACAGCAGGTTTCTTTACAGGAAGCAATAAAACAGGCACTTCAAAATAAAGCAGAAGCTAAAAAAGCTGCTTTACAGGTAAAAAAAGCCGAATATAAAATTGATGAAGCAAAAGCCGGAGCTTTACCACAAGTTACTGCTACAGCTGGTCTTACTTATAATCCGATTATTCAGGAGTCATTGCTTGAATTTGGTGGAGAGAAAATCAGAGCTCAGTTAGGGCAGCCTTGGAGTTCAACGGCTTCTGTGCAGCTTCAGCAGGCAATTTTTGACCAAAGAGTATTCACAGGGCTTAAGGCAGCAAAATCCACTAGAGAATTTTATGTTCTGAACGCTCAGTTAACCAACGAACAGATCATTGAAAATGTAGCAACAGCTTATTATCAGGTATTTGTTCAGGAAGAAAACCTGAAAACGGTGGAGGCAAGCTATGCTAATACAGAAAAAACAAGAAATGTAATCAAAAGTTTGGTAGACAACGGTTTGGCAAAAGCTATTGATTTAGACAGAACGAATGTTCAGCTAACGAATATAGGCTCAAACAGACAGACTTTAATTAATTCTGTTCAGCTTTCGAAAAATGCTTTGAAGTTTTATATGGGAGTTCCGATTTCTACAGATATTGAATTGGAGGAAAAAACCATCGAGCCTAAACCTGAATTGATCGCAAGCAATGTAAATCTTGATGATCGTACAGAGATCAAAGTTTTAAACAAAAACAGAGAACTTTTAGTATTCAATAAAAAAGCAACGGAAGCTTATCTGTATCCAACGGTGAGTTTGGTTGCCAATTATGGTTGGGGTGCAACGGGAGCAAAGTTTCCTTTAACGAACGGTCTTCAAAACGGAGTACTTTGGAGTGATTATTCAGCGATTGGTTTAAATGTAAATATCCCGATTTTCACGGGAGGTGCTACAAAAGCAAAGATCAATCAGGCTGAAATCGACATTCAGGATCTTGATGTTGATATTGAAAATACACAGCTAAGCTTAAGTTTAGATTATAAAAATGCTATTACCAATATGGAAAATGCATTAATCAATATCGAAAGCATGAAAGATAATGTAGATTTGGCAGAAAGAGTTCAAAAAAATACGCAATCTAACTATCAATACGGCTTAGCAACATTAACGGAAGTTTTGGATGCTGAAAATGCACAAACTCAGGCTAAACAGAATTATGCCAATGCTTTATTGGATTATAAGCAAGCTGAAATAAAATTAATTAAAGCGAAAGGAGAGCTAAATACTTTACAAAACCCATAATAAACTATAATGAAAAAAACTTTAATATATATCATCGTAGCGGCTGTACTTATTGGTTTAGCAGCGTACAAGATTGCAGGTAACAAAGAGAAGCAGGAGACGGAAGTAAGAGAAGTTGCCAAGCAGGTAGACAAAATCAATGTGAACGTAATCACAGTAGCAAGAGAAAACATCAATACCGATTACTCAGCCAACGGAACTTTTATCCCGAAACAGGAATCTAATCAGTCTTCTGAAATTTCAGGACGCGTAGTAAGCGTTTTGGTGAAAGAAGGTTCAAAAGTAGGGGCTGGTCAGGTTTTAGCAACGATTAAAAAAGATGCGATTGAAGTAGACGTTACTCAGGCTCAGAACAATTTACAAAATGCAATTATCGATAATCAACGTTACGAAAATGCCTTCAAAACGGGAGGTGTTACTAAGCAACAGGTTGATAATTCAAGATTACAGCTGAAAAATGCTCAGGCGGCGGTAAAAGCTCAGGGAGTAAGAGTAAATGATGCAAGCATCAGAGCGGGAATCAGCGGAACGATCAACAAAAAAATGGTGGAACCGGGAATGGTGGTTGCTCCGGGAACTGCACTTTTCGAAATCGTAAATATCAATTCATTAAAACTTTCAGTTTTGGTGGATGAAAGCCAGATCGGAAAAATTGCTTTAGGTCAGGAAGTGGCTATTAATGTAAATGTTTTACCAGACGATTCTTTCACAGGAAGAATTACATTTATTGCTCCTAAAAGTGATGCTTCTTTGAATTTCCCAGTTGAGGTTGAGGTTCAGAACAGAGGGAACTTAAAAGCAGGTATGTATGCAACAGCGACTTTCAAAACCAACAATGGTGCTGAAACTCAAAATATGCTGACAGTTCCTGCGGAAGCTTTCGTAAACGGAGTAAGCTCAGGACAATTATTTGTGGTAAGCAACGGAACAGCTAAATTAATTAAAGTTCAGACCGGAAAAGTTTACGGTGATAAAGTTCAGATCTTAAGCGGACTGAACGGTGGCGAACAGGTAATTACCAGCGGACAGATTAACCTTGATAACGGTTCAAAAATCAATATCGTAAAGTAAGAGAAGATGAAGTTAGCAGAAATATCCATTAAAAGACCGTCCTTGGTTATCGTATTATTTACGATACTTACACTAGGTGGTTTATTAAGTTACTCCATGATGGGGTACGAGTTGATTCCGAAGTTTGAAACCAATATGGTAACCATTTCTACGGTATATCCGGGTGCTTCGCCTTCTGAGGTGGAAACATCGGTTACCCGAAAGATCGAGGATGCCGTGGGATCTTTGGAAAACGTAAAAAAAGTAGAATCTTCATCTTACGAAAGTTTATCGGTAATCATGGTTCAGCTGAACACGGGTGCTGATGTAAACTATGCACTGAATGATGCTCAGAGAAAGGTAAACGCTATTTTGGCAGATCTTCCGGACGATGCAGATCCGCCATCACTACAGAAATTCTCATTGGATGATTTACCGATCATGACGCTGAGTATTTCAAGTGATAAACTAAATAATAAAGAGCTTTACGATCTTTTAGATAAGAAAATTGAGCCTGTATTTTCCCGTGTAAACGGTGTGGCTCAGGTTGATCTTGTCGGGGGACAGGAGAGAGAAATTCAGGTAAATTTAGATGAAAAGAAATTGCAGGGGTACGGTCTTTCAATCGGAGACGTACAGCAGGCAATTCTTTCTTCCAACTTAGATTTCCCGACGGGAGCTTTGAAAACGAGAACTTCAAGATCTACGATCAGACTTTCAGGAAAATATAAAGATGTTGCTGAAATGAACAATCTTGTGGTTTCCGATAAAAACGGTGCGCAGGTTCGTTTGTCAGACGTAGCAACGGTTTTTGACTCTCAGAAAGATGTTGAAAAAATTGCAAGATACAATCAGAATGCAACGATTTTACTTCAGGTAAAAAAACAGTCGGATGCCAATGCGGTAGCGGTTTCAGAATTAGTTCAGAAAACGATTGCGGATGTTCAGAATAATTATAAAACACAGGCGATTAAAATCAATATTGTAGATGATACAACAGATTTTACGCTTGAAGCAGCAGACCACGTAATCTTCGATTTATTCTTAGCGATTATTTTGGTGGCAGTGGTAATGTTATTATTCCTTCACAACATCAGAAACGCATTTATCGTAATGGTTTCGATCCCGATGTCTTTGATTGCAACAGTAATCGGAATGTATCTGATGGGATATACCCTAAACCTAATGAGTTTACTTGGACTTTCATTGGTAGTAGGTATTCTTGTGGATGACGCGATCGTTGTACTGGAAAACGTATACCGTCACATGGAGATGGGGAAAAGCAGAATTCGTGCAGCATACGACGGAGCTTCAGAAATCGGGTTTACGGTAACGGCAATTACTTTGGTAATTGTGGTGGTATTCTTACCGATTGCGATGAGTTCAGGTTTGGTATCTGATATCCTGGCACAGTTCTGTGTAACCGTGGTTATCGCGACAATGTTGTCGTTATTAGCTTCATTTACCATCATTCCTTGGTTATCATCAAGATATGGTAAATTGGTACACCTTTCAGGTAAAAATGTTTTCGAAAGATTTATTCTTTGGTTTGAAAAGCAATTGGAGAAATTCACACACTGGATCACAGGAATCTTAGAATGGGCTTTAAAAACAACATTAAGAAGAATCATGACGGTAGTGATTACTTTCATCATTTTGATTTCTTCATTTATGTTGGTGGCATTCGGATTTATCGGAGGTGAATTCTTCCCTAAAATGGATAGAGGTCAGTTCCTTGTTCAGATGGAATTACCAAAAGATGCTTCGGTAGAAAAAACGAATCAGGTAACTTTAGCGGTTGAAAAATACCTTAGAAATGATAAAGATGTAGTAGATATGATTACAACAGTGGGTCAGCAGTCATCAGGTTTTGGTGGGGCACAGGCAACGTTGTATCAATCAGAAATTCAGGTAATTTTGGTTGATAAATCTGAACGTAACGAAAGTACAGATATTAAATCTGCTAAAATCAAGAGAGCTTTAGAAGAGAAATTCACCGGAGTTGAGTTTAAAACCGCACCAATCGGATTAATGGGAGCAGATAATGCACCGATCGAAATGGTAGTAACGGCTCAGGATAACGAAACGGCAAATAAAGAAGCGAACAGAATTCTTGAATTGCTTAAAAAAGTTCCTGGTTCTGTAGATGCTGAGTTATCAACCGATTCTGGAAACCCGGAAGTTCAGGTGAATATCGACAGAGATAAGATGGCAGCATTAGGTTTAAACCTTTCAAGTGTTGGACAAACGATGCAGACGGCATTCAGTGGAAATACAGACGGGAAGTTCAGAGCAGGAGAGTATGAATATGATATCAACATCCGTTTTGGAGATGCCAACAGACAATCTATTGATGATGTAAGAAACCTGATGTTTACGAATGCTAAAGGAGAGCAGGTGAGATTGAGCCAGTTTGCAGATGTAAAAATGGGTTCAGGACCAAGTTTGCTTGAACGTAGAGATAAAGCGCCTTCCGTAAAAGTAAAATCTAAAGTGGTAGGTCGTCCGGTAGGAGACGTAGCAAGCGAATGGGCAGCAAAGTTCATGGATAACGAAAAAACAAAACCTGCAGGTGTAAGCTATATCTGGAGTGGTGATATGGAAAACCAAACCGAAGGTTTCGGTACGTTAGGAATCGCTTTATTAGCGGCTATCGTATTGGTTTATTTGGTAATGGTTTCATTATACGACTCGTTTGTCTACCCGTTTGTGGTATTATTCTCCATTCCGTTGGCATTGATCGGGGTAATGGTTATTTTGGCCATCACCGGAAATTCACTGAACATCTTTACGATGCTGGGGATGATCATGTTGATCGGTTTGGTAGCGAAAAACGCGATTATGATTGTCGATTTTGCTAATATGAGAAAAGCAGCGGGAGCAACAACACATGATGCTTTGATTCAGGCAAACCACGCGCGTCTTCGTCCGATCCTGATGACCACGATTGCGATGATCTTCGGTATGATCCCGATTGCGATTGCAAAAGGTGCAGGAGCCGAGATGAACAACGGATTGGCTTGGGTAATCATCGGTGGTTTAACATCGTCATTATTCCTTACCTTGATTATCGTACCGGTAGTTTACTCTTTATTCGATTCAATTTTAAGGAGAATGGGTAAAGATGAAAAAATAGATTATGAAGCTGAAATGAAGGCTGATTATGATCACAGAGAACTAAGTGAAGACGGATTTACTCCGAAACACGTAGACTAATATAACAACCTTTAATTAACCGAAAAACCGTATCAGCAATGATGCGGTTTTTTTCGTTATTGCGATAAGCAAAGCGAAGAAACAATCTCAAAAAATATCCATACAATTTGTCATCCTGTAAGGATCTAATCATAGTATTAGAAAGCAGTAAGAAAAGATTCGAGCTGTGACAAACTTTTATTCTTTGGTTTATAAAACAGTTCGTATTAGCACTGTCACGCTGAGGCTCTCGAAGCGCTTCCACAACAATAAAAAAAGCTTCCAGAATCTCTGAAAGCTTTTAATTATATCTAAAATAATACACTATTCGCCAGCGGCAATTTTCTTGAATAATAAAGAATCCCCATAAAATAAAGTTAACAAACAAATCGATAAACAAGGCAACAAACCTGTCACAAAAGCCGTCGGAAATCCTACCGTAACAATTGCCAATACGATGTAAACTAAAAAGCCACTTCCAAATTTTAAAAGCCTTTGGGTTCTGCTTGTTTTTAAAGTGAAAAATACAATAGAAATGGGAAGCAGAAAACTCAATAATAATCCTGCAAATCGCGAATTTAAATTAGCTTCAGAATCCAAAGTCATCCAGCCAATAATAGCCATTAATGCAAGATTGATAATGATTAAAGAGAAATATTTAAAACCTATTTCAATAAAATTTAAAGGCTTTTCGATTGATGATGATTCAGCTTTCGGAATCGAAATTTCCAACGTATCGCAAATTAATTTCAGGGTATTTTCTCGTGGCATATTTTCGTTGTTTTCAATCCTTTGAATGGTTCTCAGATTTACTTTTGAAAGATCAGCAAGTTGCTCCTGAGTCAGGTTTTTATTCTTTCGGGATGCGATGATAATTTCGCCAATTGAGGTCATAGATTTTTTTTTCAAATGTAGTTTTTTATAAATAGTAATAATGAATTTTGATACGACAAATGTACGACATTTGCTTTGTCAGGCTGTTTTTATGAAATGTCAAGAGTATTTTCAACAAAAAAGCTTCCGGAATTACCGAAAGCTTTCAATATTTTTATAGATGAAAAATTAGTCTGCCATTGCCTCTCCGGACTTTCTGTAAACAAAACTTCCATAGATATGTCTTCTTGCAAAACGGCTCGGAGAATCTGCATTCACCATTTTAATGTATGTGTTTTTCGGAACTCCGATGTATTCGTACATATTTCCGTTCAAGTGCTGAACCGTAAGAACCGATTTCTCCAGATAAAAATCCTGAATATTAGATTTTGTAATCGTTTCTGTATATTCTTCTTTGTATTTTTCCTGCGTTTCCGGATTAATGCTTACCAAAAAATGATAGGCTTCAATCACCGTCTTACTTTTTTCTTCCGCTTCCTGCTTTCCCGCTTCATCATTGATGAATTTATCAGGATGCGTATCTTTCATCACATTTCTGTAAATTGTTTTTAATTCCTTCAACGTAACGTTTTTATCTACTTCAAGAAGCTTTCTGTAATCGCCTATTTTTTTCATATGTTCTAACCCTTATTTTCGGGGTGCAAAATTAAGGTTTTATTTTGGGATATTGTAAGTTTTTGATTGTTAATTTGTTTTGATTTATTTCATGAAACTTAAAGTTAATTATCATCTTCCTCAAATATTTTAAAACTTTCTTGTGCGTTTCCAATACTTGCTGAGCCATCCAAGCCAAGTAAAATAGTGTATCGATTCCCTCGAAGCTTCCACATCATGAGTTCATAAAGTATATTAATAGGTTTTCTGGCTAATATTTGGTAAAACATTTTATTGCAGTTATTTCTAAAAGCAAATTATTCTTTAATTTTGAAAAACATAATCAAAAAAGAATATTATTCTGTGGAAAAACTGGATGAAAAGGATTTACAACTGCTAAGAATCCTTCAAAAAAATGCAAAACTGACCGTAAAAGAACTCGCAAAAGAGGTCAATCTATCTGCTTCTCCTGTTTTCGAACGAGTAAAAAGACTAGAGCAGGAGGGATATATCAAGCATTATGCTGCTGTTTTGGAAGCAGAAAAACTGAATCGTGGATTTACCATTTTTTGTCAGGTAAAGCTGAAAATTCACGATCGTTCTGTAGGAAACCAGTTTGTGAAAGATATTCTGCAAATCGATGAAGTGGCAGAATGTTATAATATCTCCGGAGATTTTGATTTCTTACTGAAAGTTCAGGTAAGAGATATGAAACATTATCAGGATTTTGTGTTCAATAAATTAGGTTCTGTAGATTCTATCGGAAGTACGCACAGTACTTTTGTAATGGCGGAAGTGAAAAATACGCATGGGGTGAGCATTTAGTATATTACCGCTAGTTTTGTCATGCTGAAAGCATCTAGGTTCGAATTTTTCTAATACTGTGCTAAGATGCTTTAAGTACGACAAACTAAGTGTTTTCTATCAAGAGATTGCTTTACATCAATAATAATTACTCACCTCAATCAAATTTAAATCCGGATCTCGAAAATACACAGATTTTATTTTTCCTAAAGCTCCGGTTCTGTCAACAATTCCTTCGATGATTTCTATATTTTTATGTTGTAATTCTTTCAAAACCTCATGAATATCTGTTGTAGCAATAAAGCATAAATCGGCTGAGCCTGATGTAGGATATTCAGCTTTAGGTTCAAATTCCTTTCCTTTTTGATGAAGATTGATTTTCTGATTTCCGAAAGTCAGCGCTTTTCGGTTATCTCCAAAAGTTACGACTTCAAAACCCAGAATTTGAGTATAAAAGTCTATTGTTTTGTCGATATCCGCTACGGTTAAAACAAGATGGTCAATTTTTTGAATTTCCATAATTAATTTAACTTAGAAAATTAATCCAGTCTTTGTTGTTGCAAATACGTCAAACTCGCCCCTTTAATAAAGTCTTCCAACGAAGTATCTTTTGTTGCAGATTTATTGGTTAGTTCAATTAAATAAAGAATTGAATTATTTCCCAACTTGCTGTCCTTATAAAGAAATTTGAAAATCTTTGTTTTCGGATTTGAATTTTCAGAGGGAAATTCTGTTGTATTGCTTATGCTTACATTATTCACATCAAAACCGGCACGCGGATCTTTTTGCAGTTTAAGAAATCTTTTCTGAGTTTTATCCGTAGTTTCATCCAAAAATTTCTGCATTTGATAATCTGTTATCAACTGAGGATACAACAAACCCTCTTTTAATAATTCTGTGGTAAATTTATCAGATTTATTGTAGTAAAAAACTTTATCATCAAATTGCGCATGGCTGTCTGTGAGGGAGATTTTCCCTTCAAATTTTTTATAATTTTTTTTCTTATACTCATTTTTATACTGCTCAATCATGGCCTTTTCCTTCGGACCTAATTTTTCTGTTTTCTGCCCAAAAACACTGGCTGATAACAATAAAGAAAGACCGAACGTATATAATAATTTCATAAGATTTTTGTTTGATGATTTACTTTTCATTTTCCAGCAAAGCACTTGCCAATTCCTGATAAATAGATGGTTTTAACAAAACTAATGAAAAATGATTGAAAAATTCATTATAAAATACCTTTTAAGCGAATATGTTGAATAAGCATAATTGTTTTTGCATCCTTTATTTCCCCAGAATCGATCATTTGTAAAGCAGTTTCAAAAGAGAATTCCAGCACTTCGATATTTTCACCCTCATGTTCCAGTCCGCCACCATCTGCCACTTTCATATCATTAGAATATTCAGCAACAAAAAAGTGAAGAATTTCCGTTACAGAACCCGGCGACATATAGGCTTCAAACACTTTTTCAACCTTAGAAATCTTATAACCTGTTTCTTCTTCGGTTTCTCTTTTGATGCAATCTTCTGGATTATCATTGTCTAAAAGTCCTGCGCAGGCTTCGATCAACATTCCCGAGGTATTTCCGTTGAGGTAAGTCGGCATCCGGAATTGTCTCGTTAAAACTATATTTTTTGTCTCGGGATTATAGAGTAAGATGACAGCACCATTTCCTCTGTCATAGGCTTCCCGGCTTTGAGTTTCGGTGGTTCCGTCTTTTCTTTGAATGTTGAAAGTAATCTTTTTCAACGTATACCAGTTGTCTGATAAAATTTCTGTCTTTTCAATATGTACGTTACTATTTTGCATCTATTTATTTTGTCTGAATTATAATTTCATGAATTCTTTTGTAATAAATTTTCCAAAGCCTTTTTCAAATCAGGAAATTCAAATTGAAATCCGGCATCCTGAATTTTCTGTGATGACGCTCTGGAACCTTCGAGAAGAGCATCAGCTAGTTCTCCGAAAATAAGCTTTAAAACAAAACTTGGGACATTCGGCATAAATAAAGGTTTATTTAATACTTCTGCAATTTTTTTGGTTAAATTTTCATTGGTTGTATGCTGATACGAAGTCGCATTATACGCTCCGTTCATATCTGAATTTTTTAAAGCAAATTCATAGATTGAGCAAATATCATCAATATGAATCCAGGGCATATACTGTTTTCCGCTTCCCAAAGGTGATCCTATATAATTTTTAATGGTTGGAGCCATCTTTTTCAGAGCACCATCCTGCTCAGAAAGTACGACTGCCGTTCGAATTTTGACCACTCTTTCCGCTAAATTCTGTTCTTTAAAATCATCGGCAGCTTTTTCCCACAAAACCACAACTTCACTTAGAAAATCATTTCCGGGATCATCTTCTTCTGTGAAAATTTTATCGGTTGTTTTTGTTCCGTAATAATTAATTCCAGAAGCAGAAATGAAAGATTTTAATTTGATTTTCTTTTTCTGTAAAGTGTTTAAAAGAAGTTGAGCAGAATCGACACGGCTGGAAATCAGCTCTTTTTTTCGTTCATCAGTCCAACGTTTTTCAGAAATATTGGCTCCGGCCAAATGAATAATATGTGAAATATTATCGAAGGCTGACACATCAATTATTCCTTGCTTGATATCCCATTCATAATCGTTGTTTTGTCTTTTTTTTCGGGTTAAAAATCGAACCTCGTATTCGTTTTCAATTTTTTTTACGAGTTCACGGGCTATCATTCCCCCAGCTCCGGTAATCAAAACAACTTCTTTCATATTGATAATTTTAAGTGTGATGGTGTTTTATAATTGATTTTTTACAATCAAAACAAAATCGTCTTCTAAAAGTTTATAGCCGTAATCGTAAATAAATTTGTATTCAGAACCGTTTTTATACACTTTAAGATTTGTGAAATAATCGAAATCAAAACCTAAGCCATCTAGCTTAGATTTTAGAATTTTTGCCTTTCCGTCAACATTTATTTCCTTCAGAATTCTGTAGTTTTTCCGAAGTTTATTATTGATATTCCGCATCAGATTGCTGGAATCCTTATTTTGCTTATTGTTGTAGGCGTTTCGGCAGGCATCATTACAGAATTTTTTATCTGATCTGCCAATAATTTTTTCGCCACATTCGAGACAATTCATAAATTTTTATTTTTTCATTTTGTGTGGATGTGCATGTTTCTTTTGTAATAATTTTTTAAACCGACTATGCGTTGGATAGCTCCTGTTTGGAGTAATATTATTAAAAAATAAGGCAATTAATAGTAAAATAATGCAGCCTGTAAGAACCGGAGAAACAACGTACCAATATCCTAATTCGGGGATTTTTCCTGTGGAACTTACCGCAATCAGTGCTGTAGCGCCTCCCGGCGGATGTAAAGTTTTCGTATATTGCATTAAAACAATTGAAAATGCAACGGCTAAGGGTGCAGAAAGCCAAATAATTTCTGGTACAAGTTTAAAAACTGTAACGCCGACCAATGCCGAAATAACATGTCCGCCAACCAAATTTCTCGGCTGAGCCAGCGGGCTTTGGATGGCTCCGTAAATCAAAACACTCGATGCTCCAAATGAACCAATCAAAAAAATATTTTCTGTAGCCGATATGCTGTGAGACTGTAGATATGCAATGATTCCTATCCCGAAAAAAGCACCTAAAAATGACCAAAAATGTTCTTTAAAATCAACCAGTGTTTCTTTATAAATTACATATTTGGATACTCTAAACGTCCTTTTTAAGGTCTTCTTCATTATGACTTTTATTTAATGCTAAAGGTACGTAATTATCCGTTTGCAAATGGCTTTTAGCATCAAATAAATCTTGTAAAAATCATCTCGATTGTTGTATCAAAATGATTGGTTACAATGTGACCGGAATAATTTTTATCAATGTATAGTTTTTGATAAAACCACATATTATTTTCATATATAATATTGTTTTTTGTAATAATAATTTTGTTTACATCAGCAAAAAAGCCTTTTCCTTCCGCTTTGATTAAAGACTCCTTTAATGTCCAGAAATCAAAGAATTTTTGAAAAGGGTTGGGTGAAGTATTAATTTTAAACCATTCTGACTGGCTCATAACATTTTCAAAATCATTAAAATCAACTGATTTTATTTCTTCAATATCAATTCCCAGCTTTATATTTTCGCCAATGGCGCAAAAAACATAATTTGCGGAATGGCTAATACTGAAATCGAGATTATTACACAAATATGGTTTAAGATAATTATTAAACTTCATATTTTCAAGAGAAATAGATTGGTGATTAGATTTTTTTAAGGCTTCTATTAGCAATAATTTTCCGAGTAAATTTCTTACTTTATCTTCCTTATTTATAAATTGATGATTGATATTCTGAAGTGCAATAGGAAGAAAAGACAGCCATTGATTTAAAATGACTGTCTCTTCACCGGAATTAAATCTGGTAAAAAATATTTTAACTTTCATCTAAAGAATTCCTAAATATTTGCAGAACGCTTCTACGTTATTTTTATTGATTTTAGTATTGTCAATTTTGCTTCCACGAAGGAATTTTTTAGTATTACTAATATCAAAATCAGGTGTGTTCTGATGAATCTCAATAATCGCTTTATTGTCGTAAGCTTTAAATTTAAATAAATTCAGAAGAGGATATAATGGGCTGTTTTCATCATTTTCCCAAAGCTGCATCCATTCATGATACGGGATCGGTTTTAGCTCAAAATTCAATTCACTTCGTAAAAATTCAAAAAAATCCATAACTGTCATATTGTCTTCAGGTTCCGGACTTAGATGAAATATTTCGCCGATTGCTTGAGGGTTTCTTGAAATATAAGCAATAGATTTACTGACAAAATCTACCATTGTAAGCTCTTCTTTCTGGTCGATAAGGATTGGATAACATTTTAATTGAATGCAAGTTTTTATCAATGAACTCCACCACTGATATTTTGCAGTGGCTCCCGTTAAGCTATGACAAAAAACGTATCCTAACCTAAAAATAATAATAGGAACTCCCTGTTTTATAGCTTCTTTTGCAACCTGCTCCATCACCCATTTGCTTTGGATATAGCCCATATCTCGACTCAGATATTTTAACGCGGAAGTTGTATCTGTATTTTCTTTAATCAATGTAGGTTTTGTGAAATAATGTTCCCAGCTGAAAACGCCAACTGTTGATAAAAGAGACAATTGCTTTAATTTGTGAGTTGTTACAAAATTTATCATCGTGTGTAAAGCATCTACATTTGCAGATTTCATATAGGAGTAAGGCTGAATAAAATTCACAGAACTTCCCGCATGATAGACAATATCAATGGTTTGTGTAAGGATGGTGTAGATTGTCTGTTTTAAGCCTAAATATGGTTTTGCTAAATCGCCCGCTAAAAATTTTACACGTTTCTCATCATAACTTGTTGAAATTATTTGATCTTCCATTGTTTCAAAGAGACGCCTTTTGGCATGGTTTTCATCGTCAGCGCGAATGAGCAAGTAAATATCAGCATCGTTTGATTGCAATAATTCCATTAATAAATTAACTCCAACAAAACCTGTAACGCCTGTTAAAAGAATAGCTTTTGGGTTTTCAAAGTCTCCTTTTTCTGTGACGTTAAATTGAAAGTAATTGGGATCTATAGTTGCATCTTTTTTTATTTCTTCAGTTAGAGAGTCGGCTCCCAAATCGTAATCTTGAATTTCAGGATTAAGATCTCTTTCCTGGATTAGTTGAGCTAATTTTCGGATGGAACTATTGATGTACAGTTCACTAAGAGAAAGTTTGTTGGGGAAATGCTTGTATAATCTATTATAAAGCTTTGTTAAAAGTAATGAATGACCTCCCAAATAGAAAAAATCATCTTCCATATTGGTGATATTGCGCTGAAGAACCTCAACCCAAACTTCTTTAATTATTCTTTCGTACTCATTGGCAGGCTCTTCCTGATTTTCCTGATTTTCCGATTTAAACTTTTCAGCAATCTCATTTAAAGATATAATATCTGTTTTACCATTTGATTTTAATGGAATATTTTCAGTGAAATATATTTCATTCGGAATCATATAGGATGGAAGTTTTTTACTTAGTTCATTTCTAATACTATTAATTTCCATATTACCAACAATAAAAGCACGTAAAGATTTTACAGATTCTGAATAGGAATGAACAAGAACAATAGCTTTTTCTACCCCTTTAATGTGGCAAATGGCATTTTCAACTTCTGAAAGCTCAATACGGTACCCTCTTATTTTTACCTGATGGTCTGCTCTTCCAACATATTCCAGCATGCCATCTGTAAGACTTCTCATTTGGTCGCCAGTTTTATACATTTTGCTGAATATGCTGTTTTCATTATCAATAAAAGGGTTTTTAATGAATTTTTCTGCCGTTAACTCAGGTTCGTTTAAGTATCCTCGGGATAGCTGAATACCCGAAATATACAATTCACCAATCACTCCACTCGGAAGTTTTCGCTGATATTGATCTAAAACATATAATTGCATATTTTTTATGGCAGTTCCAATTGTATTTTCAGGATGAATATTATCAAAAATAAATTGATTTACTGCGACAGTACATTCTGTTGGTCCGTACATATTAATGAACTTTACTTTTGTTCTCCAATGGTTAATTACTTGTG
This sequence comes from Chryseobacterium sp. C39-AII1, assembly GCF_039672645.1. Taxonomy (NCBI): domain Bacteria; kingdom Pseudomonadati; phylum Bacteroidota; class Flavobacteriia; order Flavobacteriales; family Weeksellaceae; genus Chryseobacterium; species Chryseobacterium sp. C39-AII1. Next base: position 27,525 of record NZ_JBDFPQ010000013.1, read on the forward strand.
TCGGGCATACTTCGGCTCCCGTTCCGATCGTTTTTAATGAAGGAAATTCTATGCATTGAGGAATGGTAGATAGTACGGAAGGAGATATAAAAGGGATCACTGATATTTCGTGTAACAAAAGAAAATCTGCCAAGTGCTTTCCCAATAATTTGTTGTTTGGATAAAGATGAACGGTCGATCCATATGCTAGCGGAATCCAAAGGTCGATGACTGAACCATCAAAATTGTATGGTGAAAATTGTAATGTTCTATCTACTGTTGTAATGTTGAGTAATTTACCGTATTCTGTTATGAAATTCCCTAAAGATTGATGTTCTATCAAAACACCTTTGGGCGTTCCTGTGGTGCCCGAAGTATGAATAACATAAGCTAAATCATTTTCAGAATGGGTGTCTGAATAACTTTCTCGGATGTTTTCTAAAGATATTTTCATTAAGTCCTCAATAAATAAAACTGAAATATCTCCAGCAATTTCAGTATTTTTAGATTTTTCCGAAGAGATAACTACTTTTGCTGCTGTATCATTTAAAATCGTATTGATTCTTTCGGACGGATAAACAGTATCTAAGGGTACATAAGCCGCTCCTGCTTTTATAATTCCTAGCAAACTAATGATTCTTTCAATCGATTGATCCTGAAAGCATGCTACAAAGTCTCCTTTTTTTATTCCTTTTACGATCAGAATTTCTGCAATTTTGCTAGATTTTTCATTTAATTCATGATATGTGATGCCAATTCCTGAAAGAATTAAAGCTGTCTTTTCAGGATATTTTTTTACTTGATCTTCAAATAGCTGAATGAAGGTTTTGGGTGTTTCAAAAATCTCGATGAATTCATTTTTACCATTTTTGATAACAGAATAAATATCAATACTTCCAATATTTTGATCAGGAAATTCTGAGACGGATTCTAAAATATATTGAAAAGCTCTTGCCATCTCGGCAATTGTTTTTTGTTTAAATAAAACATCAGAATAGTCAATATTGAATTTAAGCTTTTGATGAATTGGAAAGGCTTCAAATTGAAGATCAAATTTAGCTTTTCCATTAAAAATCCATTCAACCTCAGAAGAATTTATAGGATCTGAATTTTCTGTTTCTTCAACAGGATTTTGTAGCACAAAAACATGTTGAAATAACGGATTATGCCCTGTGAAACGATCTTTTACAACATGGCTGATAATCGTTTCCAAAGGAATGCTTTCATTTTGGAAAATATCGGAAATCATTTCTCTGTTCAGTTTTAATAAATCTAAAAATGTTGGATTTCCTTCAATTTTCAAACGAATCGGAAGCATATTGGCAAAATATCCGATGGTTTTATCAAACTGATGTGGGCGATTGGCGGAAGGACTGCCGATACAAATATCAGATTGGCCACTGTAATATTGCATTAGCAAACCAAAAGCAGAAAGGAGGGTAGTGTATAAAGTAGTTGAGTTTTCTGTTGAAATTTTTCGAAGTTTTGTTGTTAAATGTTCATCAAGTTCAAAACAAAACTGCTTTCCGGAATCTGAATGTGATTGTTGTTTTTTAAAATCTTGGGCAATCTGCAAAACCGGAACATTATCAAGATAATTTTTCCAAAAAATTATCCCGTTTTCTTGATTTTGCTGTGATTGCCATTGGATATATTTTTGATAATTTACAAGATTGAATGATTCACCGTTTTCTTGGCTTTGGCTGTAAATCGTATTTATTTCATCAATAATTAAAGGCATTGCCCAACCATCTGTAACGATATGATGAACTATTAAAAATAATGAGTGGGGCTGATTGTTTTCATAAATTACATAAGCCCGAAGCATATAATCTCTTCGCAGATCAAACGGAATCTGCAATATTTCCTGAAGATCTTCACTTTGATGAAGTGTTTGTAGCAGCCAGTTGTTTGCGCTAAGTTCAATAGTGGTTGGCTGAGGATTTTTATCATCAATAATAGTTCTTAAAACAACATGTTTTTTAAGAAGTTTCTGAATAGAAGATCCGAGTTTTGCTATATTGGTATGTTTGTTTAGCGGATATAATGCTCCTACATTGTAAGCTGTACTACCATGAAGTTGATCTAGAAACCAGAGGCTTTGCTGTTGGACTGAAAGTTGAGGTTGTTTGTCTTCCGAAAGGGAAAATTTTTCATTATTTTGAGTAAAATCATGATTGTGAATATAATTTTCTAGTTCATTAATTGTTGGATATAAAAAAAGGTCGGAAGTCTGTAAAGGGTACTGAAGCTCTTTTCTGATCTTTGAAATTAACTTATAAGCTAAAATAGAATTTCCTCCAAATTTGAAAAAATTATCATCAATTCCTATCACTTTCATTTTTAAAACTTCACTAAAAACAAGAGCTAATTGTTGTTGAGTTTCAGTTTTTGGTGCCGTGAAATTTTTTCGCTTTTCTTCTTGTATTTCTAAATTTTTTAAAATGTACTTATCTACTTTTCCGTTAGCAGTGAGCGGAAAATTATCAATTTCGATAAACTTTGATGGAATCATGTATGAAGGTAGTTTTTCAAACAAATAGCTTCGAAGATCTTCAGGAAACGTTTCTTTTTCTTTACTATTTTTATAAAAACAGATCATTTGTTTTTCATTACATTCTTCCTGAATAATTATCACACAGTTCTCAACGAGATAAGCGCGTTTTATAGTTTCCTCAATTTCTGCAGGCTCTACTCTAAATCCTCTTATTTTTACTTGCTGGTCGGCTCTTCCTACAAATTCTATGGTATCATCTTCCAGCCTTCGCACAAGATCTCCGGTTTTGTAAATTCTTGCAGGTTTGCCATCGGGATCTGTTATTTGCAAAAATCTTTCTATTGTAAGTTCCGGTTGATTGTAGTATCCTCTGGAAACCTGAATTCCTCCGATATACAATTCACCAACTTCATTTACAGGTAAAATCTTCATTTCTTCATCTAAAACATAAAAATCTACGTTATTCAAAGGTTTTCCCATGGTATTTAAAGGGTGCTCTTCATCAAATTTAAAAGTGCAAACTACAACCGTTGTTTCAGTAGGGCCATACATATTGATGAGTTCTACCTTTTTTTTCCAAGCTTCAATGACATTGGCAATTGGAGCTTCACCTCCTGTGAAAATTTTGCGTAGATTTCCGATAGATTGATCTGTAGGCAAAGTGGCCAAGATAGAAACAGGAAGATAGGGAAGAACAGAAATATTATTTTTTCGGATATAATCAAGAAGCGCTTCTCCCACAATTCTATTATCTGGATAGAGAAAGGTAGTAATTCCTAAAGATAAAGGAACCCATAGATCGAGAACGATTCCGTCAAAATTCGAAGAAGAAATATTCAGGGCGCCATCATTTTTTTGTGGAGCCAATATCTCGCCAAAATATCTCACAAAGTTTCCTAAGCCCTTATGTTCTGCCATTACCGCCTTAGGAATTCCGGTGCTTCCTGAGGTATATGCAAGATATGCCAGGCCATTGGAAATATCGGGATAAAAATTTTGGCTTGGCATTTTCTCAATTTCTTTTTGATGCTCGTCGATAAGAATAATTTCGCCTTTATAAAATTTGAATTTTTCTGAATATTTTTTTGTGGTGATCAGAATGGGGCTGTCGGTATCGTTCAAAATATGCTGCAATCGATGATCCGGATATAAAGGATCTAGAGAAACGTAAGCTCCTCCGGCTTTCCAGATTGATAGCATGGCAATTACTCTGTCAATAGATTGATTCAGACAGAAACAAAGAGGAACATCTGTAAATACACCTCTCTTTTTCAAATAATTAGACAACTGATTAGATTTAATACCTAGCTGGGCGAATGTGATCGCTGAGTTTTCATACACTAATGCTGTTTTTTGGGGATTAAGTTCTACAGCATCCTCGATTAACGATAAAACGTCTGTGTCTTTTGTTAACATTTTGTTGCGATTTGGTTGGTTAGTTTTAAATTTTTTTAATGAAAGTAAATTTATATAAAAAAAATAATTAATTTCACATATTGTTGAATTTTTAGTATCAATAATTATTAATATGAAAAAACTACCGAAAAAACCAGAACTCTCATTTAAGATGTATGAATTGATCAGCGGCTATTGGATCGCCTGCTGTATTCATTCTGTTGCACAACTAGACATTGCTGAAAAATTACTCAGCGGTTCCAAAAGTTTAGATGAATTGGCCAAGGAAACCAATTCTGATAAACAATCTCTTTACCGTTTGCTTCGTGCGGTTACCAGCGTCGGGATTTTTGAAGAAAAAAATGATGGTACTTTTGAACTGAATGATTTCGGGGGCACTTTACTGTCGGATGTCCCAGGATCAGTAAAACCTTGGGCACTCGCAAATTTAGGAGAGCATTACAAAGCTTTCGGAAATCTTACTTACGGTGTAAAAACCGGAAAGGTACCTTTCGACGATGCATATGGAATTCCGGTATGGGAATATTATAAGCAAAATCCTGAAGCTGGAGCTAATTTAGCAAAAGCAATGGCGGGAATGTCTGGTGCAGTTTTAAAAGCGATTATTGATGTTTATGATTTCAAGCCCCATAAGAAGATTACAGATATTGGCGGTGGAAATGGAGCGCTACTATTTGCCGTCTTGGACACAGCACCAGATAGCGTCGGGATTGTTTTTGATCAGCCTTATGTAGTGGAACAAACCGTTAATTTAATTCCACCCGACATAAAACACAGATGTATGGTAATGGGAGGTAGTTTTTTCGAAGAACTTCCTGCTGATCAGGATCTTTATATGACAAAATGGGTAATACATGATTGGAACGATGAAGAATCAATCAGAATTTTAAAAAATATTTATAAAGCAATGCCTGTCGGAAGTAAATTATTAATCATAGATTCTGTAATTCCTGATGATTCTGAAAATAAACCTCATGCCGGTAAGTTGTTGGATATTAATATAATGGCGATGACAACAGGAAAAGAGAGAACTCTAAGTGAATTTAAATATCTTGTTGAGCAATCTGGGCTTACTTTTAAAAAGTTAATTCAAACTAATACAGAAATTTCTAGCATTGTAGAATGTGAAAAAGTATAGATATGTTTAAAATTACCATATTTTATCCTGTAAAACAAAATGATTGGTTTGACATGGAATACTATACCGAAAAGCATTTAGCTTTATCAAAATCTGTCTTTGGAAATTATTTGAAAGGGATCGGAATTGAGAAATCCGAATCTTCCGATTCTGTTTACAAAGTTATTGGGCATCTTTTTTTCGAAGAAATTGAGCATTTTTACAATTGTTTTTTGCCTAATAAAACAATCCTTGAAGAAGACGCTGTACACTATACGAATGTAAAAGCTGTCATTCAAATCAGTAAAGTAATAGTTTGGCAGAACTTCACTTAAATTTAAATTAACTTTATTACTCTAATGGCTTCTGAAATACAAATCTAAATATTTTCGGAAGCTATTTTTATTATTTCAGCTAAATTATGATCATTGATTTTTTATTCTCAGAAAAAAGCATCAACTTTGATCCCTCAATGGGGTGCTGCTTGTTTTGGCGGCTGAGATGATACCCGGGAACTGGCTTCCACACCTGATTCGGATAATGCCGACGTAGGGATTTTGATTTATCATCTCATCATTTAATTTATATAAGTTAATTTGATGCAGGACATTTTACAACAAACAACCTGGGCAGAATGGTTCGGGGTTTTATTTTCGGTAGTGCAGGTTTTATTGGCTCGAAAAAACAATTCAAACAATTATCTTTTTGGGATCGCAGGAATTTTGCTGACACTTTATGTTATGATTGTGTCGAGATTGTATGCAGAATTTACTTTAAATCTCTATTACCTCGTGATGAGCATTTACGGTTGGATATATTGGAAATTTGGAAAACAGCATAAAGAAACTGCCATTTCCTCAACAACAAATTCGGAAAAACTGATTTCTGCAGGAATTGTAGTGGTAACTTTCGGAATTTTCTGGTTTTTTCTGACGCACTATACAGATTCTGATGTGCCGATTTGGGATTCATTAGTGAGCGCTTTTGCGTGGGCTGGAATGTGGCTGATGGCAAGACGAAAAATTGAAAACTGGATTTTACTGAATATCAGCAATATTATTTCAATTCCGTTGATGATTCATAAAAATTTGTATCTCTATGCGGTTTTGACGGCTTTTTTATTTATCGTCGCGGTTTCAGCTTATATGGAATGGAGAAAAATTTTAAATCAAAAGAAAGTTGATGCTTACAGTTAGTGAAATCAGAAGAAAAATGTTAGGAGCCACAAAAGTTTCGGATTCAATAATAAATTGTATCCACGAACAAAGATTACTTCAGGTTTGGGTTCCTAAAATATATGGTGGTTTAGGCTATCGTTTTGGGGAAGGTTTATCTTTATTATTTGAATGGGCAAAAACAAACGGAAGCTTAGGCTGGATGCTCACTTTATGCGCTGGAGCCAATTTTTTTTCAAGAAACTTAAAGCCAACTATTGCTAAAGAACTTTTCAGTAATTCTAAAACCTGCTTTGGTGGAAGCGGAATGATTGGTGGAACGGCAGAAAAACAAGATGACGGAACTTATCTAATCAACGGACTTTGGCATTTTGCAACGGGCGCACCACATTTAAGTCATTTTACTTTAAATGCAAAACTTACAGAAAACGGACTGCCAATTTTAAATGAAAATGGAGAGGAAATTATCCGATCATTTATTATCTCTAAGAATGATGCTGAAGTTATTCCCAATTGGAAATCGATGGGGATGAAAGCTACCGGAACCTATTCTTTTAAGGTAAATAATGTGAAAGTTTCAGAGGATAACAGTTTTATTTATGATGAATTTTTCACCAATGATGCTTTAGACAGGATTCCGTTTAGAATTTTTGCGGATCTTACTTTATTGGTTAATTATTTAGGAATGGCGTCGCATTTTTTGGAGGAAGCGAATGTTATCAGACCAAATCTTAATTTAGATCCGTTTCATAATTTAATTAAAGAAAAACTACAGAAAACGTTGAGTTTTGCAGATGATATTGAATTCACTTTAAATAATTCAAAGTTAATTTCTTCTGAAAAACAATCCGAAATTCATCAATTTGGAACTTTTGTAGTTGAAGATTTATCGCATAAAATTCTTCAAATCTATATTCAGTTAGGAATAAAAGCAACGCATACAGATTCTGCGATTTATCAGATTTTTAGTGATTTTTTTACCGCGACAATGCATTCTAATTTCAGACCTGCTTTGGAAGATGGTGAATTTCCTGTTTTAAACGGTTAAAAATTTACTTTTAATTCAGTAAAATTTATTCGACATATAATTTCAGTAAAAGCTTTCTATCAGGGAGCTTTTGTTATTTTGATGTGTTTTAAAATTTATTTACAAACGACTACAAACGGATTTAAATAGTTTACAACCGACTTTAATTTTACTGTTCAACAATCTTTGCATCAGAGATTTGAGAAAACGGTGAGCGTCTCTTATCTGAGTAATAATCTTAAAAAAAACAGAAATTATGTCACTAAGAAATTCGGTATCCCTTATTGGGTTCACAGGTAAAGAAGTTGAAATGATCAATTTCGAAAATGGTAATGTAAAGGCAAGTGTGTCTTTAGCAACCAACGATCATTATACCAATGCAAAAGGTGAAAAGGTTGAGGAAACGCAATGGCATTCGCTGGTTGCATTTGGTAAAACGGCAGAGATTTTTCAAAAATATGTCACAAAAGGAAAAGAAATTGCGATTGAAGGAAAATTGATGTATCGTTCGTATGATGACAAAGATGGCGTAAAACGCTATATAACAGAAATAAAAGTAGATGAAATTCTATTGTTAGGCGGAAAATAAAGGATAAAAACACAAACCATGAAAGTACAAATTTTTAAAATTCGATTAGGTGAAGAATTTCTTCATCTTGATCAGAAAATGCTTGACGATTTTTTACAATCACACGAAATTCTGAATGTAGAAACAGCATTTGTAAATGATGAAAACTATTGGTCTGTAATTTTATACTTTGGAGAAACCAAATCACCTCAACATACGGTAAAAGATTCAAAAACAAATAAATACTCTGCCGAAAGTGAAGAATTGTCTTTTGATGAACTTAAAATTTTAGAAGCCTTAAAATCTTGGCGTTCAGATAGAGCGAAAGAGCAAAATTTGCCAATTTATTTTGTTGCAACCAATAAAGAGTTGATTTCCGTTGCAAAATATAAACCAGCCAAAAAAGAAGAATTATTAGATATAAAAGGATTTGGTAAACACAAAATAGAAAATTATGGTATGGAAATAATAAATATATTAGAAAATATTTGAATAGTTTAACAAAAATTAACTATATTCGTAAATATTTATAAAAACAACCAAGGACACAAGTGCTGGAAAACATACCGAAGCCATAGAATTAATTTTCTATGGTTTTTTTATTTAGATTAAAAGTCCTTTCAATTCACTATTTTTGCAGTCTTATCAATTATTAATTATCATTTATTACAATATAATGAAGCCAAGTTTAGCAAAAGGGACGAGAGATTTTACGGCATTAGAAGTTTCAAGAAGAAGATTTATTATCAATATTTTACAGAAAAATTTTGAACTATTCGGATTTCAACCATTAGAAACACCTAGTTTTGAAAATCTTTCAACATTAACAGGAAAATACGGAGAAGAAGGAGATCGATTGATCTTCAAAATCTTAAATTCAAGTATTAATGAAGCTAAAGAAGAGAAAAAAAATCAGATGCTCAATGATTTTCAAAAAGCGTTAGATAAGCCATTTAGCTCAGATAATTTAACAGACAAAGCTCTTCGTTACGACCTTACTGTGCCTTTTGCGAGGTTTGTGGCGATGAATCATGGTCAATTAACATTTCCATATAAACGTTATCAAATTCAACCGGTTTGGAGAGCGGATCGTCCTCAGAAAGGGAGATTCAGAGAATTTTATCAGTGTGATGCCGATGTTGTGGGTAGCGAAAGTCTTTTTCAGGAAGTTGATTTGGTTCAGTTATATTTAAAATCATTTTCAGATTTAAAAGTTCCGGTTACGATTCATTTAAATAACAGAAAAATCCTTTCCGGATTGGCTGAATATGCTGGAATTACAGATAAATTAATTGATTTTACTGTTGCTCTTGACAAGCTTGATAAAATTGGCAAAGAAGGTGTTGTAAAAGAATTATTGGAGAGAGGAATTTCTCAGGATTCGATTGATAAGCTGGATTTCTTATTCACTCAGTCCAATGATGCGCTGGAAAATCTTCTTCAGTTGAAAGAGAAATTTGTTGGAAATGAAATTGGTTTAAAAGGTGTTGAAGAGCTTGAATTTGTTCTTACGCAATCATTAAATCTTGGAGTTGACATGAATAATCTTGTTTTTGATATTACCTTAGCAAGAGGTTTAGATTATTATACGGGTGCTATTTTCGAAGTGAAAGCAGATGAGGTTCAGATGGGATCTATCGGAGGTGGCGGAAGATATGATAACCTTACAGAAGTTTTTGGAGTGAAAAATATTCCGGGGATCGGTATTTCTTTTGGTCTTGACCGAATTTATCTTGTCATGGAAGAATTAGGACTTTTCCCTGAAGAAGCGACTTCCAAAATCGAATATTTGTTCGCTAATTTCGGAGGTGAAGAAACGGTAGAAGCTTTGAAATTAATCTTAAAATTAAGAGAAAAAGGAATTTCTGCAGAATTGTATCCGGAAAATGCAAAGCTTGGAAAACAATTTACCTATGCCGAGAAGAAAGGAATTAAGAATTTGGTTTTCTTAGGCGAAGAGGAATTGAAAAATAAAACGGTTACCTTTAAAAATCTGGAAGCTGGAGAACAGAAAACGGTTTCTTTAGAAGAGTTTCTGAAGTAATCTTTCATAAAATATAAAATTAAAAAGCATTATCTTCCCGATAGTGCTTTTTAGTTTAATTAAAAAATTTTATTAAATTGAGCACCAATTTGTATTAATAAAATACAGTATTAATTATTTAAACTAATAAAACATAAAAACCAGATGAGTACTATTTGTGCATTATGCGGAAATCCGTTAACGTCTATGGACACACTTTTGGGCGAAAACAAACTTTCCGATGGGCAACTTCTTTGTAATAAATGCCTTAACGAAGCTACGAATGTTAATAAAAATCTTATAAATAATCTCAGCAGCTTCAATCTCGCTGAAATCAGGGGAATTCTTCTTCAGGGCAAATTGGGTATCTATGAAGAGCCCGAAGTTTTTCAGATTTCTTCTTTTCAACAAAATATAAATTTAGCTTCCGATTCAGGCGAAAGTGGCTATCAGTATAGACCAGAAGCTCCTTCAAGATTGGATGAAATAAAAGATCAGATTGTAGGTTTAAATGCCCGATTAAGTATTTTTGTAAACAGTGAAGTGAAAGAGCTGGTCAATATTTTAGATAAAGACGAAAGATTGATCGCTATTGCTGAAGGAAAATATTTGTATAACAATCTGGAAGGTGTGTTGGTTGCAACACAGCGAAGAGTGATTTTCTTTGATAAAAAATTCTTTGGTGGTGTTGATAAAAACGAATTTATTTTAGAAAAAATTTCATCTATTGACCATTCTTCAAGTTTGTTGACTTCAAGTTTAAAACTAAATGTTTCGGGTGCTGTAGTTGAATTTAAACTGTATAATAAGAGTGCAGCAAAAGATTTCGACAATGCTATAAGAAATGTTCGACAGAAACCTCAAACACAAAATATACCACAAAATCAAGCTTCGGCAAATAGTTTTTATGGCACACAGAAATCACCTGAGCCACAAAGTTATCATAAACCTCAAACTGCTGCTTCAAATGTAAAAAAAGAATCTGCAGAAGTGATTTTCCAGCAATTGGAAAGGCTTGGGAAGCTAAGAGAAATGGGAGTTTTGACGGAAGAAGAATTTGCGGAACAGAAAAAGAAATTACTGGAAAGACTTTAATTTAAAATTAAAAACCAATGGAAAACTATCTCGAAATCAACAAAAATTCTTGGAATGCCAAAGTAGAGCCGCATTTGAAGTCTGATTTCTATTTTGTAGATGAATTTTTAAAAGGCAGAACTTCTCTAAATTCTATCGAGTTGGAGCTTTTGGGAGATATAAAAGGTAAAACAGTTCTTCATTTGCAATGCCATTTTGGTCAGGATTCTATTTCGCTATCGAGAATGGGAGCCAAAGTTACTGGAATCGATTTGTCTGATAAAGCTATTGAAACGGCAAAAGATTTAGCACAGAAAACTGGCGAAAATGTTGAATTTATGTGCACCGATTTGTACAATTTGCCTAATGCTCTAGATCAAAAGTTTGATATTGTATTCACAAGTTACGGAACCATTGGCTGGCTTCCAGATTTAGAAAAGTGGGCGAAAATTATCAATCATTTTCTAAAACCTAACGGAAAATTTATCATGGCAGAATTTCATCCTGTCGTTTGGATGTTTGATGATGATTTTGAAGGAGTGAAATACAATTATTTCAATGAAAAGCCAATAACGGAAACCTATGAAGGAACTTATGCAGATCAAAATGCAGATATCGTTCAGGATTATGTCATGTGGAATCATTCTTTGGCTGATGTCATTGATAATTTACTTCAGAACGATATTCAGATTGAAAATTTTAAAGAATTCGACTGGTCACCCTATCCATGCTTCAAACATGTAAATGAATTCGAAAAAGGAAAATGGCGAATTCCTCAGTTTGGAAATAAAATCCCTTTAATATTTGCGATAAAAGCTCAAAAAAAGTCATCGTAACTATAAAATTACGATGACTTTTAAATATATGAATGTTAAAATAAACTAGTCTTACCCGATGGTTTCTTGTGCTTTGTTCTTCACATCATCTACTTTATCCTGAACCTGGGAAGCAACATTGTTAGCCTTATCCTTTAGATCATTTCCCCATTTGTTTAGGTTGTCTTTTGCTGTATTTATTTTGTCTTTTACTGCTTGTTTTTCTTCAGCAGAAGAGTTTTTGTACTTCCAATATGCCAATGCTCCTAAACCTACTAGCGCTAATAAACCTTTTGTCTTGTTTCCCATGATTTCTATTTTTTTAAGTGATTAATATTAAAATTTGTTATTAGTAATCATGTAAAATGTGTGCCAAAAAATTAAATGGAATTATAAAATAATGTTAAAATTTACTGAATGCTTCAAAATTTTCGGATTTAGAGAGATGAAAATTATGTATTCGTGAATTTATTGTAATTATTTGCATAATATTAAATGCTAACAACTAACCATTTTTCGTGCTCTTTCCTTACCATAAATATAAATACATCATCCCAAATAAAACTCTCTTCTTGAGAATCTTTTTTGTATCCTCCAATAAAAAAGAATTCTGTCACTTTTGGAATGTAAGTATTGGGTAATTTTGTATCTAGTGCCTCTTCAAATTCGTAAGGGGAATATATACGTGTTTCATAAATTTGGAGATAATCGTCAAATGACTTTGATTTGTCACGGACAGCTTTATTATAAGTTTCACAAATTCTATCTTTTATTTTCTCTTTATCAAAGAATTTAATGTCTTTTTTTTCAAAATGAATCAATGATTCAGACATTAAACTATATGTTTCTTCACAATCTCCATTGAAATATAATTTAACATAAGAAATTGCGAATTCTTGAGCTTCATTTTTTAATTTATTAGGATTTACTTCCTGTGCGGGAAGATAAAAATTTAGTCCTAAAATGAAAAATACAGAAATTTTAAATTTAGCTATCATTGTAAGTGTAAATTATTCTTCCGTAAAAAAAGCATTAGAACTACCGATCCAAATTGCATCTTTCTTATTGAAATCTACATTTACCATAGCTGCTTTTGTCATTCTTGCAAGATTTTCCAATAGGATAGGGCGTTCATCATTTTCCCGCCAAATATACAACAAACGAACTTCAGCTTTTGAAAATTCACCGTTAATATCTTCAAATATTGGTTCATAATTTACTTTTCGTTGTAAAATATAATTTTCTTTATCCTCGATAGAATCTGTAATTTCTTTCGTTGGATTTAGATTTACTCCGCTTCCTGCAAATGAAAATAAAGGTTTTAATACAAAATTTTCAAGATTTTCGTTTGCTAGAAATTCATTAAGAAAATAACTCTTAGGAACGTATTGATGATTCAATAAAGGCAAAAGGTATTTTGAAATTTTAAAGAACCAATTAGGATGCGTAATCCATTTTACATCAATATCTTCACGAAAGTCAAACTCTAATTTTAAGTCAGGAATGCGATCAAGTTCATCAAATATTACACGATTATAGATTCGTTTAATTTCTATTCGTTTTCCTTCATTTTCATAGAATAATTTCCTTCCTTCTTTCTGTACTTTTGTTAGACAAACAGTTTTGATGCCCAATAATTTTTCAGTCAAAGCAAAATCAATTGCTGTTTTTTGTTTTTCGGGGTAAATTTCTAATAAAACTACGTTTTCAACATTTTCATTTCCTATCAAAACTTCTTGAAGATAGTTTTTAAACTCTTCATGAGGCATTTTATTCCTGATTTCAGACAGAAAAGGATATACTTCACAAAAGGTTTCTTCTAAAACTTTCTGAAAAGCATAAAGAGACGGAAATGCTTGTAATTCTATCAGTTGAGGAACAATTTCACCTTCTTCATTTTTACAGATTCCAAAATCAATGGTGAAAAAATGAGGTTGTTTGGTGTCGTTGGGAACATAACAGTTTTCAGGAATCGCCTTTTGAAGGGTTTCTTCCGGCAAAGCCTTGATCTGATCAATAATGCTTTCACTCGCTTCTATCAGTTTATTTTTAAAATCATTTGAAAGAATCATGGGACTTTCTGAAATTCTAAAACCTGGCGGAATTCCACTTTTTTTATTTAAAATTTCTTTAAACTGTTCATATTTTTCCTGTGAAAATTCCTGATTAAACTGTTTTCTGTATTTTGAGATCATATTCTTTTTCTTTGTGATTTTAAAAAATCGGACAGTTTTTGCCCGATTCTGTGATTAATTATTTTTATGCTTCGACTGCGCTCAACATGATATTGCGATAATTTAATTCTAATAAAAACACTTAATATTAGTATTAGAAATATCATGCTGAACATGTCAAAGCATATATATTAATTTAAACTAAAGCTTCAGCTTGCTTCAACAAGTTTTTTTTTACAAATTGCAAAAATCTTGGAAGAATTTGTGCCTGAGTTAAGACAATTTTGTCCTCGTCATCCATTCTGTCGACGGTTTCAAGATATTTTTCCATTCCGAAATTTTCGATCATGGCTTCTTTATTTTTCTCGTCTTTCAGGTTTTCAATCATACCTTCTGGATTAGCTTCCGGATGGAATTGTGTCCCGAAAATTTCTTCTGAAAAACGAACCGCCATAATAGCTCTTTCCAGATTAATATGCGGACGTTCTTTCTCGATAGCAACGATTTTCATTCCTAATTCATCCATGCGCTCATGATCTGGTTCAATGAACTGAAATGCTCTTGAATCTACGGCATAGAAAGGATCTGGAAGATTTTTAAATAAAAATTCCTGTTCGCCTTCTTCAGTTTTATGAATCGGCATTACTCCGAAGGAATAAGATTTTCTCTTGCAGATATTTCCCAGTTTCCAGTGAATACTTGCCAGTTGAAACGAATGACAGATCAAAAACAAATATTTTTTATCATCATTATTTTTATTGTGCTCAAAAACTGAATCTAAAAAATTAGCAAATTGATCTTCCCATTCAAGCCCTTCTCTGTGAGGATCTCCGGGACCTCCCGAAGAAATAAAGATATCAAAATCCTCAATATTGGGAATTTCATTCTTAAATCTTACATCAAAAGTTTTGATGCTTACATTTTCTTCAGAATTCTGCTGAAAAACTTCGGAAATTTCTCTTATATTTTTAAAGCCTTGATTGACCTGATTATTATTCATGTCTAACAAAGCGATTCTAATATCATTCATACTGCTTCATATTTTCTGCAAAGTTACCAAAAAATTACGAAGCGGTTTCGCCATGTGTGATACCATATTCTGTTTCAGAGATCATATAATCAACTACTTTCGTTAGATCGCCTGTCTCTCTGTAGATCTGAAGTTGTCTGTCGGCTCCCGTTCCATTTTCTAAAATTTTCCAAGCATATTCCACTTCCTCACGACATCCTAAATCATCCACAACATCATCGATAAACTCTAATAACTCTTTCAATAAATCAGGATAAGGCACAGATTCTTCTTTACCAAAATCGATCAAATGAGCTTCAATTCCGCTTTTGGAAGCACGCCATTTATTTTCATTCAATAATAATCTTCGGTAGCTTCTGAAACTTAAATTCTGCTGATGAAGTTTATAAATTTTAGCTACCAAAGCCTGCATAATCGCAGCCATACAAACAGTTTCATCGATTCTCAGCGGCATATCACAAATCCTGAATTCAATGGTAGGGTAGAACGGATGAACCCGCAAATCCCACCAGATTTTCTTGGCATTATCAATAGTTCCTGTTTTTACTAAAAGATCAACATAACTGTCGAATTCTGCTAATGAATTAAAGAAACTCGGAATCCCGGTTCTTGGAAATTTAACGAAAATTTCCTGTCTGTAAGATTTAAAACCCGTATTTCTTCCGATCCAAAATGGAGAATTCGTTGATAACGCATAAACGTGTGGCAGGAAATACCTCATCACATTCTGAATTCTTACCCCTTCTTCACGATTAGGAATCCCTATGTGAACGTGTAAACCAAAAATAAGGTTACCACGGGCGACATCGCCCATGTCGTCTACGATTTTGTTGTAACGTTCGCCGTTGGTAATGGTGTTGTGCTCCCAGTTTGAAAAAGGGTGTGTTCCGCCTCCGGAAACTCTAAGTCCCTGTTCGTGAGCAATTTTTATTAAATGCCTTCTTAAATTGGTGAGTTCAGCTCTTGCTTCCTGAATATTCTGGCAAATGCCCGTTTCCATTTCAATCATGGATTCGTGCATTTCGTGCTTTAAATTTTCACTTAAAACGGCTTTTCCCCCTTCAATTATTTTAGAAACATGAGATATTAAGTCTCTGCTTTCAACATCAATAATCTGATATTCTTCTTCGATTCCAATGGTAAATTGATGCATTTTCTTTGTGCTTTTATGTTTTTCTATGTTTTTATTTTTTTACGGAATCTTTTACAAAAGTTCCCCAAGAGATATTAGGTTTACCTTTTACATATTCCTTCGCTTTTTCAATCGCTAATTTTGCTGAATGTTCTACGATCCAAGCGAAATTTTCTTCACCTACAGAGTTTCTGTCTGCATCAGGAGCTGGATTACAGAAGTCGATCGCATAAGGAATTCCGTCTCTTATGGCAAATTCAACCGTGTTAAAATCGTAACCAAGCGCCTTATTCATTTTAATCGTATAATCATGAATGGTCTTTAATAGCTTTTCCAATTCTTCACCTTGTGTCTGATGTGTTGTTGCATATCTCAAGTGGTGCGCATTTCTCGGTTCGTAAGGCATGATATGAACGTATTTCTGACCTAAACAATATACTCTATAATAGTCATCAAACACGATTTCTTCCTGAACCATCATCACCAACTGGCCTGTTTCACTTAATTTACTCCAAAGATCATCCGGACTTTCTACTCTGTAAACGTTTTTCCAACCACCTCCATCATGAGGTTTCATATAAGCCGGGAATCCCACATAATCGAAAATGTAATCCCAGTCATGCGGGAATTTTAAATTTCTGAAAGAAGTTTCTGAAGTGTCGGTAGGTCTTTCATGCGAAGGAAGCAAAACCGTTTTCGGAAGAGGGATTCCTAGTTTTGTCATTAAAGCATTGTTGAAGAACTTTTCGTCTGCGCTCCACCAAAAAGGGTTGTTGATAACGTAAGTTCCGTTTAATGCTGCATTTTTAAGATAAGCTCTATAGAAAGGAACGTCCTGCGAAATTCTGTCGATAATGACTGCATACTCGTAATCTGCACCTTGCTCAAGCTTGTCGATGTTTACGGGTTCTGCGATGATTTCTCCTCCGCCTAATTCATTCACCTTGTCTATAAACGCCCAAGGAAATGTATCTTCCATACCGAATAGAATTCCAACTTTTTTTGCCATAATTGTATTTTTAAATGTTTTTATATTAATATTTGATTTTAATTAAAATTTTTAAGAGAAGAATGCTCCGATAAATGTTGGGAAAACCATTCTCCAAAGCGGCCAGTCATGATTGATCCACTTTCTTTCGTCATACCAGAAATCAATTCCTTTTGAACTTAAAATTTCTGCCATTTCGATATTTTTATCTTTACAAATATCCTGATCAGAAGTGCTTAAAACAATGTGCATGTGCTTATATTTCCAAGCTTCATCATTTTTCACAAATTCTCTGGGGCAGTTAAAATAAACCAGTTCGTCAGAATATCCGTCCATAAAGTTTCTTATGCTGAATGCACCGGACAGGCAGAATAAATGCGAAACCACATCGGGAAATCTGAATGCAAAATTTGCCGCGTGATAACCGCCAAAACTAGCTCCAGCCACTGCCACACGATGCACTTTATGAATTTTCTGAATGTAAGGAATAAACTCTTTGATCAAAAACTGAACATATTTTTCGTAATTTCTGATTCTTTGCTGTGGAGAAATATTGTCATCATAAAAACTCCAGCCGTCAATCGTTTGGATATTATAAAGTTTAACTTTTCCCTGTTCAACAAACCAATTGATGCTTCCATTTAAATGAAAATCATTGTTTTGGGTGTATTGACCTTGGGAAGTGGGAAACATAACGATTGGATAACCATAGTGTCCCGTAACCTCCACTTTAAGGCTTGTTCCTAATATATGTGAATAATAGTCTGTATGCTCTATGTGCGGCATTTTTCTTCTTATTTGGTTTTTTAATTGATATTTTTTAACTCGTCGGTTTGCTTTTCGGAGGTAGAATATTCAGCATTTCAGCATGAATTTTTTCTGCTGCTTTATCTAATTTTTCCTGAACTACGGTAGAATCATTTGATTTGTAAACGATTCCAACATGGTAATCAATAGGTAAAAATTTTACGACTTCTTCGCTTTCAAACTCACTGTAATTAGGCTCTTTATCCTTAATTAAAGCAATAATTAATCCTGAATAATATCCTGTAGGTTTAGAAATTTCATAATGATTTCCTCTCAACAAAGCATCTTCTATTTTTGCCCATTCCCTCCAGATATTAATATTGCTTGAAGCTTCCACCAAATCGGGAATGTGAGCGCCGCCAACTCGCGATGATGTTTCCAGAAAATAATATTTTCCATCTTCTTTGCTGCGGATAAATTCTGTGTGAGTCGCGCCATTCATCAAGCCGAAATTTGAAAGAACTTTTTCATTAGCTTCTTCCAATGCTTTAAATTCATCAGAATATCTTCCCAGAGTTTTGGTTCTGAAAACACCGCCTTCGTGCGAAACCTGCATCGGAGGAGCCAAATATTTTGAAGCAGAAGTGAAAACAATTTCTTTATTGAATGTTAAGCTGTCAACATGATAAACATCGCCAGGTTTGAAGCTTTCCAAAAGGAACAAATGACGTTCTTCACCCAGCGCATTCAACGCTTCCCAAAGATCATCTTTTGATGTTAGTTTTTTAATTCCTGATGCAGAAGCTTCTGAACGGGGTTTCAACACCCAAGGCGCGGGAACTTTTTCAACAAAATCATTAACCTCATCATTGTTAAATACGGCCGTAAATTCAGGAACATGAATGCCCGAACTTTTTGCTTTCTGTCGCATGGCCAGTTTATCTCGGAAATATCTGTGCGTAGTTTGTCCCATCCCCGGAATTCTGAATGATTCGCGGATAAGAGCGGCTTTTTCCACATCGTAATCATCCAAAGCAATCACCGCATCAACCTTTCTGGTTTGCATTAAAAATGAAAATCCCTGAATAAGATGATCTAAATTCCAAACGGAAGGCTTTACCTCAGGCATGTAAAATACCTCATCAATGGCGTGCCAAGGCCAGTCTTTTTCTTTAAGATTTTCGGATGTTACTAAGATTATTTTATTACCAAGCTGCTTCATTTCGTCCATGAAGTCATAGCCCTTATAATAGCACGAAATACATACTATTGTTTTCTTCTCCATATAATGTTTTTTATGTTTTTATGAATTTTCAAAAATAAAATTAAATTTTTGTTAATTAGTTAATGTTAAAAACTTAATTATACTGTGTTTTTGAAAATTTCTATATCAATTATACAGAGAATTTTTGAAATAAACTAATTTTTAGTGATAATTTTCAATTAAATCTGCTAATAATTGCACTCCGAAGCCGGTTGCAGCCTTTTCTTTAGCATAACCCACACTTCCGAAAGCTACTCCCGCAATGTCTAAATGCGCCCATTTTGGATGATCTTCAATAAATTGTTCTAAAAATTTTGCAGCAACAATACAATCTCCGATAGGTTTCATTGAAATATTCTTCAAATCTGCCACGTCCGATTGAATATCATTGCTCCAAACATCCCAAAGCGGAAGATTCCAAAGTCTTTGATTAGTTCTGTCTCCAGTTTTTATTAAAAGATTTTTTAATTCTTCATCATTCGAAAACATCGCACCGCAGGTATCACCGAACATTCTCACCGAACTTCCCGTTAATGTCGCAAGATCAATCATAAAATCTGTTTTGTAGTTTTTTGCCATATAAGAAAGCCCGTCTGCTAAGATCATTCTGCCCTCCGCATCGGTATTCAGAACTTCAATTGTTTTTCCGTTATAAGCTGTGATCACGTCGCTTGGAAGAAAAGCGTTTTCAGAAATAGCATTATCCGTAATCGGCAAAATAGCGATAATATTTACCGGAAGTTCCATTTCTGCAGCATAAATTAAAGTTCCCAAAACAGCTGTTGCGCCACCCATATCCGATTTCATATAATGCATATTATCTGGGTTTTTCAACGAAATTCCGCCTGTGTCAAATAAAACACATTTTCCGACTAAACCAAAAGTTTTAGCATTTTTTGCCGTTGTTTTATATTCCAAAATAGTGAATGCAGCATCGTAAGCACTTCCCTGATTTACCGATAGATAAGCTCCCAAGCCAAGTTCTTCGCATTTTTTTCTGTTTAAAACAGTATATTTTAAATCGTATTTTTTAGCTAAATTCTTTAAATATAAGCTAAAAGCATCCGGCTTTTTAAGATTTGCCGGTTTGTTTAGCCATTCCTGACAGGCGATTTGCCCATTGCTTAGCGCTTCAGCTTTTCGACTGATATTGTCTAATTTTTTCTGACTTAAATTCTCAAAATGAAGCTCAAATTTAGAATCCCAGACAGGATGATTTTTCTCAAAAGGGTAGTGGTAAGTTCCGATCAACAAGCCTTTTGCAAATTCTTCAAATTGTTTTTCATTCATAAAATCCGCAAAAAACAAAGTCGGAACCGCATGAACTTTTTCTTTTTGTGTTTGAGAAAATTTTACGGCAACCTGCTGAATTTCGAAATTTTGTAAAGTCGATTTTCCTAAACCTATAAAGTAAGTAATTCCTTCTTCATGGGCATTTACGAAAATTTCATGCTTTTTTCCCGTAAAGAAATTGGCAATGTTTTTATTGAAATTTTTACTTGTTTTTGACCACTCTTCTTCAGTAAAGATGTGAAA
The DNA here is from genome assembly GCF_039672645.1 of Chryseobacterium sp. C39-AII1. NCBI lineage: Bacteria > Pseudomonadati > Bacteroidota > Flavobacteriia > Flavobacteriales > Weeksellaceae > Chryseobacterium > Chryseobacterium sp. C39-AII1. Next base: position 48,087 of record NZ_JBDFPQ010000013.1, read on the forward strand.
AACCTGAGTATAGTTTTTATTTTTTGTGTTAATTAGCTTCATAACGTTAATTTTTAATGCTTTGTTGATGGGGTTTTACTTCTACAGGATTTTCTGTGTTATTATAATACAGCCATTCTATAGCTCTTGGAAATTCCTGAGACCAGTAAAATTCGCTGTGTGTACCTTCCGGATTGATATTGGTTTTAAATTCAAAATCGAATAAATTTTTCTTTTCCCAACGTTTCAAATATTCTTCGAAAATATGGATTCTTTTTACCATTTTTGAGCCTTCCTGATCGCCTCCGTAAAGATAAATCTTTGTTTTAAATGGAACTCTGAAACTCATCATCGGAAAATTATTATTAGGCTCTACCCAAAGGGAAGGTGAAAAAATAAGAAGTTTGGAATAGACTTCAGGATACAAAAATCCACTATAAATGCTGATTAATGCACCTAATGAACTTCCGCCAATTCCTGTGTTATCCCTATCCCTTTTTGTGCGATAGTTCTGATCTACGTAAGGTTTCAACGTGTCTGTAATAAATCGTATGTATTTTTTTCCTTCAGAACCGTTCGCAACATTGTCATTATCAAATATATATTCTTTAATTCGTTCTTCGCTACCGTGTTCAATCGCGATGATAATTACGTCGCCACGACCATATTCGGAGAGAATGGATAGTTTTTTGTCGATTTCCCAATTTCCATAGCCACTTCCTTCGTTGAATAAATTTTGAGCATCCTGAAGATACAAAACAGGGTAATTTTTATTGGAAACATAGTAATCATAAGGCAAAAGAGCCCAAACTTTACGATAACGTTCCAACTGAGGAATGTAAAATTCCTCCGAAATAATTTCAGCGATCGGAAAATATTCATCTTTAAAAGGTCCCCAGTTAAACCTCCATTTCTCAACAATATCAGAAGTTATTCCCAGTGATTTTGCTGCTTTTTTGTTGGGGGTAATATTTCCGTATTTATCCAATTCCACATTTTCCCAGCCGCCTTTTGTGAATTTATATTCAATAATTTCTGATAGAATCTGATCTTCAAGTTCTATAAAATAATGGTTGGGATCTGTTTGTGTAAGCTGAAATCTCCTGTCTTTCGGATTCCAGCTATTGAAATTTCCTGTGATGTAGATTGTTCTCTCGTCACTTTCCTCGGTATAAAGTTCAAACCTCATCGTGTGTTTTTATTAATTTTCTAACTGATAAATTTATAAAAAATCTTTTATATCATTAATTTTAAAATCATAAAAAAGGGAATAAAAAATATCCTATATTTGATAGAACAAGCGATGGGAAGAGATTGGCATTATAATTATTCAACAATAGTTAACAGTTCTTGTTAATATTTTTTCGTAGTTTCAAAGAAAATAATAAATTAAATTAAAACCGTGATGAATTCGGTTAAAACGTATACACTTTTTACAGATCAGGATATTTATCTTTTTAAAGAAGGTAAACATTATAAGCTGTATGAGAAATTCGGTACACATTCTGCAGAGAAAGATGGGGTAAAAGGTGTTTATTTTTCGGTTTGGGCTCCAAATGCGAAAAAAGTTTCAGTTATAGGTAACTTCAATAATTGGAATCATAAAGACCATATTTTATTTCCGCGCTGGGATGAATCCGGAATTTGGGAAGGATTTATTGCCGGTTTAACGTGGGGAACTTTATATAAATATGCTATTGAAACTCCTCGGGGAGAAATTTTGGAGAAAAGTGATCCTTATGCTTTAAGCTGGGAACAAAATATTCAGGCAGCGTCGATGGTTTCTACCAATTGGTATGAATGGAACGATAAAGAATGGCTTGAGAACCGTTGGAAAAAGAATAGCTTAAATGCTCCGATTTCTGTGTACGAAATGCATTTGGGCTCGTGGGTAAGGTATGAAAATGATCCCGATCGTTTTTTGAATTATCGGGATGTGGCAAAAAAACTGGTTCCTTATATAAAAGAGATGGGTTTTACGCACGTAGAATTTATGCCTTTGATGGAATACCCGTATGATCCGAGTTGGGGTTATCAGATCACAGGTTTTTTTGCGGCAAATTCACGTTTTGGATCGCCGCAGGATTTAATGTTTCTGATTGATGAGCTTCACAGAAATGAAATTGGCGTTATTCTCGATTGGGTTCCGTCGCATTTTCCGGGTGACGCAAATGGTTTACATCGTTTCGACGGTTCTTATTTATATGAGCATGAAGATCCCAGAAAAGGTTTTCATCCCGATTGGAAGTCTTATATTTTCAATTACGGAAGAAATGAAGTGAAATCTTTCTTGATTTCAAACGCCATGTTTTGGCTGGAAAGGTATCATGCCGATGGATTGCGTGTAGATGCCGTAACTTCCATGTTGCACCTCGATTATTCAAGAAATGAAGGCGAGTGGGAACCAAATATTTATGGAGAAAATGTAAATCTGGAAGCCAAAGCCTTTTTACAGGATTTTAATACAGCGGTTTATAAAGAATTTGGAGATAATATCATAACGATTGCGGAAGAAAGTTCAGATTTTCCTATGTTAACGAAGCCTGTGCACGACGGTGGCGTGGGATTTGGTATGAAATGGATGATGGGCTGGATGCATGACACGTTGGATTATTTTAAAGAAGATCCTCTCAACAGAAAGTTTTTTCATCATAAGCTCACATTTGCTTCTATGTATATGTATAATGAAAATTATATGATGCCTTTGTCACACGATGAAGTGGTGCATGGAAAAGCGAGTTTAATTTATAAAATGCCGGGCGACGAATGGCAAAAATTTGCTAATCTTCGCGCGTTGTATGTCTATATGTTTACGCATCCGGGAGCAAAATTGCTTTTCATGGGTGATGAATTCGGGCAAACGGGCGAATGGAATTTTAAACAAAGTCTGGATTGGCATTTATTGCAGTATCCTGTTCATAAAGGTTTGCAGACTTTAGTGAAAGATTTAAATCATCTCTATCGTTATGAACCTGCTTTTTACGAAAATCAATTTAATAAAGATGGTTTTGAATGGGTAGAAGCAGATGATCTTGAAAATTCGGTATATGTATATCTTAGAAAAGGGAAGAAGAAAGAAGATGTTTTCATGATTGTTTTAAATCTTACGCCACGAGTGATCGATTATAAAATAGGAGTGAATGCAGGCAGTCATTGGGAGATTATTTTTAATTCTGATGATGAAAGATATGCAGGAAGCGGAGTTCAGCCTGAAATTTTCAGCGAGCAGTTTGAAGATTATATGAGGCATCAGAAATCAATCAGTATAAAATTGCCGCCGCTTGCAGGAATTGTACTGAAAAGAAAAGACAAAAAGTACAAACAAAATAGAATCAAACAACACAAAAGATAAAAAGTAAAAATGGTAGTTTATCATCTCAGTACGGAGTGTTATCCGATAGCGAAAGTAGGAGGTTTGGCAGATGTAGTAGGCGCTTTACCGAAATATCAGAACAAAATAAAAGGTGTTGATGCGAAAGTAGTTATGCCTTGGTATAACAAAAGTTTCGTTCACGAACATGAGTTTGACATAGTTTTTGATGGTTTCATTCACCAAGGGCCAAATATGCTTCAGGTTCAGGTTTTGAAAGAGAAAACCAATGCTTTGGGATTTGAACTTTTTATGGTTAGAATTCCCGGACTTTTAGACCGCGATAATCCTTACGGTTATCAGGATGAAAGTTTTCAGTTTTTGGCCTTTCAGCATGGCGTTTTGCATTGGCTGAGTGCGATGGAAATTCGTCCCGATATTCTGCACTGCCACGATTATCATACGGGCTTGGTTCCTTTTATGATTGAACATTGCGACGAATTTTCGTTTTTGAGAGGCGTTAAAACCATCGGAACCATTCACAACGGTGAATATCAGGGAATGATGAGTTGGGAAATGGCAAACTATATGCCTTCTTTTGATTCTTATAAATGGGGATTGATGGACTGGAATGGATTTATTAATCCTTTAGCAAGCATGATTAAATGTGCGACGGCTTTTACGACGGTTTCTCAAGGTTATCTTGAAGAGCTTTTTGTGAGTTTCAGAGGGTTGGAAAGTTTGGTTCGTGATGAGTTTGGTAAAGCTTATGGAATTATCAACGGAATAGATTCTGATGTTTGGAATCCAGAAACCGATCCGATGCTTGATTTTAATTTTAATAGTAAAAATGCCATCGCTCAAAAGAAGAAAAATAAAGAAAAGCTTTGTAAAGAATATGGTTTGAAGCCTGAACTTCCTTTGTTTGCTTTTATCGGAAGATTTGCCACAGAAAAAGGGGCGGATTTTCTTCCGGATGTAGTTTGGAGAAGCATAAAGCAAAGTTATGGTGCTTTAAATATCATGATTTTAGGCTCTGGAAATTCTTATATTGAAAATAAACTGAAAGAATATGACTATGTCTACAGCAATTTTGCGTTGGATTTAGGGTATAAAGAACATCTTTCACATAAAATATATGCTTCGGCGGATTTTTTACTAATGCCTTCAAGGGTTGAACCTTGCGGTCTGAATCAAATGTATTCTATGCGATACGGAACCATTCCGATTGTGAGATATACGGGTGGTTTGAGAGATACCGTAGAAGATATTTCAACAGGCGGAGCGGGAATTAATTTTACATTTCCGGGAGTAGACGATATTATTCATGCGATGAACAGAGCTTTAAGCATTTATAATGAAAAGGAGGTGATGGAGAATTTAATCCATTCTAATATGAATTTTGATTTTTCATGGGAAAAGTCGGCAGAAAAATACATAGCTTTATATAAAAGCTAAAACATTGAAAAAGCTGTCTTTTTTATTTCTGTTGATAACGATGTTTTCTTGTAACGAGAAAGGAAGTTATCGAGGAGGATATTATTGGATTTATACCTACGGTTATCCGAGAATGGACTTTCACGAAGCAGCAGATGGAATTTCAGATAAATGGAAAATTAAGTATCATTCGGTTTCCGGATGTATGATTGATAAAAAAGTAATGGATAGTGTTGATGCTGAAAATAAAAAGACCTACGCTGCCATTGAAAGAAAATACGGAAAAGATTGGAGACAAAAATACGATAAAGATATTGATGGATTTATGATGAAGAAAGTCGATGTTATGGATGTTTTAATTACCAATAAAGTATTCAGAGATGAACTAAAGAAATATTATATAGAAATTTACGACGTAGACAAGGAGGTAAAAGAGTTGGGAGATAATTTGTATAAAGTTGTAGTTTATAATCAAAATTTAAAAGCTGAAAATAAAGAATGTTTTTCAGTAAACGTGAACACCAAGGATAGAACAGTAAACTTAATAAAATAAAACGCAGATAATTTATGAATCACAATGTAATTTCCATTGTTTTAGGGGGAGGAAGAGGAACAAGACTTTTTCCGTTAACGTACACAAGATCAAAGCCGGCTGTACCCATCGCGGGAAAATACAGGTTGGTAGATATTCCTATTTCAAATTGTTTAAACTCTGGATTGAATAAAATTTTGGTGTTGACTCAGTTTAATTCTGCTTCTTTGAATTCTCATATTAAAAACTCTTATCATTTTGATATTTTCAGCAAAGGTTTTGTTGATATTTTAGCAGCAGAACAAAATGTAGAAAACGAAAGTTGGTATCAGGGAACTGCCGATGCGGTTCGCCAGTCAATGAAACATTTAGAAAAGTATGATTATGAGTATATCTTGATTCTTTCCGGCGATCAGCTTTATCAGATGGATTTTAAGGAAATGCTGGATTTCCATATCGAAAAAGGAGGTGATGTAACGATTGCCACAATTCCGGTAAATGCCAAAGATGCCACAGGTTTCGGAATTTTAAGCTCAGACGATGAAGGAAATATTACTTCTTTCGTTGAAAAACCAACCAATGACCTTTTGGATGGTTTAAAATCTGAAGTTTCCGAAGAAAACAAACATGCGGGAAAAGAATATTTAGCTTCGATGGGAATTTATATTTTCACGAAAAGCATTCTTAAAAAAATGTTTGATGAAGGGGCAGGAGATGATTTCGGAAAAGATATCATTCCAAATTCCATCGGAAAATATACCACGTTGAGCTATCAGTATGAAGGATATTGGACGGACATCGGAACCATCGAATCTTTTTACGAGGCTAACTTAGATCTTTGTCAGGATTTTCCTCAGTTTAATCTGTTTTCGTCATCGCCAATTTACACGAGAGCAAGAATGCTTCCACCATCGAAAATTAACGGCTCTTACGTAAGCAAAGCTGTTTTTGGAGACGGATGTATCATTATGGCTGATAAAATTGAAAATTCAGTGATAGGAAACAGAACCAGAATTGATAAAGGAAGTACGATCGTGAACTCTTATGTCATGGGTGCAGATTTCTATCAGAATACAACTGAAATTGTCATGAATGACAGAAGCGGTAAACCCAACATGGGAATAGGGAAATACTGCTATATTGAAAAAGCAATTTTGGATAAAAACTGCTACATTGGAGATAATGTAAGAATTATCGGTGGAAAACATCTTAAAGACGGTGATTTCGGAACACACTCCGTTCAGGACGGAATTGTTGTCGTGAAGAAAGGTGCCGTTTTACCTCCGGGAACTCATATAGGATAGAAGTGGGAAGCAGGAAGTTTTGATGTTGAAAAAGATGAACTATTTAAATTTCATATATTCACTTCCATCATCTATTCCTCCAGCTTCCATCCAAAATAAAAAAACAAGAGTGATCAAGATATTGGTCACTTTTTTTATTTGTATTACTTTTGTGATATGCGTTTTTTCAAAGTCATAGCGGTATTTGTTATTTTACTAGCGGGAGCTTATGCAGCTTCTATGTATTATTTCGTGGATGAAAGCAAGAATTTTAAAATTGTAAAAGAGATCGATTATCCCGTGGATAAGGTTTTTTCGCAGTTCAATAATTTGCAGCAGTTTACCCGTTGGAACAATTTCTTTACAAGCTCACCGACTATCGACATCGATTATTATACGCCATATGAAGGTCAGGGAAGCTCTATGAGCTATGTTGATAAGAAAAATGATACTGATGGTGAAATGTTCATTAGATATCAAAATATGAATAAAACCCTAAGATATCAGCTTTTTGAGGACGAAAATGAAAACCCGACTTTGGTTGATGTTAAATTTAAACCTGTTGCTCCCGAAAAAACACAGATTATATGGTATGTAAGTACGCCGAAATTATCCGTTTTCCGAAGAGTTGAAAATTTTTGGACTGAAGACCGTTTTGCTGAAAATATTGATAAAAGCATGACGAATCTGAAAAACGTTTTAGGCAACAAAGTAGAAAAGGATAACAAAATGGCTGCGATAAAATACGACAGCCTAATGGTGGAAAAAGAAGATTCGCAACTATTATTAGGAATCAACGTAAGTACATCTAATAAAAAAGATGCTTTATATAGGAATGTTGTGATGAATTATAATAAAGTTTATAATTACGTAACGATGGATCTTGGGAAAAAAGATGATGAATTCGGTTATCCGATGATGATTACAGATGCTGATAATTATAAAGATAAAGAGGTTTCTTATTTTATGGCTATTCCTTTGTCTAAAAAATTCGGGATTACAGATAATAACTTTAGTTTCAGAACGATAAATGCGACAGAGAATTACGTGATGTATTACAAAGGAACATACGAAGGGAGAGTGAAAGCTATACAACAATTAATTCAGAAAGCCAAAAAAGACGAGATGCGTTTTGGTGATATATATCAGACTTTTGTAGAACGCCCAATGGAGGGGCAGGAGGTCAATATGAAGCTCTCATTATCAGTATTTAAGTAAATTTTTCAGAGATATTTATTTTATAGTTTTTTTAATACTTTAAAGGCTGTTTTAACTCGGTTTTTTTTATTAAATTTGAGGATTAATTCGACAAACAAATTTTAATAACAGATAAACTGTAATAATGGACAGATTTTCATTCCTAAACGCAGCTCATTCTCAGTTAATTGAGGATTTATACCAACAGTACTTAAAATACCCAGACTCCTTAGAACCATCATGGAAAGCCTTCTTTCAAGGCTTCGATTTTGCCTTGGAGACTTATGGTGACGACGAAAACATCCAATATATCCAGGTACCAGCCACTTCAGCTCCTGTGCAGCAAGCAACTCAGGCAGCAGCAAACGGTGAGGTTCCTGAGCACATTAAGAAAGAGTTTAAGGTAGTCAACCTTATTGAAGCGTACAGGACAAGAGGGCATTTGTTCACAAAAACAAACCCTGTAAGAGAAAGAAGACATTATACGCCTACTTTAGACATTGAAAATTTCGGTCTTAGCAGTTCAGATTTAAATACAAAATTCAACGGTGCTGTAGAAATCGGGTTCAAAGAGCCTGCTACTTTAAAAGAAATCGTAACTCGTTTAGAAACTATTTACTGTGATTCTATCGGGGTTGAATACATGCACATCAACAATGTTGAAGAGAAAGATTTTATCAAAAGATGGTTACAAGTAAACGAAAACCATCCGAATCTTTCAGCAAATGAAAAAACAGAGATTTTATTAAAATTGAATCAGGCTGTTGCTTTTGAAAACTACCTTCACACAAAATTCGTAGGACAAAAAAGATTCTCACTGGAAGGTGGTGAAACTTTAATTCCTGCTTTAGATCAGTTGATCTCAAGATCTTCTCAATTAGGAGTAGACGAAGTGGTTTTGGGGATGGCTCACAGAGGTAGATTGAACGTGTTAACCAACATTTTCGGTAAATCTTACAAGCAGATTTTCTCAGAATTTGAAGGAAAAGAATTCGAAGAAGATGTATTCTCTGGTGATGTTAAATATCACTTAGGTTCATCTAAAAAGATTAAAACAGCTTCAGGAGAAGAGGTTTCTATCAATTTGACTCCGAATCCATCTCACCTTGAAACGGTAGCAGCTCTTGTAGAAGGAATTTGCCGTGCAAAAGTAGATGATAAGTATAAAGATTATGCTAAAGTTTTACCAATCATCATTCACGGTGATGGTGCAATTGCTGGGCAAGGTATTGCTTACGAAGTGGCTCAGATGATGACTTTGGAAGGTTACAGAACGGGAGGTACAGTTCATATTGTGGTTAACAACCAGGTTTCGTTTACAACGAATTATATGGATGCAAGATCTTCTACGTACTGTACAGACATTGCAAAAGTTACAGAATCTCCTGTAATGCACGTAAATGCTGATGATGCAGAAGCGGTAGTTCACGCAATTCACTTTGCTGCTGATTTCAGAGCTAAATTCGGAAAAGATGTTTACATCGATTTATTAGGATATAGAAAATATGGTCATAACGAAGGTGATGAACCAAGATTTACTCAGCCTAATTTATATAAATTAATTTCTAAGCATCCGAACCCAAGAGAGATTTATAAAGATAAATTGCTTAAAGACAGTATTACTTCAAATGATGTAATCGCTAAAATGGAGGCAGATTTCAAAGGTCTTTTAGATAAAGATTTTGATGCTTCTAAAGAAATTGAGAAAAACGTAATGGACGTTTTCATGGCGGAAGACTGGACGAACTATCCAATTGGAAAGAGAGGTGCTGTTCAACAGCCTGTAGACACAACTTACGACTTGGCTAAGCTGAAAGAATTGGCGCTTAAAATGTCAACACTTCCAGCTGATAAAAAGTTCTTAAATAAAATTACAAGGCTTTTCGAAAACAGAATTAAAGCGATCGAGGGTAACAATTTAGATTGGGCTCTTGGTGAGTGGTTGGCGTATGCTACACTTTTGGTGGAAGGTCATAATGTAAGAATTTCCGGTGAAGATGTAGAAAGAGGTACTTTCTCTCACAGACATGCAGTGGTAAAAACTGAAGATACGGAAGAAGAATATGTACCATTAAGAGAAGTTTCTGAAAGCAGATTTGATGTTTTCAACTCTCACCTTTCTGAGTACGGCGTTCTTGGTTTCGATTATGGTTATGCAATGGCATCTCCTAATACATTAACGATTTGGGAAGCTCAGTTTGGAGATTTCGTAAACGGCGCTCAGATCATTGTTGACCAATATTTGGCTGCTGCAGAAGAAAAATGGAAAATTCAAGACGGTTTGGTCATGTTATTGCCTCACGGTTCGGAAGGTCAGGGTGCAGAACACTCTTCAGCAAGACTGGAAAGATTCTTAACACTTTGTGCTAATGAAAATATGGTGGTTGCGAACATTACTTCGCCTGCAAACTATTTCCACTTGTTGAGAAGACAATTGAAATGGTCATTCAGAAAACCGTTAATCGTGATGAGTCCTAAATCATTGTTAAGACATCCAAGAGTGGTTTCTCCGCTTGAAGATTTCTCAAACAAAGGATTCCAGCCAATCTTAGACGATCCAACTGCTGATCCTAAAAAAGTTGAAAAATTAGTGCTTTGTTCAGGTAAATTATACTTCGAATTATTGGCTAAGAAAGAAGAATTAAATGCTGAAAATATTGCATTGGTAAGATTCGAACAGTTGTATCCGCTTCAAGTTGATGCAATCGACGCGATCTTCGAAAAATATTCAAACAGAAAAGAATTGGTATGGGCTCAGGAAGAACCTGAAAATATGGGCGCTTGGTCTTATATCTTGAGAAACTTCAGAGAAACAGGAATCAACGTTATTGCTCCTGTTCCAAGTGGTGCTCCGGCTCCGGGAAGTCACAAAATGTTTGAGAAAAATCAAAATGCAGTAATCAACAGAGTATTTGATACGAATGATGCTCCTGTAAAAAGACCTGTAACAGCTTAATAAAAATTAATAATAAATAAAAAAATAAAATACGATATGTCAGTTTTAGAAATGAAAGTTCCTTCACCGGGCGAATCAATAACAGAAGTTGAAATTGCAACTTGGCTTGTAAAAGATGGTGATTATGTAGAAAAAGATCAACCCATCGCTGAAGTAGATTCAGACAAAGCTACTCTTGAATTGCCTGCTGAGCAAAGCGGTATTATTACTTTGAAAGCTGAAGAAGGTGACGTGGTACAAGTAGGACAAGTGGTTTGTTTAATCGATATGGATGCTGCTAAACCTGCGGGTAGCGCTGCTCCTGCTGCTGAAGCTCCTAAAGCAGCTGAACCGGCTAAACAAGAAGCTCCAAAACCTGCTGCTGCACCTCAAACGTATGCAACGGGAGCTCCATCTCCTGCGGCTAAGAAAATTCTTGACGAAAAAGGTATTGATGCTTCTCAGGTTTCAGGTTCTGGAAGAGACGGAAGAATCTCTAAATCTGATGCTGAATTGGCAGCTGTTCCTGCATTAGGAGGAAGCCCAATGACGGCTACAGGTTCTAGATCTACTACAACAACTAAACTTTCAGTTCTTAGAAGAAAAATCGCTCAGAGATTGGTTTCTGTAAAGAATGAAACAGCAATGTTAACGACTTTCAACGAAGTTGACATGTCTGAGATCTTTAGACTAAGAAAATTATATAAAGAAGAATTTGCTCAGAAACACGGAGTTGGACTTGGTTTCATGTCTTTCTTTACAAAAGCGGTTACAAGAGCATTACAGATGTATCCGGATGTAAATGCATCTATCGACGGAGATTTCAAAGTAAACTATGATTTCTGCGATATTTCAATTGCAGTTTCTGGTCCTAAAGGATTAATGGTTCCTGTATTGAGAAATGCAGAAAACATGTCTTTTGCTAACGTTGAAGGAAACATCAAAGATCTTGCGATCAAAGTAAGAGACGGAAAAATCACAGTTGATGAAATGACTGGTGGTACTTTCACAATTACTAACGGTGGTACTTTCGGATCTATGCTTTCTACGCCGATCATTAACCCTCCTCAATCTGCAATCTTGGGGATGCACAACATTATCCAGAGACCGGTTGCTGTTGACGGGCAAGTTGTAATTCGTCCAATGATGTATGTTGCGATGTCTTATGACCACAGAATTATCGACGGTAAAGAGTCTGTAGGATTCCTTGTTGCAGTAAAAGAAGGTATCGACAATCCTGTTGAAATCCTATTGGGTGGAGACGAAAGAAAAGGCCTTGGATTATAAGTTTTAATAAAATTATAATATATCTTTATAATCTCGCCTTAAAAAAGGCGAGATTTTTGTATATATTTAGAAAATACTTAAGATGATGTTTCAAAAGATAACTTCAAATATCAAAGTTTCAGTAATTCCTGAATATGATAGCAAGAATAGTTACCCATCTGAAAACCGTTATGTTTTCAAATACAATATTACGATCGAAAATGAGGGTGGTTTTCCTATCAAAGTTTTGAAAAGAAAATGGCTTATTTTTGATGTAGGTTTTGGGTATACAGAGATTATAGGAGATGGCGTAATAGGATTAACTCCTGAGATACAATCTAGCGAAAATTTTACTTATTTTTCGAATGTAATGCTTCGTTCCGGTGTAGGGAACATGAGCGGAAAATACTTGGTTAAAAACATGGAAACACAAGAAAATTTTGAAATAGACATTCCTAAATTTAATTTGTTATCCGAAGTTCTGAGTAATTGATTTAAAGGAAAAAGTTAAAAGAGGCAAGTGTGTCGTATTGATCAAGAAAACTAGAGCTTTTTAATCTTCAGTTTCATATATTCAGAAACCTCTTCATTGCTTGTGAGAAACAGCTTTTCAAAGGCTAAAAGAGATATTTTTGCACACACTTCAGCATCGTCACCAGCTCTGTGATGGTTAAATTTTATTTGATGATAATCTGCCAATTGTTTTAGACCATATTTAGGTAAATAATTCCAAGATTTTTTTGCCAACTGAATACTACACAGATAATTAATATTTGGTGTAAACATGCCATAATGCTGCAGGCAACCACGTAAAACTCCGGCATCAAAACCTGCATTGTGAGCAATCATTAATGTTCCGTACATCATTTCCTGAACTTCATACCAAACTTCATCGAACGTGGGAGCGTCTTTTACATCTTCTGGACGAATGCCATGAACTTGAATATTAAATGGATTGAAATATGGAAAACTAGGCGGTTTTATCAGCCATGTTTTAGTTTCCACAATCTTTGAATCTTGCACAATACAAACGCCAATTTCGCACGCAGAACTTCTGTCGTGAGTCGCAGTTTCGAAATCTATTGCACAAAAATCCATTTAAATTATTTAAAGTTTAATGTTTAAAATTCAAAGCTAATTTCTAAATCCTATTTTGTTTTCCTCCTAAAAAATGCTTGAATATCAACCATTTTGTTTGATAAAAGTCTTCTTTCTGATGCTTTTGTCGACGTTTCCAAGTTCGGGAAGCTTGTCCATAAAATGCAAAATGCGCTCTTGCCACTGCCCAAAGGTGAGAAAAACCATTTTTGAAAGCAAAATAAATGGAAGCAATACCATCTAGACATAATCTGAAAAATATCAACCAAATGAGTTTTGGAAAAGGTAAATTTTTCAACATCATGGAAAGATTATTTCTGATGTTTAAATACGTTTTCTGAGCGCTTTGTTTATTTAAAGTTCCGCCTCCTACATGATAAACTGTAGATTTTCCGGTATAAAAAATTTTCTTTCCAGAATTGATTAATCTCCAGCAAAGATCAATTTCTTCCTGATGGGCAAAAAATCTTTCATCAAAACCTTTCTGTTCCCAAAAATCTTTAGAACGGATAAAAAAGCAGCATCCCGAAGCCCAGAAAATTTCTGTTTCATCATCGTATTGACCTTTATCTTTTTCCACATCATCAAAAACTCTTCCTCGACAATATGGATAACCCAGATTATCGATTAATCCACCAGCAGCTCCGGCAAATTCAAAATAATTTTTATTGTTGAATGATAAAATTTTAGGCTGAATAGCAGAAATCGATGAATCTTTTTCAAATAAATTTAAAACAGGTTCAATCCAGTTTTCGGTAACTTCGACATCGGAATTGAGTAAACAATAATATTCAGCTTCAATATGTTTTAAGCCTTCATTATAACCTCCTGCAAAGCCATAATTTTTATCGTTTTTAATAATCTTTACACTGGGAAAACTCGATTGTAAAAAAGCAATAGAATCATCGGTTGAAAGATTGTCAATCACATAAATATCAGCATTTTCAGAATAAAGAATGACGCTTGGTATAAACTTTTCAAGCCAGCTTTTTCCATTCCAGTTTAATATGGCAACGGCAATTTTTTTTGACATTTACAGCTAAATTTTTTCAGAGTCGTATTGTTTTATAGAATCCTGATATTTCCATTTTCGGTGTGACCAAAGATAATTATCAGGACGCTTGTGTAAAGTGTTTTCCAATAATTTATGGAATTTTTTCACCACTTCATGTTCCACGAATTTTTCACCGTCAGGATAAATTCTGTGATAGTTTACCTGATAAAAACCACGCTTCACCTTTTTCATTTCACAATAGATGAAAACAAGGTCAAGTCTGGTCGCCAATTTATCATATCCTAAAAAAACAGGGGTTCTTTGATTAAGAAACTCCAAACCATAGGTTACACTCGCTGAATGTGGAGTTTGGTCTGCCACAAACATATAGGCCGAACTTCCGTTGTTTTTGTTTCTTAAAATATTTCGGATGACTTCATTCGCTTCCAATGCTTCATTTCCGAATTTGTTTCGCACCTTCTTCATCTGATTTTCCCAAAAATCACTGTTTACTTTTCTGTAAACCGGATGACAATGATCCTGAGGGATAATTTTTGCAAAAGCATTGATCCACTCCCAGTTGAAAACATGGCCGGCAAGCATAATAATATTTTTACCTTCAGCTTTTGCTTCGTGAAAAACTTCTTGGTTAATATGTTGCATTCTTACCCGCGATTCCGTTTCAGAAATGCTGAAAGACTTTACCGTTTCTACCAAATAATCAGAGAAATTGCGATAGAATTTTTTCTTAATTTCTTCAAGTTCTTGTTCTGATTTTTCAGGAAAGGAATTTTTTAAATTTTGAGTGATTACGTTTTTTCTATAACCTACTAAGTAATAATTCAAAAAGAACATTATATCCGAAAAAATATATAATACTTTTAGCGGGAGCTTAGAGATTAGGTATAGTATTTTGATTAGGAAATTCATAAAACATGCAAATTTAGTGATAATAAAATTATGGTTCTATTTTTGCTTGTAATAAGTATTATTTTTTTACTTTTATGTTATGAAAAAATTGTCGTTGGTAGCTGTTTTAGCTCTAAGCACAATGGCTTGGGCTCAGACTACAAATAAACCTGCAGAAAGCAAAAATTCTGCAGATAAAGCATTATTGGTAAAATCGGATGCAGCAGAATTAGAAGCAAAGAAAAAATCTGCAGAAGAGAAGGCGAAATTGCCCAAACCTTATGATCCAAAAGCAGATGCACAGGCAGATATTAAAAAGCTTGTGGCACAGGCTCAAAAAGAAAATAAGAAAATTTTAATTCAAGCAGGTGGAAACTGGTGTATTTGGTGCTTGAGATTTAATAATTTTGTTCAGTCTACACCAGAATTAAAAGAAATTGTAGATAAAAATTATCTATATTATCATTTAAATTATTCTCCGGACAATAAAAATGAAAAGACTTTTGCTCAATATATTAACGTGAAAGAACAACAATTTTATCCTTTCTTTATTATATTGGATAAAAATGGAAAGAAGATTCATGTTCAACAAAGTGAAATTTTAGAAGAAGGGAAAGGATATAGTAAAGAAAAAGTAAAGGAGTTTTTACAGAATGGAAAAATTCTTTAAAAAATATCCGTTTGACATGTCAAACGGATATTTTTTAGCTAAAGAAATCTTTTAATCCAGCTTAATTTTTTCTCAGAATAGGGAGGATATTTAATATTGGGTTCGCCCCAAGTTGCTCTATCAAGAATCGCTTTTTGATGTGAAAAGGTTTCAAAACCGAATTTACCGTGGTAATTTCCAATTCCTGAACTTCCAACGCCTCCAAACGGAAGATTTTCATTTCCTAAATGCATCATGATATCATTGATACAACCTCCGCCGAAAGAAAGCTTTTGCTTGAAATTTTCTTTTTCTTCAGAGTTATTGGTGAATAAATAAGCGGCTAGAGGTTTTTCCAATTCTAAAATTTCATTCAAAACAATATTAAAATTATTGAAGGAAATGACGGGTAAAATAGGTCCGAAAATCTCTTCCTGCATCACATCGTCTTCCCAATTGATATTCGTTAAAATGGTGGGTTCGATGAATAATTTTTCTCTATCAAAATTTCCTCCGAAGTAAATTTTATCTTTATTAATGAGCTTAATCAACCTTTCAAAATTCTTTTGATTAATAATTTTGGTGTAATGTTCTGAATTCGGTTCATATTTAAATTCCTGAATATATTTTCTCAGCATTTCCAAAAACTGCTCCTTAACGGATTCTTCAACTAATAAATAATCGGGAGCAACACAGGTTTGTCCGGCATTTAAAAATTTCCCCCAGACAATTCTTTTGGCAGCGACTTCAAGATTAGCTTCTTTGGTAATAATTGCCGGAGATTTTCCACCTAATTCTAAAGTAACTGGAGTTAAATTTTTAGCGGCAGCTTCGTAAACGATTTTCCCTACTTTTGTACTTCCGGTGAAAAATATTTTGTCAAATTTAAGTTTTAATAATTCTGTGGTTTCATCAATTCCGCCTTCATAAGCATATAAATATTCAGGTGGGAAATTTTCATTGATGATTTTCACCATTGCTTTCATTGTATTTTCTGCAATTTCACTTGGTTTTAGAATACAGCAATTTCCGGCTGCTAATGCTGCAACGATAGGAGAAAATGACA
The DNA here is from genome assembly GCF_039672645.1 of Chryseobacterium sp. C39-AII1. NCBI lineage: Bacteria > Pseudomonadati > Bacteroidota > Flavobacteriia > Flavobacteriales > Weeksellaceae > Chryseobacterium > Chryseobacterium sp. C39-AII1. The sequence goes on from NZ_JBDFPQ010000013.1 coordinate 64,742, forward strand.
ATTGGTAAGGATAATTCCACGCTCCAATGACCAGAATATTTCCTAAAGGTTCGGAATGAATTCTGCTTTTTCCAATTTGGTTTACCAGATTAGTTCGTACTTTTTTAGGTTTTGAAAGTGACTTTAAATTTTTCAGATAATAGTTGATATCATTTAAAATAAAGGAAATTTCAGTGGTGAAGGTATCAAATTTTGACTTTCCAAAATCTTTATAAATAGCTTCATATAAAAGATTTTCGTTTTGTAAAATCACGTCCCGAAGTTTTTCAAGATACATTTTTCTGTACTTTATATTCTTCGTTTGTTGTGTTTTAAAAAAATCTTTCTGTTTTGATACAATTTCCTGAATTTCCATACATCAAATTTCAGAAATTATTGCAAATTTTCTGCCTAAAAATTACATAATATTTCTCACCGCAATTTTTACCGGATTATAAAGTAAGATCACCAATGCCGTAATTAACGCTAACCAGAATAATCCTGTGAAAATCTCCATATTAGAAAGCAAAATAGCCTGTGCATTGATTTTAGCTTTAAAAGCTCCAGCCGTCATCGATATCGATTCATTCACCGGAAGTTTAGCAATCTGCGTTCCGAAAACCTGATTCCATTGTGAATAAAAAACTGGATTGGTATCTGTAAAATTTGAACTTATTGTATCCGAATGTTTTAATGTTAAAAATAGCATTAAATTCTGCATTAAAGCATATCCGATAGCTGTTGTCCAGAATCTTGTTGCTGTTCCGACTGCCGTTGCATTGGAGACATATTGTTCCGGCATTCCTGCGATTAAAAAGAAAACCAAAGGGGTAAAAAGCAATCCTTGTCCGACGCCCTGGAGAAACAATGGCGGACAAATCGTTTGTAGTGTAGTGTCGGGATAAAAAGTGTAGGTAAACCAGGCACAATCAATCGCAAGAATCATAAATCCGGTAAAGAAAACCAACCGCGAAGATGCTCCTTTTGTAATACATAAAGCAGAAAGGAAAACTCCTAAAAGACTTCCCGCAACATTCCAGTACTGGATTTCTACGATATAATCCCAAGGCCATTTCCAGACTGTTGCCATAATGCTGTATACATTGTTAATAGAAGCTCTCAGAATATAAAAAATGAAAAACAGAATCACTCCGGCAATCAGATTTTTTGAACAGAAAACTTCAAAATGAAAGAACGGGCGAGGCTGATTTCTCTGTTTTAACATAAATAAGCCTCCGAAAAGCAGAAAAATCAGGAAGCAGAAAATGATAATGTCAGATTCAAACCACATCAGTCTTTTCCCATAAATTAAAGCATAACCGCCTGCCTGAAGACATCCCCAAAGCAAAAACCAGCTTGTAATATCCAGCTGATAGAGTGGTTTTTTAGGGAAAAATCTATTCTTATTAAAGATCGCAAAAGCAATAATTAAAACAAATACATGAAAATAAACCATCATTAAAATCATGTGCTTAAAGTCATAATCTTCAATGCTCGATTTCATCAGAGAGGTCGTTAAAGTCCCACCAGTTAGAATAATCGTGTACATAAAAGTGTAGGCGATCTCTTTGGCATGCCTTGTTTTCAGCTCGGCGACAATCAGCGGAAGGAAAATGGCGCCTTCCATCACTCCGAAAACCCCTTCCAGAAAGCGGATCACCAAAATAATATGATAATCACTGGTAACCGAAAGTCCGTAGAGAATAAGAATGGAAACGGAAGACATGAGCAGCGTATAATATTTAACGCTGAAATACGCCATAAACCGCTGTATAACTAAAAGGGTAACCACAAATGTCCCGTACATCAAAATCATTAAGTATTGGATATCGTCTGAATCTACATCCATAAAAGAAGATGTGAAGGCGCTATTGGAATGCAAAAGCGACAACAACATCAAGTGGGGAAAAAGCGCCAAAATAAGAAGCGGCAGTTTCAGCCATTGTGGTACCCATTTATGATAAACTGTATTATGTTGCATGATTTTCTTTAAAAAGCGAATCTATGATGATTGGCAATGGTATTTTGTATTAAATCTGTTTAAATTTTTTAGGAGCTTTTTCCCGCTTTCCACTGTATCTTTTTTATTACGGGCTCCGCTTCGCTGCGCCCGCAACAAAAAAGGATGCCGTTTCAATCGGGGCTAAGGTTATGGTCGTTTCTACCAATATTTATCATTAAAAAGAGCTTGTCATTCCGCAGAAATCTCGGCTCGAATCTTTCCGATAGAATTATAATACAATGTTTAGATTCCTACGGAATGACAAACTTGCTGGAAATAGTTTCTTGAAAATTTAAACTGAATCATTATGAATAAAAAAAGCGAAAAGACAAAAAGGCAAGGTGTAAAAAAAGTAAAAGGTAAATGGCAAAAATGCAGAAGAAAAAATTTCGCAGATTCGCAATTTGCTATTTTGACTTTTCGCTAAAAAAATAATTTAATTTGAAAATTTGAAAATTCTTGGGTTGAAGATTACTCTAAAAACCTCCGACTCTCAAACTCTATATCTTCTTCGCACTCACCAGAACATTCATCCCGGAAAGTAGTTTTTCGTTGTTTTGGTTTTTATCAAGAAGAATTTTCACTGGAAATCTCTGCTCGATTTTTACAAAATTTCCTGTTGCATTATCAGGTTTTACCAATGAAAACTGCGAACCTGAAGCCGGAGAAACCGAAAGTATTTTTCCTTTAAATTCCACGTCTGGATAAGCGTCGGCCGTAATGATAACTTCTTTACTTTGGTCGATTTGTCCCAATTGCGTTTCTTTATAATTCGCAATAATCCATTTTTCTTTGCTCACTATCTGCACCAAAGCCTGACCTTCCTTGATCAACTGACCTTCCTGAATGGTTTTCTTACCAACCCAACCATCGTAAGGCGCGGTAACCACCGTATAAGAAAGAAAAAGTTTAGCATTATTCAGGCTTGCAGAACTTTGCTGAATCTGACTTTTTACAGGGGCAACTTTCGTTTCCTGTTCGTTCACACTTGCTCTCACTGCATTTTTTTGTTGTTCCAAAGCTAAAAGATTGGCTTTTGCCTGTTCATAAGATGCTTTTACATTTTCAAATTGCTGCTCGGTGGCCGCATCTTCGTCGACCAGGTTTCTGTATCTCTTAAAATCCTGTTCCGTTCTCCAGATATCAATCTTTGCTGAAGCAATTTTAGCATCAATAATCTTTGTATCGCTTGCTTTTGTATTTACACCGCTTTCAATAGTGCTGATATTTTCTGAATTGGCATGAAGATTAGCTTCCGCCATTTTCACCTGATTAACGAATTCACGGTTGTCGATCACAATTAAAGTATCGCCTTTGTGAACAAACTGATTTTCGTTAAACTTAATGATTTTAATGAAACCTGAAACTTTACTTGAAACAGGCGTAATATATTGTTCGATCTGTGCGTCGTTGGTGGTTACATTTTTTCGGGAAAAAAGATAAAAGCTTACCATCCCTGTAATTCCGCTGATAATAAGGATCCACGCCAGTAAAGTAATCGTTTTGTTAATTCTTTTTTCTTTTCGTGTTAATTGCTTCTGTGCCATAGTTTTTATAAGTTTCCAATCGTGTATTGGAGTTGATAATATTTAAGTTGTCTGTTGATTTTTACGGAAATAAGATTAGATTGAGCTTCTAAATAAGCATTATCGGCATCGATCAGTTCGGTGATTAAGCTTAATTTGTTAGCGTATTTTGTTCTTACAATTCTATAGTTTTCTTTCGCTTGGGTAATCGCTTCTTCTGAAATTTTTACCTTTTGATCGGTTTCTTCAAACTTTTTGTAAGCCTCATATACATTGTGTCTTATATTTTCCTCATTTTCTTCGATCTGAAGTTTGGCTAGGTTAATATTTTCCTTTGATTCCTGCATTTTGTATTTATTTTTGTACAAATTTTCGATAGGATAGGTAAGATTCACGCCTAACATTCCCAAACGGTAAGCATAAGGTTCGGGAGGGAAGAACATCATGTTTGGATATTTTAAAAAATATTCACCACCTGCGGTAATTTTCGGTAAATAATTCGCTTTTGTAATTTTCTGATCCAATTCTTTAAGGGAAAGGTTTTTGTTTGCCATTTCAACCGATTCGTTTTTATGCAAGGCGGTTTCTGTTAATTCGTCTATATAAGGAATTTCAGCATTTTCTGAAATTAAATCTTCCGTATCTACGTGCATTTCCTGAGTTTCGGGAAGGGAAAGAATAGTTTTCAGTTTATGTTCTGCGATTTGAATGTCATTATCCAGCTCTGTCCAGCTCATTTTATGATTCGAAAGCTGTAAAGATGTTCTCAATACTTCATTTACGGTTACCACACCGTTTGCTTTCAGTGATTTTACCTGTTTGATATTCACCGAATCTTCTTTCATTTTATCATTAATCAGATTTTGCTGTTCTTTTAAATGATGAATCTGAAGGAAAGCGGTAATGATTTCCATTTTCAGCTGTCTTTCGTCTAAATGTGTTTTTAATGAAGAAATTTCAGTGTCAATGGCTGCTTTTTTCTCCGTATTTTTTATTTTTCCACCCATATAGACAGGAATTGATGCTGATAGGGTGAAATCATACATCCCGTTGATGATGTTGTATTTTGTTGCTTTTGAAAAAACACCGCCTTCATGCTGGAAAAGATTAGTAACCTGATTGTAGCTGGTATGAAATTCAATGTCCGGAAGTTTTTCCATTTTAAGATCTTTCTCTTTGGTTTCGGACATTTCGTTTTTTAAATGGCTTATTTTAATATTTTTATTATTCTTTAAGCCGATCTCTATGGCCTCCTGTAAGGCGAGATGCTGAAAATCTATCACTTGTGATTGTAAATTAAAGCTTATCAATAATAAGCACAACGCTATGCACTGATATTTGCATGCGTTAAATATCATATTCATAATTAAATTAAAGGTTTTTTGCTAAATTGATTTTGATAGTGCAAAGTTACGCGGTGTTATAGAAGACTCTATTTATTAAAACAGAAAAAGATTTTATCATTTACGCCAAAATGAAATTTTCTTATTATCTTTATTTTATGAATAACAGTCATTTTGGAGCCGTTGAAGAAGACGATGCCGAATTTTATATTTATAACGTCCTGAAGGGAGGGATTAAAACCGATGTTCATTATCACGGTTCTTCACAATTGGTGTATGCTGAAGGCGGCATTGTCCATATTTTTACAGATTCCAAACACTGGTATCTGCCTGCCCGTTGCTTTATGTGGATTCCGGCCCACACTCCTCATTACATTTTTTCTACCAGTCAGAATGTAGATCTTTTCAATTTATATTTTAAAGAAGAGGAATCTGAAGATGGCTTTTTTGATGAAATCAATATTTATTCGGTGAATCATCTTCTGAGGGAAATGATTTTACATACAAAAGACTGGGATGGGAAAATCACAAAAAATGATGTTAATAAATATTATTTTCTTAAAGCTTTAAAAGGAATTTTATTTGAAAAACGAGAAAAAAGAACCGCTTTTCCTGTGCAGCATCCTTTCCCAAAAGATGAAACCCTGTTGAAGATTGCCCAATACATTCATGCCAACTTAGAAAAGCCTCTAACAATCGAATCTACGGCAAAAGAGTTCGGTATGAGTACAAGAACGCTTTCAAGAAAGTTTAAAGAGATTTTAGGGATGAATTACGTTCGTTTTCTGCGTGCATTGAGAATTACACGCTCTTTAGAATTGATGTTGGAAGGAAAATATAATATGTATGAAATTGCCATGATGGTAGGGTATAACAGCCTTTCATCCTTCAGTAATATTTTTAAAAAAGTAATTGGAATTCCACCGACGGAATATATGCATAAGTTAAAGGGAGAGGATTGAGTGGGAGTGCTATAGGGTTGGAGTGGTTGAGAATTTGAGGGTTCTGGGATCACTTCGTTGACATAAATAAAAAAACCACTTCAAATGAAGTGGTTTATATGTTGAGAAAATTCTCTTTTTGATTAAGCTTCTTCAGAAGACTCTTCAACTTTAGCAGCTTTAGGAGCAGCTGGTTTTGGAGCTTCTACCGGAGCGTCAGATACGATATCGAATTCGAAGTTGTATTCAACGTTTCTGTGTAATCTGATGTTAGCAGTTACTTTACCAGTTCTCTTAATAGTGTTCCCTGGAATTTTGATGTATTTCTTCTCAACAGATACTCCAGCTTTTTCTAGAGCAGCAGAAAGATCTGCATTGTTGATAGATCCGAATAATTTGTCACCAGCACCTACTTTTGCAGGGATCGTAACAGAAGTTTTCTTCAATTTATCAACTACAGTGTTAGCAGCAGCGATTAATTTAGCTTCTTCTTCTTTTCTAGCTTCCAAAGTAGCTTCTAGAGCTGCAATGTTTTTAGGTGTAGCTAAAAGTGCAAATCCTTGAGGGATTAGGAAGTTTCTTGCATAACCAGGCTTTACGCTTACTGTGTCGAATTCAAGACCTAAGTTTTCTACGTCTTTTTTAAGAATAATGTTCATTGTTGTTGTCCGTTTTAAGATTGAAAAATTAAAAGATTGAAAAATAAAAGATTAAGAAATTCCTAATCTAAAATCCAAAATTTAAAATCTCAATTCCGTTAGAATTTAATTATTTATTCAGCAACAAAAAGCCAAAAGCATAGAGCTAATGGCTAATTGCAATTTTTTATTTCAATAAATCAGCTACGTATGGTAGTAAAGAAAGGTGTCTTGCTCTTTTGATTGCAGCAGAAACTTTTCTCTGATATTTCAAAGAAGTACCAGTGTATCTTCTTGGTAAGATTTTACCCTGCTCGTTTACGAACTGTAATAAGAAATCAGCATCTTTGTAATCAACGTGCTTAATTCCGTATTTTTTGAATCTACAATATTTCTTTTCAGATTTTGTATTGATATCAAGCGGAGTAAGGAATTTTACTTCTGATTCTCCTCCAGCTGAGGCTTGTTTAGCCATATCATCTATTGCCATGTCTTGTCTTTTTTAAAAATTGGGTTAATTAATTAAGCTTTAGCTGCTTTTACTTTAGCTCTTCTTGTTACAGCGTACTCTACAGCATGCTTGTCTAGTTTTGTAGTAAGGTAACGGATAACTCTCTCGTCACGCTTGAATGCTAATTCTAAATCAGCAACTACAGAACCTTCACCTTTAAATTCGATTAAAGTATAGAACCCATTCTTTTTCAATTGGATTGGGTAAGCTAATTTTTTTAATCCCCAGTTTTCTTTAGCAACGATTTCGCAGTTCTTTTCTTTGATAAGATCTACATACTTGTTCACTGCTTCCTCCACCTGAGCTTCAGATAGAACGGGAGTTAAAATGAAAACAGTTTCGTAATTGTTCATAATGTTAAAAAATTTGTTAATTATTTCGAGGTGCAAAAGTAGAAAATATATTTGTAATATGCAATATGTTTGTGAAAATGATTAAACAAAAAAAGACCTGCAAAAGCAGATCTTTAAAAAGTTTTATGTTTAAAATAATTATTTCTTAATCACTTTTGCAGATTGCGAACCGTTTTCTGTTTGCACCGTCACGATATATGATCCAGAAGTTAGTTTAGATAAATCTACATTAAATTTAGTCTGATTAATTTCAGAGGTCAATACATTTCTTCCTGTAGCATCAAACACGCTGATTGATTTTACTTTTAATTGAGATTCAATATTTAAAATATCAGTTACAGGATTTGGATATACTTTTAATGAAGCATTTTTCTTAGCTAATTCATTGGTTGATAACGAAGAAGCTACAACATTTACGGTGTAATCTTCTGCTTGCCCATAATAGCCTCCTTCACAAGGGTCAATTACATCAGGATCTGTAAAGTCACTATCCGTTTTCTTAATTCTCATTCTTGTATTCCCCGGTAAAGCTGTTGCAGGAACGGCAATGGAATGTACAGCCTGAATAGCATCTGCTCCTGAAGAATTTTGTATGGTTTGAGTTACCTCATACACTTCACCAGGATCATTTAAAGAGCCATTTTGATTCCAGTCGATGAAAACTACAAAAGTATTTTCATAATTTCCTCCCGTATTTCCTTTTAATGTAATATTATAAGAATTCCCTTGTGTTACAGTGGCAGTTTGCGATAAGAAATACTCATGGCTATTTCCTACATAAGCATCACTAGATGAAGTATTGTTAATGCCTGCGAAATTAACTAATGTTATAGGCTCATCCCCATCAATACCAAACGCAGCATATCCAAAGCTTAATGGTCCACAATACGGTACTGGTGGTTCTACATAAGTATAATCGACTTTAATATTATCCACTAACAGCATGAATTTGTCATTGCTATTATTTACAAATGCTATTCTTACATTTTGACCAATATAAGGTGTAAGAACAGCGGCTCTGCTTGCCCATGTTCCATATTCTCCTGTTGTGCTATAGAGCTGAACTGTAAAATCAGCGATTGTATTTCCTCCATTTGGAGCAAGCATCACTTTGTATCCATCTCTATAACTTGTGTCCTGTGCCTTTGCATCCCAATATAAAGTAGGAGATGTACCAGAAACTGTAAACTGTGGAGATATTAGCCAGTCATTAGAAGTTCCGGCAGGAGTGTACCATGAGGTACTCATGGCTGCATAATTTCCAGCTGGTCCGCCGAAACCGCCATTGGTGCCTTGTCTGTCTATACGATTCCAGCCATTGGTAATAAAATCTACATCGTCAGCAGGAGTTAGCCCATCGGCATCAATAATCGTCCAAGCTGCTATGCCTGGTCCGTTTCCGTCAAAATCTTCTTGAAATATTTGGCTATAGCCAAACAATGGAAGGCACAATAATAGTGCATTCAGTAAATGTTTTTTCATGAATAATGTTTTATGATTCTTCTCAAATATAATGAAAAAACATAGAAATATCAAATAATCAACACATTATATTTTCAATTTTAATCGAATTATAATGTTATTCTTACTCTTTTCTAATCTCGTTTAGAAAATTGATTTTTATTAAATCGTACAAAGAATGCCTGCTTACAAGGAGTGAAGCAATAGAAGAGACCATGCCGCCAAGCATCAAATGGAAAATTAAAGAATGCCTGTCTGTCATTTCCAAAACAATGATGGCTGAAGTAAACGGAGCGCGTGTGATTCCTGTTAAAAAAGCTACCATTCCGGCTAAAACAACAACATTGGTTTCATTTTGAGTTAAATTGATAAATCCTGAAATTACAGAACCAATACTTGCCCCAGCCGTTAAAGCCGGTGCGAAAATTCCGCCTGCGCCACCAGAAGTAAAAGATAAGGCAGGACCCAACATTCTTAAAATAGGAACATACCATTCTTCGTGTTTGTTTTTCGTGAAAAGTACGCGTTCCATAATTTCCTTTCCTGAACCCAAAATCTCCTGATTAATAAAATAAGCAATAGAAGCTATAATTAAAGCGCTGACAATTAGAAAAGCGACATTTGCTTTATCGGTTTTAAGATTTTTTTTCTTCCAATCATTCATTTTCAGCATGGTTACGGAAAGCTGACTTGCCATAATTCCCGCAATTCCTGCCACTAAAATAATAGGAAACATTACCATTAGCGAAACGTCATTGGTTTTTGGATAACCTAAATATAAATACGAACCTGCTAAAGTCTGTGCTGTTAAACCGGCGATAATAACCGCGGTAAATAACGCTGTTTTAAAGTAATTGATATGTGTTTTTGAAAGTTCTTCAACCGCAAATACAATTCCGCCTAGGGGAGTGTTGAATGCTGCTGCCAATCCCGCTGCTGCACCCGTCATAATCATGTTTTTCTTTGAAATTTTCGGCCACCATTCGGGAAGATATTCGTTTACTTTTCTGAAAACCGATCCCGCAATCTGAATGGTCGGTCCTTCACGACCCACCGCGCCTCCTCCAATAACTAAAACCACGGAAGAAATGATTTTAAAGACAATAATTTTTAAGCTTAATAAGCTTCGGATTTTTCTATGTTCCTTCGGATTTGCCAATTCTACAGCCGCCATCACCTGCGGAATTCCGCTTCCTTTGGCGTTCGGTGCAAATTCTTTCACCAACCACCACGAAAGTACAAAACCAATCGGAGCGATAATGAAGATCATCCAGGCATGCCAGTTTAAAATAAAATGCAGTAAGTCTTCGCCCCAGGCAAATATTTTAGCATACATTACGGCGACAAATCCCGTAATGACAGAACCGATCCAAAAAGGAATAGCCTGAAGCAAATTAAGCTTCAATTGTTCGTTGCGGATATTGTCGAAGGATTTTTTAAGACTTCTTCGAATGAGGATGAAAATTTTCAACATTTGCTAATTTTGAGGTGCGAAAATACGGTTAAATTATCAATCTTCTAATCTGTGTTCTGATTTACCATCCATTAATTGATTTATAATTAGTTTAAAATTCAATTTTAAATATTCATCAGTTCTGTTTTAAAGATAAAATTATTTACTTAAAATCTGCAAATAAAAATCCCAACTTTTGTTGAGATTGATTTATAGACTTTTTTGAATTTTTTGGAAATCACAAAGACTCAAAGAAATAGTAAAAAGAATTGCTTTAAGGCACAAAGATTTTATCGAAGATAAAATTTTAAACTACATATTTTGTAATAAACATTTAGTATTAGAAATGTCGCAATGAGCCTGACGAAGTGCTTTAAAGCTTTGTTGGAAAACAAAGCTTTAATTCTTTTTTATCAAATCCTGTATTTTAGTAATCATACTTGCCGCATTATTATTGTCCGGATTCAATTCTAAAGATTTTTTATAATTTTCTAACGCCAAATTATAGTTTTTAGTTGAAAAATAACCTTCACCCAAACTGTCAAAAGCGTTTGCCGATTGAGGATTTTCTTTAGTATTTAAAGCAAAAACTTTTACCGCTTCATCAATTCTTGCATTCCTTAACAAGATATATCCGATGTTATTCAAAGTACCTTCAAAATTCCATTTTGGATCTTTTGATTTAATAGAGTAGTAATTCTTTTCTGCATTTGGATTGTTCGGTTTTGCAAATTCATTAATGATAGATTCTTCGGCTAAAGAATAATCATCGGTTAAATTTTTATTGATTATCGCCGCGATATGATTTACGATTTGATATTGCGCAGGAAAAAAATTATATCCGTTCGACATCATCACAATGGCCATATTATTTTGTGGAAAAATTCTGTAAGCGCTTACATTTCCCCCAGAAAAACCATAAGACGGAATATTATTCGCTTTGCTGATTTCCCAGCCGTACGCGAAAACATCTTTTTTATTTCCATATTCAAACGGTTGCCACATCATATCTTTTGTTTTTTGATTCAGGAAATCGTTTTTGCTTAAATGGCTGCTCCATTTTAAAAAAGCGGGTAGGGTAATGGCAATTCCGTTTCCTGGAAATGCTTTTTTTCCTTCAACATCTGTAGACTTTACATATTTTTTCGTTTCGGAATTGTAATTATATTTTATAACACGATTCGGAATTTTCTCAAGAGCATTTGACGAATAAACAACTTGATTTTTTGCATCAGAAAATTGATTATTTAGTATGAAATTTTCGAATGATTGTCCAGTGATTTTTTCAATAATCATTGAAAGAAGCATATAATTTGTTTGATTATATCTGAATTCGTTTTCCGTTGTAAAATCCATTTTCTCTTTGCTCAAACGTTCAATCGTTTTAGAACTTGAATATTCAGGTAAAATATCATTGAAAGCCACAAAATCCGGCATTCCTGAAGAATGAGTCAGAAGATTCTTCACTTTCACATTTTCCCAGTCTTTTGGAAGATTTTCAATATACTTTGAAACATTGTCTTCTAAGGATAATTTTCCCTGTTCAATCAATTGGAAAATGCCAACATTCGTCATTAATTTTGAAGTAGAATAAATCCTAAACATCGAACTCGGACTTACTTTTTTGGAATCTTCCAAGTTTTCCGTTCCATAATATTGTTCAAAAATGATTTTTCCATCTTTTATAACGCCAATCGCCAAACCGGGAATTTGATTCGTTTTAATGGCTTCTTTTACATAATTATCGATTAATTTAAACTGATTGGTTTGTTGCGAAAAAGTAGCGGCAGAAATATGCAGAGCGAAAGCGGTAAGAAGAATTTGTTTCATATTTTGAGGATATTAGTTCTTATTTTATTGTAAGACAGTTGAAAAACGTATTCTATTACATGGTTTGTTTGAATTTGGATAAAATGTTACAAATTTTTTCAAACAAAAAAAACCTCCGAAAAATTTCGAAGGTTTTGTATTGTAAAGATGTTTTGGCAAGCTCAACATGACAATTGTATCATTTATCGCTTATTATTCCATTCATCATTTATACAATCAGCAGTAAGTAAAATTACTCATTGCTAATTAATTATTACTTATATTTCTGTGTTCAGATCCCAATTTTCAAGGTAATCGTGAACGTGCTTCAACATCATTCCGCCAAGAGAACCGTCTACCACTCTGTGATCGTAAGAGTGAGACATGAACATTAAGTTTCTGATCGCAATAACATCTCCATCAGCCGTTTCAAGAACTGCAGGTTTTTTAACGATGGCTCCGATTGCTAAAATGGCAACCTGAGGCTGAGGAATAATCGGTGTTCCCATAAGGTTTCCGAAGCTTCCTACGTTAGAAATTGTATATGTTGCACCCTGAGTATCTTCAGGTCTCAATTTTTTATTTCTTGCTCTGTATGCCAAATCGTTGATCGCTTTTGCCAATCCTGAAAGTGACAACTGATCTGCATTTTTAATTACAGGAACGATTAAATTTCCGTCTGGTAAAGCAGTTGCCATACCGATGTTGATATTTTTCTTTTTAATGATATTTTCTCCACTGATGGAAACATTAATCATTGGGAAATCCTGAATCGCTTTTACAACCGCTTTCACGAAAATAGGCATGAACGTTAGTTTTTCACCTTCACGTTTTTCAAAAACAGCTTTGTTTTTATTTCTCCATTTTACCACGTTGGTTACGTCTGTTTCAATGAAAGAAGTAACGTGCGGAGCAATTTGTTTAGCTTTCACCATGTTTTCAGCGATGATCTTTCTCATTCTGTCCATCGGAATGATCTCATCACCTGCAGCAGCGGTAATGGTAGCTGCCGGAGCCGAAGTAGCAACTGGTTTAGAAACTGCCGGAGCAGCTTGTGGAGCTGGCTGGTTTCCTCTGTTGCTTACGTAAGCTAAAATATCTTCTTTGGTAATTCTTCCTTCTAAACCGCTACCTTTGATAGATTTAAGTTCAGTGTCAGAAATATTTTCCTGTTGTGCGATTGATTTTACAAGCGGAGACAAATAAAGATCTCCCGAAAACTCTGTAGAAGCAGCAACTTGTAATGGCTGTTCAATTGTTTTCAATGTTTCAGCGTCTGGCGTAGTAACCGGAGTTTCAGCTTTTACTTCTTCTGTTGCTGTATTTCCACCTTCACCTTCAATTTCTAAAATAGCAATGGCTTCACCTACTTTTGCAACTTCGTCCTTCTGCTTCAAAATCTTTACAATTTTCCCCGAAACTGGTGTCGGAACGTCTGAATCTACCTTATCTGTTGCAATTTCTACTACGGAATCATCTTCCTTTACACTATCGCCTTCGTTGAACAACCAAGTGATAATTGTCGCTTCCATAACACCTTCTCCCATGGAAGGAAGCAATAATTTGTATTCTGCCATTTTTAATTTTTAGATTTTGACAAATATATAAAAAAAATCGATTTTTTTATGAAATATTAAATTTTACGAAAATTCAACGTAAATATTTTCTCCCACGTTCATTCCAAACAGAGATTTGGCGCCGTTCTTTTTACTTCCCTTATAGATCGTTAGCTCCAAAAGCTGACTGTCATTGAAGATTGCTGCAGACTGCCCATGGAATTCGGTTTCCCGATCCCAATCTGAAACCACTTCGGTATGGCTGGAAAATACTTTTGAAACCGCCAGATTTCTAAATTTTATCGTGAAATTTTCATATCCTTTGTTAATTGTTTCAAAAAATTCTTTGCCAATATTTGATATTATATTTCCGAAATTATCAATATAAGTCACTTCCCCGATAATCATCTTTTCAGACTCATTATAAACGGGTTTAGGGAATAAAAGCTGTTTTGCGGAATCTATTTTTCTGCCGATCACTTCGGGAAGTCCGCCATTAGCCAAATGTACGGCAGCAGGCACGAAAACGTCCGTGGAAGTAAAGTTTACAATATCGTCGAATCTGTTGTTTAATGTAATTTCATAAATGGCTTCAGGTTTAATATCAAAAAAAATTAAACTTAAAAGTCCGTTGTCTGCCGAAATAAAATAATGTCCGGCCGATTTATATACAATGTTTTTCCTTGATTTATGTTGAAAACTGTCAACGGAAAGGATATGAATGGTGCCTTTCGGAAAATGTTTATAGGCATTTCTTACGATGTACGACGTCTGTACAAGGTTGAAAGCCTGAATATCGTGAGTAATATCAACAATATTAACCTTCTGGTTTAGAGACAGAATGCTGCCCTTCAAAGCGGCCACTCTGTAGTCTAAATTTCCGAAATCTGAAGTAAGGGTAATAATTGACATTTGTAGTTTTAAGAATATTTAGAATAATCGAATACTGCAAATTTATCTAAAATAAAAAGAAAGCCCGAAATATTATGGAAAAGAATTTGATATAAATTTCAAAAAAAGCTTTAAATTTAAAATCTAAAAATAAAAATACTGCATGTTTGAATTAACATATGATTTGGAAGATATCGATGCGAAAATCTTCTATGGAGTTAATAACCAATATTTCAATTTAATAAAATCAAGCTTTCCGACCCTTAAAATTACCGGAAGAGATCATTACATCTTTGCGATGGGCAATCAGGAAGCTTTAGACATATTTAAGAATAAACTTGATGATATCGTAAAATTTATTTCTAAAAATAATTCTATCGACCTGAAAGACGTTGAAAATATCCTAAATCTTAAAGATGAGAATGAAAAACAGTTAGTTTTCGATCAGGATATTATAGTAAAAGGGGTAAACGGTAAAATTATCAAAGCTAAAACCACCAATCTTAAAAAATTAGTAAAAGAAACTGAGAAAAAAGATATGGTTTTTGCCATTGGGCCTGCGGGAACGGGAAAAACGTATACCAGTGTTGCATTGGCTGCAAAAGCTTTAAGGGATAAGTCGGTGAAAAGGATTGTGCTTACCAGACCTGCGGTAGAAGCGGGGGAGAGTTTAGGGTTTTTACCTGGAGATTTGAAAGAGAAACTAGATCCGTATTTACAGCCTTTGTATGATGCGCTTCGTGATATGATTCCGCATGAAAAACTGGAAGGTTTTATTGAGAAAAAGGTAATTGAGGTAGCTCCATTGGCTTTTATGAGAGGTAGAACGCTGGATGATGCTTTTGTAATTTTAGATGAAGCTCAAAATACGACACATTCTCAAATGAAAATGTTTTTAACGAGAATGGGAATGAATGCGAAATTTATCATTACGGGAGATCCAAGTCAGGTAGATTTGCCACCAAAACAACAATCCGGATTAAAAGAAGCGATGAGAATTTTGAAAGATGTAAAGGAAATAGGTTTTGTACATTTAACCGAAGAAGATGTTGTGAGACACCCTGTGGTAAGAAAAATTATTCTTGCTTACAATGATGAGGATAAGAGACAACGAAACGATTAGTAAATACACTTTTTAATGAATAAAAAACGGAATCAAATGATGTTTGATTCCGTTTTTGCTTTTATAGCAGTACTTTGAAGTGATAAATTAAATAAAATTAATTTTAACATTTTTGTTTTGTTAAAATTTGTTAAATCTAAAATTAATGTTTAGATTTGCGCTCATTTTAATTAAAAAACTAATACTATGAAGAAAATTTTACTAGTTGCAGCAGTTGCTGTTATGGGGATTTCGACACAGGCTCAGGAATTCAGATTCGGGCCAAAAGCTGGATATTCTTTTTCCACTTTAAAATATAAAGATACTGAAGACCCAATCAGTTCAGATCCAATGCATACTTTTTATGTTGGAGGTATGGCAGAATATAAAATCAGCGATAAATTCGGTGTACAAGGGGAGGTTCTTTATTCGCCACTTGGAGGAAAGTCCAAATACAACGATGAGGAGGATTTCGGTGGTTTTAAAACAAAAACTACATTAGGAACAGTATTGGTTCCGGTTTCTGCAAAATATTTCATTACAGAAGGCTTTTCAATCTCTGCTGGTGCAAGCTTCGGTGTTATTTTGTCTGCTAAGGCAAAAGCTGTTTATGACGGTGGTTTAAACATTCCCGGTTTAGAATTGGAAGGTGATAATGATGAAGATGTGAAAGATCTTTATAAGAAACTGAATATCGCTCCATTTATTGGTGTCGAATATATGTTGGAAAACGGATTATTCTTCGACGCAAGATACAACTACGGTATTTCGGATCTTGCAAAAGAATCAGGATTTGGAAAAGTACACAATAGCTTTGCTCAAATTGGTGTAGGTTTCAAATTTGGTAATAACTAAGTTTTACTGTTATAAAAACATGAGCGAGGCAATATTGCCTCGCTTTTTTATGAATTAGATGAAAATTTTATATTAAGAAGAATTAATTTTAACATAATTTAAAGATAAAAAGCAATGGTTTTAACCAGAATTTAGCCTTGAATTAAGATTTAATAAAGTAAACGTTTTTCAACTACTGTTGAAAAATTTTAGTTTTTTTTATTAAAATATTGAGAAAAAGTCAAAGCGCTTTATTTAATACGCTTTATTGTCGAAAATTGCCAATATTCATCAATGATATTAATCACATTAACAAATTTTAATATTCGCGGGTACCACTGTAATTTTGCCCTCAGAAAGTATTAAAATTTTTTAAAAATGAAAAAAGTATTATTAGCGGGTGCTATTGCACTTTTCGGTTTATCAAACGCTCAAATCGCTAAAGGAACTACATATTTATCAGGTACTGTAAACTTTGCAGCTAGCGAAGATAACAATACAAACGTTAAAACAAACGATCTTAAATTAGTTCCTACTGTAGGATATTTCGTTGGTACTAACTTAGCAGTTGGGGTAGGTGTTGGTTATGCTTCTAATGTTGAAAAAACAGAAACAGCTATTGTAAACACTAAAAACACAATTTCTGCATTTGTAGTTGAGCCTTTCGTAAGAAAGTACTGGACTTTAGGTGAGAAATTCTACATCTTCGGTCAACTTTCTGTGCCTATGGCATTCGGAAGCGATAAAGGTGAGAACAATCTTACTAACACTTCAAACAAAGAAACTTTCAACTCTTTCGGAGTTTCTGTGAAGCCAGGTTTAGATTATTTCTTGAACAAAAACTGGACTCTTGAAGCTACTATCGGTGACTTCGGATACAGCAACTTCAAGTACAAAGATGCTAAAAGCGTAGATAACTATAACTTCGGTCTTGACTTAGCGTCAGTAGGAATCGGTGTTAAATATGTTTTTGCTAAATAATAAACAAAGCATATAA
Organism: Chryseobacterium sp. C39-AII1; assembly: GCF_039672645.1. NCBI lineage: Bacteria > Pseudomonadati > Bacteroidota > Flavobacteriia > Flavobacteriales > Weeksellaceae > Chryseobacterium > Chryseobacterium sp. C39-AII1. Next base: position 82,138 of record NZ_JBDFPQ010000013.1, read on the forward strand.
GCTGAAAAAGCTAAAAGTCCTGAGATTTTTTCTTGGGACTTTTTCTCCATATAAAAACTAAATTTAAACCATGAAAATACATTTCTTATTATCTCACTTTTCTTGCTTTCGAAGATTCAAATTCACAGCGGTAAAATCTGTGTTTTCATAGAAAATTATCTATTTCATAGGTTGAAATACGTTTTCGCTAAATAAATCAAAAAAAATACGAATGCTTTATTATTAAATTTTAAAGCATTCAATGATAAAAATATTTAAAACTAATACATGAAAAAGTTATTACTAGCAAGTGCTGTGTCATTGTTTGGCCTGTCAAACGCTCAGATCAACAGGGGAGCAGTTTATATTTCCGGACAGGTAAATTATTCTAAAAACGAAAATAAAAATACCAACGAAAGTACACAGGAATTCAAAGCGTTGCCAAGTGTAGGTGTTTTCGTAGCGCCTAATTTAGCTGTGGGAGCAAGTTGGGGATTTTCTCACAGTAAAAAAACATACAGTCAATTATATATGAATGGAAGCTATGTTTCAGAATTTGAATTTATACGTAAAGAACCTGCTTTCACTATCGCTCCGTTTGTAAGAAAATACTGGACTTTATCTGATAAATTATATTTCTTCGGACAGTTAGAAATTCCTGTAAAATTGGGTAAAACAGAAATTGAGGCAAATTCTAAAACAACTGATGTGGCTTATGGTTATATGTATGAGGATACTCAGAATATGGAATATAAATTTACTTCGATTGGGGTAAATATCAAGCCTGGATTAGACTATTTTATCAATAAAAACTGGTCTATTGAAGCTACAATAGGAGAGTTTGGATATGATCGTTTTAAATATGAAGATTTCGATAACGCAACCAACAATTATAAGTTCGGATTCAATCTTTCTTCAGTTTCTTTTGGGGTAAAATACGTCATCAATAAAAAAGAAAATCAACAGTAAAATATAAACAAATTAATACTTTAAATTTTTTAACTATGAAAAAATTATTATTAGCTGGTGCTGTGGCACTTTTCGGATTGTCAAACGCGCAAATGACTAAAGGAGACTGGGTAATCAGTGGAAACACAGGATTAGGCTTCAACGCTCAAAGCTCTACAGTGAAAGCTAACGGAGAGTCTAATGATGGCCCTAAGATTTCTAACTTTTCTATTACACCTTCTGTAGGATATTTCGTAATCGACGGTTTGGCGGTAGGAATCGATTTAGGATTCAACAGCAACACCAATAAGTTTGATGGCGATAAATTAACAAATACTACATTTTCTGTAATGCCGACTGCAACGTATTATTTCAATACAGGAAGCAAACTTTTCCCATTCGTAGGAGCAGGTATCGGGTATGCTACTTATAAAGAAAAATACAGTCTTTCTTCTGGGGCTGCTTTTAATGCAGACTCTACAAACGATGGTTTAACGTGGAAGGCTAAAGCTGGTGTAACATATATGGCTACACAGTCTTTAGGAATCAATTTAGGACTTGGTTTTGATCAGTTCTACACTAAGAATACCGTTCTTAACACAGAGGTTAAAACAACAAGAAATAACTTCGGTGTAAACGTAGGTTTCTCTTATTTCATCAAAGCTAAAGCTCAGAAATCTGATAAATAATCTTGATTATTTTAAAGATAAAAACGAAAAAACCGACTCAAAACTGAGTCGGTTTTATTATTTTGAAATGACAATTAAATTAGCTTAAAACCATTCTTTTTGGTTCTGAACGTATGTTCTGTCAAATTCTTCATCAGATTTTGTTAAATAGATGATTCCTTCAATAAAGCCAACAATTCCGGCAGCTCCACACGTTACCACGCCTAAGATCAACTGAATAATTCCAGCTTTTGTGTAGCCAAGATAAAACTTGTGAATGGCTAGAGATCCTAATAAAATCCCTAAAATCCCTGCAGCCAACTTTTTTTCAGACCTGTAAGGCATTCCCTGATTGTTGTTGTAATTATAATTTTCCTGCTTCTCGTTAATTTCCATAGTGTAATATTTTAAAAATGTTTATTTGGTGTGTTGAGTTTGGGTTATTTGCCGAACATTCCGCCCATTCCAGGCATGTTTGGCATTTTGCTCATCATTTGCATCATTTGTTTCCCTTGAGGGCCTTGCATCATCTTCATCATTTTACCCATCTGGTCGAATTGCTTCATCAATTGGTTTACGTCTTCAATTTTTCTTCCCGCACCTTTTGCAATTCTGTTTTTTCTTTGTGTATTGATAATCGAAGGTCTTCTTCTTTCATCCGGAGTCATAGAATGGATGATCGCTTCGATGTGTTTGAAGGCATCATCGCTGATTTCAACGTCTTTAATAGCTTTTCCAACACCAGGAATCATTCCCATCAAATCTTTCATGTTACCCATCTTTTTGATTTGGTTGATCTGTTTTAAGAAATCATCAAAACCAAACTCGTTTTTAGCGATTTTCTTGTGAAGTTTTTTTGCTTCCTCTTCATCAAACTGCTCCTGAGCTCTTTCTACCAAGGAAACAACGTCCCCCATTCCCAAGATTCTGTCTGCCATTCTTTCTGGGTAGAAAAGGTCTAAAGCTTCCATTTTCTCACCCGTAGAGATGAATTTGATTGGTTTTTCAACCACAGAACGAATCGTTAAAGCAGCTCCACCACGAGTATCACCGTCTAATTTCGTTAAAACAACCCCGTCAAAATTCAACGTATCATTGAACGCTTTTGCCGTATTCACCGCATCCTGTCCCGTCATTGAATCAACAACGAAAAGCGTTTCATTAGGCGTAATGACAGAGTGAACGGTTTTAATTTCCTTCATCATCTGCTCATCGATCGCCAAACGACCAGCTGTATCCACGATTACTACATCGTGACCGTTAGCTTTAGCAAAATTAATAGCATTTTGAGAGATGCTTGAAGGATCCATAGAACCTTCTTCTGTGAAAACAGGAACCCCGATTTGTCCACCTAAAACTTTTAGCTGATCGATCGCAGCCGGACGATAAACGTCACACGCTACTAAAAGAGGTTTTTTATTTCTTTTTGTCTTTAAATAATTCGCTAATTTTCCTGAGAAAGTAGTCTTACCAGAACCTTGAAGACCTGCAATTAAAATTACAGAAGGTTTTCCTGAAAGGTTGATTCCTTCCTGAGAACCACCCATTAAATCTACCAATTCGTCGTGAACGATTTTTGTCATCAACTGCCCTGGTGTAAGCGATGTAAGAACGTCTTGTCCTAAAGCTTTATCCTGAACTCTTTTAGTAAGATCTTTGGCAACTTTATAGTTAACATCGGCGTCTACCAATGCTCTACGAATTTCTTTTACGGTTTCCGCAACGTTGATCTCAGTGATTTTTCCACGCCCGGAAATATTATGAAGTGCTTTGTCTAATTTATCCTGTAAACTATTAAACATACTATTATATATATTATATGGTTTGCAAAAGTAACAATTTTCTCTTTAATACGCCTAATGTGATTTGTTATTAAAAAGTTATATGTTAAAATAGTTGGAAGCAGGACGCTGGAGGCGGGAAGTTTTAGCATAGGTGAAATACTTCAAAGGTTGTAATTCTTCGATATAATTACTGTAAAGGTTTTTTACCTCCATGAACCTCCCGCTTCCAAACATCTCACACACTTGGCTCTTTTTACTTCTTACTTTTAACTTAAAACGCTTCCCCATTTTTATTTCCTACCATATATATAAGGATATTAATAAATTTTGGTAGTTTTGCAGCCAATGGAAAAGGCTACAATTGTTTTTAAAGGGCTCGGATTATTTTTATTGTTGTCCGCGGTATTATTTGCTTCGCAATATCTGTTAATGGAGAATGGAATTTTAAATCTTAATTTCAAAATTCATTTTCTGATGTTTTTTATTACGTTCATCGGTTTGTTAACGATTTTAATCGTTTTTGCCCTAGAAAAAAAGAATATCATAGGATTTATTTTTCTTGGATTTGTTGTTTTTAAATTTTTTGCGATGGGATACATTGCACTTTTCCAGAAGGATTTTAGGCTAAATATCGTGCCCTACTTCATTATATACTGGATTTACCTTATAATAGAAGTTTTTTTTGTTCTTAGGCTGGTGAAAAAACAAGACTAATATCATGTCATAATAAATTAAAGAATTACTAATAATAGAATATAATTTTATATTTTTGCAAAAATTTTAGAAATAGAATCTAGTTATGAGTTTTAAAAAACTGTTAATCGTCCTGCATCTAATTGTTTTCTGCTTCGGCTTTGCAGAAACACATGAAGGAAGTACGGAAACCGTAAAAGAGGAAAAGTACAATCCTGTTCCATTTATTATGCACCATATTTCAGATGCACATAATTGGCATCTTTGGGGTGAAGGTCACAATTCTGTAGGAATTTCTTTGCCTGTCATTTTATGGGATAATGGGTTGAAAGTTTTCAGTTCAGAAAAATTAGGACACGAGGAGGAGAATGTTGCAGAAGTGGATGGTAAATTTTACAAAGTATTCCACAACAAAATCTACTCGACAGATGCAAACGGAACGTTGGATATGCACGAAGGGCACCCAACAAATGATGTTCCTTTAGACTTCTCTATTACTAAAGTTGTTGCACAAATGTTATTGGCTGCAGTGATCTTATTAATTATTGGTCTTGCTTCAGCTTCAAGTTATAAAAAATCTCAGGTTCCTTCAGGAGTTGCTAAGTTTATCGAGCCGATCGTAGTTTTCGTAAGAGACGAGATCGCTCTTCAAAACATCGGATCTGTAAGATACCAGAAATATGTACCTTATTTGGTTACTTTATTCTTGTTCATCTGGGTTCTTAACATCTTAGGATTACTTCCAGGAGCAGCAAATACAACAGGTAATATTGCTTTCACAATGGTTTTAGCGGTATTCACTTTACTAATTGTGAATTTAAGCGGTAGAAAAACATATTGGATGCACATGTTTGATCCACTAGGGAGCAACATGCCTTTCGCAGGAAAGATCTTGGTTTACATTATCTTGGTTCCTGTAGAATTATTAGGAATTATTACTAAGCCTTTCGCATTGATGATTCGTCTTTTTGCTAACATGACGGCTGGGCACATCATCATCATGAGTTTGATCGCATTGATCTTCATCATGCAAACGTATGCTATTACTCCGGTATCATTAGGTTTATCATTATTCATCTATATATTAGAGGTATTGGTAGCAGCATTACAGGCTTATATCTTTACCATGTTAACAGCATTGTTTATCGGATCTGCGGTTGAGGAGCCTCACCACGATCACCACTAAAAAAGAGACAAAAAACAAATTAAGAAATAAAATAACTTTTTAAATATATAATATTATGACAGGTAGTATCGCAGCAATCGGAGCTGGTTTAGCAGTTCTTGGTGTAGGATTGGGAATTGGTAAAATTGGTGGTAGCGCAATGGAAGGTATTGCAAGACAACCAGAGCAATCAGGAAAAATCCAAACTGCAATGATTATCGCAGCGGCTCTTATCGAGGGTGCTGGTCTATTCGGTATCGTAGTAGCATTACTAGGAAACGGATAGTAAACAAACAGAATTCTACAAACGGTTGGTTTGTAGAATTCTTTTAAAAAAGTTAAAACAAATTAAAAATAATAATTGAATATAAAATGGACTTATTAACTCCTTCAATTGGTAATATTTTCTGGACAGCTGTAGTATTTTTATTACTAGTGGTTCTTCTTAAATCTTTAGCATGGAAGCCTATTCTTAGCGCTGTTAAAACAAGAGAAGACAATATTCAGGATGCTCTTAACCAGGCTAAATTGGCTAAAAAAGAAATGGAAGATCTTAAAGCTGACAACGAAAGAATTATGCGTGAGGCTAAGATCGAAAGAGATGCTATCCTAAAAGAAGCTAGAGAGATCAAAGACAGAATCGTAGGTGAAGCTAAAGATGCTGCAAAAGCTGAAGGAGAAAAATTGATCGAAGCGGCAAGACAATCTATCAATGCTGAGAAAAATGCTGCTATGGCAGACATCAAAACTACAATTGGTACTTTATCTGTAAACATCGCAGAATCTATCTTGAAGCAAAAGCTTGATAACAGCGAGGCTCAAAACGAATTAGTTCAAAATTATATAAACAAATCTAACCTTAACTAAGAATGCTTACATCTAAAGTAGCTAAAAGATACGCACAAGGTTTACTTGATTTTACAAACGAATCAGGGCAAACGGCTACTGTATTTTCTGAAATGAAAGATGTGGTGAAGATCATGAACGAATCTAAAGATTTGAACAGATTTTTTCTTACGCCTTACATCGATTCTAAAAAGAAAGTAGAAGTAGCAAACGAAATATTTAAAGGTTTATCTGTTTCTTCTCAGAATTTAATCACACTTGTTATTAAGCAAGGTCGTGAAAATCAACTGAAGAATATTGCTCAGGAATTCATCAATAAAGTGGAAGACATTAATGGTGTTAAAAGAATTACTTTAACAACTGCGACTGAACTGACAAAGGAGAATATCGAGCATATTTTAAAATCTACTAGCTTAGTAAAAGCAGATGCTAATTTTGATCTTACGGTAAATGTAAACCCTTCGATTTTAGGAGGATACATTCTAAGAGTAGGAGACCAGCAGGTAGATGCTTCTGTGAAAGCGAAATTAAACCAAGTGAAAAAAGATTTTCAATTAAATTAAGAAAAAAACAACCATACAATGGCAGAAATAAATCCGGCAGAAGTATCTGCGATCTTAAAACAGCAATTGGCCAACTTCGATACTCAATCAAACGTTGAGGAAGTAGGTACAGTTTTAACCATCGGTGATGGTATTGCTCGTGTATACGGGTTAGAAAATGTACAATACGGTGAGTTGGTGAAGTTTGCTAGCGATGTAGAAGGTATTGTACTAAACCTTGAAGAAGACAACGTAGGTGTTGCTTTATTAGGTGAAAGTAAATTAGTAAAAGAAGGAGATACAGTAAGAAGAACAAACAGAATCTCTTCTATTAAAGTAGGAGAAGGTATGTTAGGTAGAGTAGTAGATACTCTTGGTAACCCTATCGATGGTAAAGGTCCTATTACTGGGGATTTATATGAAATGCCATTAGAAAGAAAAGCTCCCGGAGTTATCTTCAGACAACCTGTAACTGAACCTTTGCAAACAGGTATTGTTGCCATCGACGCGATGATTCCGGTAGGAAGAGGTCAGAGAGAGCTTATCATCGGTGACAGACAGACAGGTAAAACTACTGTTGCGATCGATACGATCATCAACCAGAAAGAATTCTTTGATGCAGGGAAGCCTGTATATTGTATATATGTTGCTATCGGTCAGAAGGCTTCTACTGTAGCACAAATCGTTAAAACGCTTTCTGATAAAGGAGCTTTAGCATATACTGTAATCGTTGCTGCTAACGCATCAGATCCAGTTCCAATGCAGGTATATTCTGCAATGGCAGGTGCTTCTATCGGTGAGTTCTTCAGAGACACTGGTAGACCAGCTTTGATCGTTTATGATGATTTATCTAAACAAGCAGTAGCTTACCGTGAGCTTTCTCTACTATTGAGAAGACCACCGGGACGTGAGGCTTATCCTGGAGACGTTTTCTATCTTCACTCAAGATTATTGGAAAGAGCTGCAAAAGTAATTGCTGATGATAAAATTGCTAGCCAAATGAACGATTTACCAGAATCTTTAAAGCCAATCGTAAAAGGTGGCGGTTCATTAACAGCACTTCCAATCATTGAAACTCAGGCGGGTGACGTTTCTGCGTATATCCCAACAAACGTAATCTCTATTACAGACGGACAGATCTTCTTGGAGTCTGATCTATTCAACTCAGGGGTTCGTCCTGCGATCAACGTAGGTATCTCTGTATCTCGTGTTGGAGGTAACGCTCAGATCAAGTCAATGAAAAAAGTGTCTGGTACTCTTAAATTAGACCAGGCTCAGTATAAAGAACTAGAAGCGTTTGCGAAATTCGGTTCAGACCTTGATGCTTCTACTTTAGCAGTAATCTCTAAAGGAGAAAGAAACGTAGAAATCCTTAAGCAGCCGGTAAATGCACCACTTCCTGTAGACAGTCAGGTAGCAATGGTATATGCCGGAACAGAAAACTTAATGAGAAACGTTCCTATCAAAAAAGTAAAAGAATTCCAGGTAGAATATATCGAGTTCCTAAGATCTAAGCACCCAGAAACAATGGCTGCTATTAAAGCTGGAAAAATCGATAACGATATTACTAGCGTTCTTAAGCAGGCTGCTAACGATTTAGCTGCAAAATATAACTAAAAAATTCAATGTTTAAGGTTTAGAATTCAATGTTTTAAACCTTAAACTTTAGACCTTAAACCTTGAACCACAATTAATGGCAAACTTAAAAGAAATACGAGGTAGAATATCGTCAATTTCATCTACGATGCAGATTACACGTGCTATGAAAATGGTTTCCGCTGCGAAACTTAAAAAAGCACAGGATGCCATCGTCATGTTAAGACCTTATTCTGAAAAATTGCAGGAATTGATCGAGAATGTAAATTCTAGCTCAGATCCTGATCAGGTTTCTGTTTATGCTCAAAAAAGAGAGGTTAAAAGAGTACTTTTCATCGCTGTTACTTCAAACAGAGGTTTGGCGGGAGCTTTCAACTCATCGATTGTAAAAGAGCTTAATATCCAGTTTCAGAACAACTCTCAATATGAGGTTGAAGTTCTTCCAATTGGTAAAAAAGCTTTTGATGCAGTAAGAAAAACACGTACCGTATATGCTAACGCAAGTTCAGTTTTTGATAATTTGAACTTTGATACAGTAGCACACGTTACAGAAGGTGTTATGAAAAGCTTTACTGAAGGTAAATTTGATGAAGTATATGTTATTTACAATAAATTCGTCAATGCTGCCACTCAGGAAGTAACTACAGAAAAACTTCTTCCTATTTCTATGGAAGAGGTAGATACTACAGAATCTCAGGTAGAGACAGATTATATTTTTGAGCCAAATAAAGCGGAAATCTTGGATAATTTGATTCCGAAATCTATTAAAACTCAGGTTTTCAAAGCGATCTTAGATTCAGTTGCATCTGAACACGGAGCGAGAATGACTGCAATGCACAAAGCAACAGACAACGCGCAGGCCTTGAAAAATGATCTTGTGATCTTCTACAACAAAGCAAGACAGGCTGCTATTACAAACGAAATCTTAGAGATCGTTTCCGGAGCAGAAGCCTTGAAAAATTCGTAAGAAATTACATTTTTAACAAAATATTAAAAGCATTGGGTATCTCAATGCTTTTTTTGTTATTTTTATTTTGTATATCTTTGTAAGAATAAATTATATAATTTCTAAATGGACTCGGACATAGTCAGGCTTTTGCTAGCCTTATTACTTGTTTTACTTAATGGCTTTTTCGTAGCCGCAGAATTTTCAATTGTTAAAGTTCGTTATTCTCAAATCCAATTAAAAGCAGCCGAAGGTAACTCTATGGCGAAGCAGGCAGAGCATATCATTAAGCATCTTGATGAATACCTGTCGGCAACGCAGCTGGGGATTACATTGGCTTCACTAGCCTTAGGTTGGGTAGGAGAAAGCGCCTTACACCACGTTGTGGAAAGTATTTTTCATTCTCTGAATGTAGAGATGGCTCAAACAACGATTACAACAATTTCAGTTGTTGTAAGTTTTGTATTAATTACAGTAATGCACATTGTTTTTGGGGAATTAATTCCAAAATCAATCGCAATCAGAAAATCAGAATCTACTACAATGGCTACAGCAGTGCCGTTGAGAGTTTTCTATACTGTTTTCAAACCATTTATCTGGTTGATGAACCTTATGTCGAACGGATTTTTAAGATTAATTAAAATTCACCCGGCTTCCGAACAGGAAATTCACTCTACTGAAGAATTGCAGTTGTTGGTAAAACAAAGTGCCGACAGTGGAGAGATTGAAGAGGAAAACTATGAGATCATTAAAAATGCCTTTGATTTTACGGATCATTCGGCAAAACAGATCATGGTTCCTCGTCAGAATATTACGTCAATCGATTTTGAAGAAGATATCAACGAGATCATCAACAAAATCATGGAAAGTGGATATTCCCGTATTCCGGTATACGTAGATTCTATCGATAATGTGATTGGTATTTTATACACGAAAGAGATCATTAGAGAATTTGTAAAGAGAAAGGGTGAACTGAATCACGAAGATCTTAAAGAACTGATGCGTGATGCGTTTTTCGTAGTTGGAAGTAAAAAAATCTCGGATCTATTGAAGATTTTCCAGCAGAAGAAGCAGCATTTAGCGATTGTTATTGATGAATTTGGTGGAACGGAAGGGATCATTACTCTTGAAGATATTTTAGAGGAATTGGTAGGTGAAATTCAGGATGAAGAAGACGATGAAGAGAAAATTGTTGATAAGATTGCCGAAAATACCTATTGGGTACAGGCAACTCAGCCTTTGGATGAGATCAATGAATTTTTACCTAAAAAATTACCGCTTTCAGAGGAAAGTGAGTACAATTCATTAGCCGGATTTATTCTTCACGCATTGGAAGATATTCCTGAAGAAAATCAGGAGTTTGACATGGAAAATTATCATTTCAAGATCTTGAAAATGAATAATAAAAGCGTTGAGCTTGTGGAATTGGTGTATGAAGCGCCAAATAATATCAATGATTTAGCCGAAAAAATAGGCGAAGTTTAAAAGAATTAAGAAAAATGATTTTTTATAACAGTATAAAAGATTACGACAATCCGAAACGTCAGTATGAAGAAGAAGTGTTGGTGCTTGACGATACGGATGAAGTGTATAAATTGGTGTTGCATAATGACGATATTCATACTTTTGATTTTGTGATCGATTGTTTGATCGAAATTTGCAAGCATACATTAGAACAGGCCGAGCAATGTACCATGTTGGTGCATTACAAAGGCAAGTGTACGGTAAAAACAGGCTCTTTAGATGTTTTGAAACCTATGCATGAAAGACTTATTTCAAGAGAATTAACAAGCGAAATAGTATAACATAATCCGGCAGTAATGTCGGATTTTTTTTGTTTTAAACTCAAAAAAAAACACTAAGTGATTTAATATGAGTAGCGTCGGGTGAAACCCGATGAATACGTATTCCATTATGATATAACCCTGAAAGGGTTAAATAACTTAAACAACAAAATGGTATAATTTAAACATTGCTATCATTTGCTGAGCAAAGCGCCCTTGCGAACGAAAAATATTCACTGTGCTAAATGATTTTCTTAGCGATCTCAGCGTTAAAAAGAAAAATACAGAAGGCCTAACAGATGAAAATTTTACTTTAAAAAAGTACGTATCTTACTGTATCCTTTTTCCAGCTTTTAAATAAAATAGTATATTTGTAAAAACTATAAAGAAACAAATAAGAATGCTTGTAATAGGAATTGCAGGAGGTACAGGATCCGGCAAAACTACGGTTGTTGACAAGATACTTCAACAGCTTGATATCGAAGGAATGAATATCCTTTCTCAGGATAATTATTATCATGATAATCATAATCTTACGCTTACAGAAAGGGAAGCTTTAAATTATGATCACCCAAAATCCATCGATTTTGATTTGTTGATACAGCATGTAAAAGCGTTGAAAAACAACGAACCCATTGAACAGCCTATTTACAGCTTTGTAACCCATGGTAGAACAGGAGATCACGTTACTGTAGAGCCAAGAAATGTATTGGTGGTAGAAGGAATTTTGGTTCTTACCAACAAAGAATTGCTAAAGGAATTTGATTTAAAAGTATTCGTACATGCCGATTCAGATGAGAGGTTAATCCGAAGGATCAGGCGAGATACACAAGACAGGGGAAGAGATTTGGGTGAAGTTTTACACCGTTATCAAACCACGTTGAAGCCTATGCATCAGGAATTTATCGAACCTTCTAAAAACGAAGCCGATTTAATTATTCCCAACATGCGACAAAATTCCGTAGCGATTGATTTTTTAACAACTGTTATTAAAAATTCGTTGAGAAAACATTAAAATGAAAGAAAACAAACTTATTAAAGACATCCAGCCAAAGTCTGAGACTTTCAAAATTATTCAGAAATATGTTCTGAATAAGTATACTATTACTATTGGTATGTTTCTGGTCTGGATGATTTTCTTTGATAAAACTTCGTTTTTGGTAATCAATGAGCTGAATGGCGAGATTAACAAATACGAAGAACAACTTCAATATTATAAAACCGAATACGAAAAAAATGATACGTTTTATAAAAAATTGATGAACAATAAATCGGAAAAAGAAAAATACGCAAGAGAAAATTATTTCATGAAAAAGCCGGATGAAGAAATCTTTATTCTGGTAGTAGACAGTACGAAGGTGGCGAAAAAATAATTTGAAAGTGAAAAGTGAATAGTCAATTCGCTTCGCTTGTTAATTTTTTAAATGTAAATCATAAACGTAAAATGTCAATATGCGGTTAATTCAAAATTCACTTGTGAAACAAAATTGACGATTGACAATTCACATAATCCATATCCAATGTCAAATACAGCCTGGGAAAATCTAGTTAAAAAACAACTTAAAACTGATGATATTTATTCAGTTCTTTCAAAAGAAAATTTAGAAGGAATTGTAGTGAAACCTTTTTATGATTCGGTAGAAAAGCCTTTGGTAAATCTGCCAAAAATCGAAGAAAGCACGCATTTGGTATCAAGATATCACGAAAGTTTAGAAGAGGATGTATTTGCCTTTATTTTGGATCAGAATGTAGAAAATCTTGAACAGAAAACTATTTTCGTGAATAATTTTGATCTGGCGGGACACATCAGTCCGAAAGAGGAAGATCCGTATTTTTCCTTAATTGATGTTTTTGATGAAAAAGAAGCTACGATTAATGATCAGTTGGTGAAAGAATTATTGGCAAAACAATTTAGAAGAAACATTTGCGTAGATATTTCTCTTCATCAGAATGCCGGAGCAGCCATTTACCAACAATTAGGAATTGCTTTGGCGAAAACAAAAGAGCTGGTTGAAGTGTATGGTTCTGAAATTTTAAATAAATTAATTTTCAGAATTGCTGTCGGAGGAAATTATTTCTTCGAAATGGCGAAACTGAGAGCATTTAAAATGGTTTTCAATCAACTTTCAAAAGAATATAACTTAGACGAAATTCCATACATTTTTGCAGAAACGTCTTTACGAAATAAAGCGGTTGCCGATAATGAAAATAACCTGATTCGTTCAACTTTAGAATTGGCTTCTGCCATGATTGGCGGAGCTGATGCGATTTTCAGTAATAATTATTTAGTTGATAGATCAACAGATAATTCGGAAGAAATTTCTTTCAAACAGCAGATTGTTTTGGCTTATGAAAGTATCATTAATGTCTTTGAAGATGCTTCGAACGGAAGTTATTATGTGGAAGATATTACGCAGCAAATTGCAGAAAAATCTTGGAAATTGTTTGTTGAAATTGAAGAAAAGGGAGGTTACCTTGAACTTTTAAAGCAAGGAATTATCCAGAAGAAAATCTACGATCATGCTGTTGAAGAACAAAAATGGGTAGAAGAAGGCAAAATAAAGCTGATTGGGGTGAATTTATATCCAAAATTAAACGTTAAAAAGTCTGCGGAAGAATTATACAACGAAAAGGAAATTAAAGCGGTTCGTTGGGCAGAAATGTTTGAATAATTGTGATCATATTTGATGCCACGAATGCTCGAATATATTTATTAGATTTGTATTCAAGCACAAATGAATCTTATATGAGTATTATTTATAAGGAAGAATCCTATCAGATTATAGGAATTTGTATGGACATTCATAATTATCTTGGACACGGGTTTTCTGAAATTGTATATAAAGATGCTTTAGAAATAGAATTTCGAAAGGCTGGAATATTTTATGAAAGAGAAAAAGAGTATGAAGTAATTTATAAGGGAATTGTTCTTCCTCATAAATTTTATGCAGATTTCGTAATTAATGAAAAAATCATTTTAGAAATCAAAGGCAAAAGTCAAATTGTAGACGCCGATTTGGCGCAGGCAATTAATTACTTGAAAGTTTCTGATAATAAATTAGCATTGATTGTTAATTTTGGCGAATCAAAATTAAATTATAAAAGAGTCATTTTATAATTAACAACTATTAAAAAACAACTATTCGTGCATTCGTGGCATTCACACACTGAAATTCAAAAATACATCAATGCAAATTTAAACACAGATTTGCATTCATTATTGTTAAAAAAATCCCCCTTTCCTGAAGTTTCTATGCAAGAAATCGTTCAGCAGATTAAAGGAAAGCAGGTTGCACAAAAGAAATTTCCGTTTTTATTAAAAGAAGGAATTGTTTTCCCGCCACAATTAAGTTTAGAGCAATCTTCCTCCGAAAAAACAGCTTCGTACAAATCAGAACTTTTAAAAGGAAAGAAGTTCATTGATTTAACCAGCGGTTTTGGAATTGATGCCTATTATTTATCTAAAAATTTTAACGAAATTACTTTAGTTGAACAAAATCCTGAATTATTAGAAATTGTTGAACATAATTGGACAGTTTTAGAAAAGAAAGCAAGATTTATCAATCAAAAACTGGAAGATTTTCTGACTCAAAATGAAGAAACTTTTGATGTAATTTACCTCGATCCGGCGCGAAGAGATAATAATAAAAATAAAGTTTTCTTGCTGGAAGATTTGTCGCCGAATATTCTTGAAATTCAGGGAAAATTGTTGTCGATTTCAAATGAAGTCGTGATAAAACTCTCGCCTTTAATCGATTTAAAATACTTGGTATCCGTTTTACCAGGCATTTTCAGGATTGATATTATTGCGTTGAAAAACGACGTAAAGGAAGTGGTTGTCTTTCTATCAAAGGAAAATTCTGCTGAAATTACCTGCAATTGCGTGAATATTGAAAGTGAAGAATCTGTTTTTACCTTTAAGTTTGGAGAAGAAGAAAATGCCAAAGCAACATACGATGAACCTGAAAATTTGATCTATATCCCGAATAATTCAATACTAAAAGCCGGAGTTTTTAATTTAATTTCAGAAAGATTTGGATTGAAAAAGCTTCACCCCAACACTCATATTTACACTTCTCATGAAAAAATAAATGATTTTCCGGGAAGAATTTTAGAAGTTGAAGTTATTGATGCTAAACAGATTAAAAAGAAAAGTCAGTTTAATATTATTTCAAAAAATTATCCTTTAAAACCCGAAGAAATCAAGAAAAAGTATGGTTTAAAAGATGGTGGTGAAAATTACCTTATTTTTACACAATCCAAAAAAGGAAAAATAATCATAAAATCAGTATAAAAATGTTGCCGAAAAATGTAGGATTTCTTAATTTTGGGCAATCAAAAATTGAAATGGGAAATTGCCTGTGGTAAAGTTTAGCGAAACCGAAGCGATTCCGTAAAGACCTTTAAAAAATAAATTTTACATATGAAAAAATTAGTTCTATGTTTAGCCATCGCTACAGTTGCTGTTAGCTGCAAGAAAATTCAGGCGGGTGGAAATAAAAACATCATTAAGCTTGAAGAAGGCGCTGGAGCTGACAGATATTCTGAGGACGTACAAGGTGGCGGAGAAGGTCACGGTCATGAAGCTGCTGCTGCTCACAAAGAAGAGGCAACTGCAGAAAAACATGAGGCTGAGGCTCCAAAAGCAGACAGCGCAACGGCTGCAAAACCTGCTGAAGCAGAAGCTCCAAAAGCTGAACACTAATTATTAGTCAACAATATAAAGAATGTCTCGCAGATTTGTGGGACATTTTTTTTGAAGATTAATCCCGCTTTCCACTATATCTTTTTGGTTACGGCTCCGCTTCGCTCCGCCGCAACCAAAAAGGATGTCGTTCCAATCGGGGCTAGGGCGAAAGTCTGTTATTTTAAAGATAATCACCCCTATTCAAAACGTTAAAAATTCCCCTCCAATTGGAGGGGTGGCGAAAATTCAAAGAATTTTTGACGGGGTGGTTTTATCAAACCATTATCAATTATTTTTGGATGCATAAAACTACCCCGTCTTTTTGCTGCGCAAAAATCCACCCCTTCAGAGAAGGGGAATTTGGTAGTATTTATAATAATACGTGGCTAATCCGTGCATTATGAAATTAAGGAAAAGGCAAAAAGGTTAAAACATAACAAGCCTTCCATCCTCCAACTTCTAGCTTCCCTCCTCGTTACTCAAAACCTGAGGAAAATTATACGTTTTTGTTTGTTGCTGCGAGGCAAATTTTTTAAATTTATCAAAATAAAATTTTAAAATGCAAGAGACATTAAATTACATCAACGAAAACAAACAGCGTTTCGTGGATGAATTATTTGAGTTACTGAGAATTCCTTCTATTTCTGCAGATCCGGCGTATAAAGATGATGTATTGAAATGTGCAGACGTGGTGGCAGAACACCTTAAAAATGCAGGAGCAGATAATGTGGAAGTTTGCCAGACAAAGGGATATCCTATCGTTTTTGGAGAAAAAATTTTAAATAAAGACTTGCCGACGGTTTTGGTTTACGGACATTACGATGTTCAGCCAGCCGATCCTTTGGAATTATGGACAAGACCTCCTTTTGAACCTTATATCGAAAAAACAGAACTTCATCCTGATGGAGCAATCTTCGCAAGAGGTTCTGCGGATGATAAAGGACAGTTTTTCATGCATTTAAAAGCTTTTGAAGCGATGATGAAAACGAATGCGCTTCCTTGTAATGTTAAATTTATTTTAGAAGGCGAAGAAGAAGTTGGCTCAGTAAGTTTAGGCGATTTTGTAAATGAAAACAAAGAGAAATTAGCTTGCGACTGTATCCTAATTTCTGATACACATATCTACAGCAACGAGCAGCCGACGGTTACCACTGGTTTAAGAGGTTTGAGCTATGTAGAAGTTGAAATCGAAGGTCCAAACAGAGATTTGCACTCTGGGCTTTATGGAGGAGCGGTTCCAAACCCGATTCATGTGCTTTCAAGAATGATTGCAAAGTTAATCGATGAAGACGGACAAATCACTATTGATGGGTTCTACGATAATGTGGAAGATGTTTCAGACGAAGAAAGAGCTGAAATGAATAAATTGAAAGACAATCCTGAAGAGTTCAAAAAATCAATCGGGCTGAGCG
The DNA here is from genome assembly GCF_039672645.1 of Chryseobacterium sp. C39-AII1. Taxonomy (NCBI): domain Bacteria; kingdom Pseudomonadati; phylum Bacteroidota; class Flavobacteriia; order Flavobacteriales; family Weeksellaceae; genus Chryseobacterium; species Chryseobacterium sp. C39-AII1. The sequence goes on from NZ_JBDFPQ010000013.1 coordinate 99,188, forward strand.
GAGTTGAAGGCGAAGCAGGTTATACAACACTTGAAAGAACGTCTATCCGTCCGACTTTAGATTGCAACGGAATTTGGGGAGGTTACACAGGAGAAGGTGCTAAAACGGTGATTCCTTCTAAGGCTTATGCTAAAATTTCTATGCGTTTGGTTCCTTATCAGACTCCGGAAGAGATTACGGAAAAATTCACAAAATATTTCCACAAAATTGCTCCGGATAACGTAAAAGTAAAAGTTACGGCACACCACGGAGGAATGCCATATGTTTTACCAACAGATACGAAGGAATTCTTAGCAGCTAAAAAAGCAATGGAAGCATCGTTTGGAAAAGAAGTTCTTCCGTTCAGAGGAGGAGGAAGTATTCCTATTACCTCAATGTTTGAACAAGTTTTAGGTGCTAAATCTGTATTGATGGGCTTTGGTTTGGATTCAGATGCAATTCATTCTCCTAATGAACATTACGGATTATTTAATTTCTATAAAGGAATTGAAAGTATTCCGTTATTTTTTGAAAATTATGCTAAATAATAGCTGTTCATAAATCTATATCCCTGAGAATTTTCTTAGGGATTTTTTACCTTTCATAATATTTAATTAAATGGTTGAAAATAATTGTTAATTTATAATTATTTTAATCAATTCATGGTGAATTTGTTTTTTATCAGGTAAAAAATATTTTTGAAAATCTATTGCAATATATTATTCCGCAATAGAATGATGATAAACAAAATTTTTAATAAAAAAACAGTTCATTATGAAAAAAACTTTACTATTGGCTTCTGCAATTTTATTTGCGGCTAGCAATCTTAATGCGCAAACAACAATTTTTGAAGACAGTTTTGAAACGTACACCAATTTTGCAATTAGTGGAGTAGGAAGCTGGACACTTACAGATGTTGATTTGCAAGATACCTATGGTTTTTCCGCAATTGATTTTGAAAACAGTGGTGAACCAAAATCTTTTCAGGTATTTAACTCTACCGCTACAACACCCGCTATGACAAGCTCTGCTAGTTCGAATTGGACAGCAAAAACAGGTGCAAAAATGATGGTTTGCTTCGCATCTGATTCTTCTCCTTGGAATAACGACTGGATGATCTCTCCACAAATGCAATTATTGCAAACCGGAAATACGCTTACCTTTTGGGCCAAATCGTGTGACTCTACTTATGGAAATGAAAAATTTACAGTGTATGTTTCAACAACCAATACGAATGTAAGTAGTTTTACAGCAATAAGCGCAACTCCTGTATCTTCTCCTGCAGATGCACAATGGCATCAGTATACCTATAATTTAAATGCTTATGCAGGACAAAATATTTATATTGCTATACGATGTACTTCACAAGATCAGTTTGGTTTTGCTATTGATGATTTTAAAGTGGTGGGAAATTCTGTATTATCCACAAATGATATTTCCTCGAGAGAAAAATCAATTTCAGTATATCCAAATCCTACGACTGACTATTTAACAATTAATTCTGAAGAAAAAATTGATAAAGCTGAAGTATTTGATGCGAGTGGTAGAAAAATTAATGTAAACTTTACAGATAATAAAGCTGATGTAAGAAACTTACAAAAAGGTGCTTATATTATTAATATTGAAACGAAAGCAGGAAAAACATCTAGCAAATTCATCAAGAAATAATTAAAATAACCATATTAGTTTAATAAAACGCTCCAACTGGGGCGTTTTTTGTTTTTACAATATGCATTACAATATTTCAAAGCTAATTTAACATAATAAAAAAATAAAAATAGAAAAAGAGAGTGTTTTTTTGAGAATTATTGTAAATAAGAAGAAAAAAGAATTAAAATTTATTTTAAAGGTGTTTTTATTAAATAATATTTTATATTTTTAAAGGAATTATAAAAATGTTATAACTATGAAAAAGCTTTTACTCTCATGCCTCTTGGGGTTAGGATTAACCTTGAATGCTCAGTACTCTTATACAGGAAATTTCGAAAACCCTGGTTTTTCAACTACAATCTATAAGCAATTTGGTGGTGGTACCCAAGCTACAGCTGCTGCCTGCGCCGGAACTTATGGAGGGCAGCTTGCTATTAGTGCTACGTATGCTTCAACGGGGTATATGATTGATCTTAGTACAATAGGACAAACAGGAAATGGTCAAAAAATTGACGTGTCCGTAAGCTATAAAAAAGGAGCTACCGTTGCTGGAACCTTAAACTTAGCCTATTTTGAATATGTTGCCGCTACCGATGCATGGAATATCACAACTTTCGGAACACCAACTACCTTATCTTCTGCTGCTACAACATCTTGTACTCCATTGAGCGGAACTATTCCTGCAGGAGCTATTCAACCTAATAAAATTTACGGAATAGGGGTATGGTTTGTAAGAAGTACAACGGGTTCAGGAAATATTTTTGTTGATGATATTGTAATTAATCAGGAGAATGTAACCACAATTCCAGCATGTACTACTATTTCCAGCCCAGCTAATGGAGCTACAGTATCTGCGGGAAATGTAGCGTTATCTTGGTCTAGTGTTGCTACTGCTGTAAACTATAAATTGAAAATTGGGACAACTTCAGGAGGTTCAGATGTTGTAAATTCTACTGTTGCTGGAACGAGTACAAATGTGAGTTTAGCACCAAGTACAACTTACTATGCTAGCGTTACACCTTCAAACTCAAATGGGGATGCTGTTGGATGTTCAGAAATAAGTTTCTCAACAAACAGTACGATAGGATATTGCGGACCATTAACGGCTACTTCTACAGTATATCCTATTTCTTCGGTTACCTTGAATGGAACGACTAAAACTTCTTCAGCAGCAACAGGATCTCCTGCCTATGAGGATAATACAGGTACAATAATAAATGTTTCAGCAGGTGATACTTATCCAATTACCATTGCGGGAACAGGGCTTTCTCCAAATAGATTTGGCGCTACTGTATTTATAGATTGGAATAACGATGGAGATTTTAACGACAGTGGAGAATCTTATTTTACAACATCAGGAAGCTATATTGGTGCGGCTCTTAATTCAAATGTTTTAACCGGAAATATTGTGGTTCCGACAGGAGTTACCAATGGAAACAAGAGAATGAGAGTGAAGTATAATTTTAATTCATCAACTACAGCATTAGGAACTGCTTTATCTGACCCTTGTGGAAATTTAACCAATGGTCAGGCTGAAGACTATACATTGCTTGTAGGATCAGTTTTAGCGGTGAATGACGTAAAAGCTAAAACGTTAGAATTCGCTGTATATCCAAATCCTGCGAAAGATTTCCTATCAATAAAATCTGATGTCAAAATCAATAAAGTAGAAGTTTATGATGCGGGTGGAAGAAAAATAAATGTAAACTTTACAGACAATAAAATAGATGTAAGAAACTTAGAAAAAGGAGCTTATATTGTTAGCTTTGAAACAAAAAATGGAAAAGCATCTAATAAGTTCATTAAAGAATAAGTAAACTGACAAATGTTAGCTTAATAAAAACGCTCCAATTGGGGCGTTTTTGTTATTTTTAGGAACTTTAATATTTAAATTATGATAAAAAATAAAGTAACATATATAACAGGAGGAACAAAAGGTGTTGGTTTCGGAATTGCGAAAATTTTACTTGAAAATGGTGTTTCAGTAGCGTTTTCGGGAAGAAAACGAGATGATGTGGAAAAAGCCGAGCAAGATTTAAAACAATATTCAGAAAACGTTTTAGGAATTGTTTCAGACGTAAGAAGCCTTGAAAGTGAAGAGGAAGCTGTAAAATACATTACAGAGAAATTCGGAAGGTTAGATTTTGTCATCGCTAATGCAGGTTTAGGGATTTTCAAGCCAGTAGATCAGCTTTCTGCAGAAGAGTGGAATGACATGATCGAAACAAATTTAACTGGTGTTTTCTATACTTTAAAAGCTTCTGTGGAAGAACTAAAAAAGTCTGAAGGTTATTACATCACCATTTCAAGTTTGGCAGGCGCGAATTTCTTTGAAAACGGAACTGGTTATAATGCTTCAAAATTTGGTGTGGTGGGCTTTACACAAGCTGCTATGATTGATTTGAGAAAATATAACATCAAATCAACGGTAATTATGCCAGGTTCTGTGGCAACAAATTTCAACGGAAATATTCCTTCAGAAAAAGACGCATGGAAGATTCAGCCTGAAGATATGGGGAATTTGGTTTTGGATATTCTTAAGATGAATCCGAGGGTTTTGCCTAGCAAGATAGAGTTTAGAGCAACACAACCAAGCAAATAGAGACTTCTAATGCGCTGAATAATAAAATAATAAGTATTATGCATGCATAATATATTTTTTATTTATATTAGCAAAAATTAATTAAAACTAAAATCGCTTCCGAGATATTAAAAACAACGAAGCAAAACGAACAAATAAATAGTACACATGAAAATATTAGTTTGTATTAGTAGTGTTCCGGATACTACTTCCAAAATCAACTTTACAGCAGATAAGTCCGCATTCGACAAAAACGGAATCCAGTGGGTAATCAATCCTTTAGACGAATTTGCGCTAACAAAAGCTATCAAATTACAAGAGTCTCAAGGCGCTACTGTAACGGTAATCAACGTTGGTGATGCTGCTACAGAACCGGTAATCAGAAAAGCGTTGGCCATTGGTGCTAACGACGGAGTAAGAGTAAATCTTGATCCTAAAGATAGCTATTCTACAGCAAAAGAAATCGCTGCTGTTGCTCAAAACGGCGGTTATGATTTAATACTGTGTGGTAAAGAATCTATCGATTATAATGGTGGTTCTGTTCCGGGAATGGTTGCTCAGTTGTTGAATCAGCCTTTCGTAAACGCTTCTGTTGGTCTTGATGTAAACGGAAGTGAAGCTACTGCGGTAAGAGAAATTGAAGGCGGAAAAGAAACTATTTCTGTAAAATTACCTGCTGTAATCGCAGGTCAGAAAGGATTAGTAGACGAAAAAGATTTGATTATTCCAAACATGAGAGGGATTATGTCTGCAAGAACAAAACCTTTGCAGGTAGTAGAGCCTACTTCATCTGAAGTAAAAGTTCAGGGTGTTTCTTATGACAGTGTACCACCAAGAGCAGCAGTAAAATTGGTTTCTGCAGATAACTTGGACGAATTGGTAAGATTACTTCACGAAGAAGCGAAAGTAATTTAAGAGATCACAGGTATCAGATAAAAGGTAATAGTTTAATACGTACTTTTTAACCTAATCCCTAAAACTTAATCCCTACAACCTAAAAATTAAAAAAATGGCAGTATTCGTATACGCAGAAAATATAAACGGAGTTTACAAAAAAGCGGCTTTTGAGGCAGTTTCTTATGCTAAAGCAGTGGCAGATCAGGCTGGAGATACAGTAACAGCAATCACAGTAAACCCTACAGATTCTTCAGATTTATTGTACAAATATGGAGCATCTAATGTAATCAATATTAAAGACGAAGGTCTTAAGAATTTCTCGGCTAAAGCTTATGCCCAGGCTGTAAACGAGGTGGCAAACGGAAATATCATCGTTTTCCCTCACACAACAGATGCTTCTTCAGTAGCGCCAATGTTAGCAATAATGAACGAACATTCTTTAATTACAAACGTATTGGAGGCTCCTGAAAGTCTTTCTCCGTTCCAGGTGAAAAGAAAAGCATTCTCAGGAAAAGGTTTCATGCATGCAAAATCTGAAGGAGCAGCAGTTATTTTAACAGTTTCTCAAAATGCTTTCGGAGTTAAAGAAAATGCAGTTTCAGGTTCTGAAGAAGTAAAAAATCTTTCAGTTGCTAATGAAGATACTAAAGTGATTTCTCACGAGCAAAGTTCAGGAAAATTAGATTTGAAAGAAGCTGAAATCGTAGTTTCTGCAGGTAGAGGATTGAAAGGTCCTGAAAACTGGGGAATGATCGAAGATTTGGCAAACGTGTTAGGAGCAGCTACAGCTTGTTCTAAGCCGGTTTCAGATATCGGTTGGAGACCTCACAACGAGCACGTAGGGCAAACAGGTAAAGCAATTTCTCCAAATCTTTACATTGCGGTAGGTATTTCGGGAGCTATTCAGCATTTAGCTGGGGTTAACTCTTCTAAAACTATTGTGGTAATCAACAGTGATGCTGAAGCACCATTCTTCAAATCAGCAGATTACGGAGTGGTAGGAGATGCTTTCCAAATTATTCCTGCATTAACAGAGAAAATTAAAGCTCTTAAAGGATAAGATAAGTTAATTGTGAATCATCAATTCGCTGAGCTTGTCAATTTTAATTGAAAAAATTTACTTGTAAAGCAAAATTGATTTATAAAATAAATTCACAATTATCAATCGCACAATTCACATATAAAAGCCCTTTCCGGGCTTTTATTTTTGTTTAAAAAGTAAAAACTACTTTGAAAAATTAGTATATCTTTGTAGCTATGGATTATAAACAGCTAATCATTCGCGGAATATCGTACAGCCAGACCCAATCAGGGGCGTACGCATTATTATTGGAACATGAAGAGACACATATAAAATTACCTGTTGTTATAGGAAACTTCGAGGCACAATCCATTTCTCTTGGTCTGGAGAAAGACATTCATCCGCCGCGTCCGCTTACTCACGACTTATTCACAAAATTTATAGTTTCTGCCAATTTCGAATTGGTTTCAGTTATCATTTATCAGATTGTAGATGGCGTTTTCTTTTCGAATATCAACTTCAAAAATAAAGCGACAGACGAAGAATTAATTCTTGATGCAAGAACTTCTGATGCTGTCGCAATGGCGGTGAGATTTGATGCTCCTATTTTCACAACTCAACAAGTGCTGAACGAAGCAGGAATTCTTTTGGAATTGGAAGATGTGGCTAAAGAAGAGCAGTCATTTTCAGAAACAGTGCAGGCAGAAGATAGTTTAACTTCTATTTCTATGGAAGAGCTTCAGAAATTATTAGATGAAGCGGTGAAAGAAGAAGATTATGATACTGCTTTGGAAATTCAGGAAGAAATAAAAAGGAGAAAAAAGAAAATTGACTAAAAGAGATATTTTATACTAACTATGAATTTAAAACTACGACTTACCATCCTTAGTTTTCTTCAGTTTTTCGTTTGGGGAGCGTGGCTGATTACGATGGCTAATTTTTGGTTCGGTACAAAGCATTGGGACGGGGCTCAGTTTGGAGCCGTGTTCGGAACAATGGGAATTGCTTCTATCTTTATGCCGACCATTACTGGAATTATCGCCGACAGATGGGTGAATGCAGAGCGAATTTTTGCAGCTTTACACGTTCTTTACGGAATTGTCCTTTTTATTTTACCGAATTCTGGCGAGCCGGGTTCTTTCTTTACGGTAATGCTTATTGCAATGTGTTGCTATATGCCGACGATTGCGCTTTGTAACTCTATTTCTTACACGATTCTTAAAAACAGCAATCTGGATGTGGTGAAAGATTTCCCGCCGATTCGTGTTTGGGGAACCGTAGGATTTATCGTTGCGATGTGGATTACCAATCTTACAGGAAATAAAGCAACTGAAGGACAGTTTTATATTGCCGGAGCAGTAGCTGTTTGCTTAGGAATTTACGCTTTAACGTTGCCTAAATGTCCGCCACAGAAATTGATTGATAAAAGTGCGCCTTTATCGGAGCAATTAGGTTTAAATGCATTTAAACTATTCAAAGATTATAAAACGGCATTGTTCTTTTTATTCTCGATGCTTTTGGGAGCTGCATTACAGCTTACCAACGCTTACGGAGATGTATTTTTAAGTGAATTTGAACATTTTCCAAAATATGCAGATTCTTTCGTAGTACAAAGATCAACGATCATCATGTCGATTTCTCAGGTTTCTGAAACATTATTTATTTTGGCGATTCCTTTCTTCTTAAAGAAATTCGGAATCAAAAAAGTAATGTTGATGTCTATGTTAGCTTGGGTTTTAAGATTCGGTTTCTTCGCTTACGGAGTTCCTGATGGGTTTGGATTAAGCTTAATTATCCTTTCATGTATCGTCTACGGAATGGCTTTCGATTTCTTCAATATTTCGGGCTCGCTTTTCGTAGAAACTACTACTGACAAGAAAATTCGTTCTTCAGCACAGGGTTTATTTATGATGATGACCAATGGTTTTGGAGCTGTTTTCGGAAGTTATGCTGCGGGTTGGGCAATTGATAAATTCTTTACCCACAGATTTACGACGGTAAATGATTTGTCTACCTATTTAGAAACAACTCCTAATAATCCAACTTTCCTGGAAATTCTTAAAAATGGATTCAATTCTGCGGTAAACCCAGATGGAACTTTATCACAAATTGTTCAGGTAAAAGACTGGCAAAATATATGGCTGACTTTCGCTGCTTATGCATTGGTTTTAGCTATTTTATTTGCTGTATTATTCAGACACAAACATAATCCTGAAGAGGTTTCTGCTGTAAAGCATTAATTCAATTCAATGATTAATATTAAGTTGCATTTTCGAAAGAAAGTGCAATTTTTTTATTTCTAAAAAGCAAAGATTTTCTTGAAAAAGATTAATTAAGATGCAAAAATAGATTCCAAAAAAATATTTTTCTTATTGTTTTAATTTTTAAATAAATGAATAAAAACGGTATTTATTATTAAATCATTAAATTTATATTAAATATTTTAAAACAAATAGATGTCTAAATGTATTTGAATTGATTTTGAAACACAATGATTACAGCTGTATTTTTTTTTGTATTTTGGCACTTTAAGAAATATGAAAAATATTCAGTTATTAGGTTTAGTATTGGTGGTTGTAGGCAGTTTTCTGCCGCTGGTTCACGTTCCTATTATCGGGAATTGGAATTACTGGAAACTCGACCATTATCTAGCAATCGCATGTTGGATTCTTTCTGCATGTGCCTTATTCGGTATTGTGAATAATGGAAAAAATATCGTTCGCATTTTTGCTGCTTTATTAATCTTATTATTCATATTTACGTTGGCTGCCGTTAAAATGCAGTCGATGCAGTATTTTAGCTTTTTACCCTTCAAATCATGGCAGGAAACCTTTGCCGGTGTTGTAAAACTAAGATGGGGCTGGCTCGTTGAATTTTTAGGAGCTTTTATTATGCTTTTCGTTACAAATAAAAATAAATAAACAGACACAGATATGAACATTTTTAAAGTATTCGCAGTTGCGGCATTGATTTTAGGAACTACACAAATTAATGCTCAGAAAAAGAATAAAGAAAATACGCCTAAAAAAGAGGTGACACCACAGAAACCTTTAGATAATCCTGTGAAATGTAGCAATATCAAAGAAGGTACGTTTTTACGTATTAATTATCCTCAGAACCTTTGGTATATGACGATTAAAGATAATGTTCAGACAGAATATTACAACAATGGAAAAGATTATATAAAATCTACGATGGTTTTTGTAGACGATTGTAATTATAAGGTAATTGTATTAGAGAAAACTGAAAAGGAGAATCCTGTAAAAGTAGGAGATATTTATTCAAACAGAATATTTGCTACACAGGATAATTTTATAAGAATCGAAAGCGTATTGAACGGAGAAAAATACGATTTACCTTTAGAAAAGGTTGCAGAAATCAAAAAATAGAAAGAAAAATAAGCCCCAAAAGCTTACTACAAATAAAATTAAAATAGAATTATAAAAATGAAAGAAGTATTCATCGTTTCCGCAGTAAGAACTCCAATGGGAAGTTTCTTGGGAAGCTTATCAACCGTTCCGGCTACGAAGTTGGGTTCTGTTGCTGTAAAAGGAGCATTAGACAAAATTGGATTAGATCCTAAAAACGTTCAGGAAATCTATATGGGGAACGTTCTACAGGCGGGTGAAGGACAAGCTCCGGCTCGTCAGGTTGCTTTAGGAGCAGGACTTTCCATCGAAACTCCATCCACTACGGTAAATAAAGTTTGTGCTTCAGGAATGAAAGCGGTTACTATGGCGGCACAGGCGATTAAAGCTGGTGATGCAGAGGTAATTGTTGCTGGAGGTATGGAAAACATGTCTTCGGTTCCTCACTATTATAACGCGAGAAATGCGACTAAACTAGGCGATGTAAAAATGCAGGACGGAATGGTTTTAGACGGTCTTACAGACGTTTACAACAAAGTTCACATGGGAGTTTGTGCAGAAAAATGTGCTACAGATTATCATATCACAAGAGAAGATCAGGATAATTTTGCGATTGAATCTTACAAAAGATCAGCAAAAGCTTGGAGCGAAGGAAAATTCGCAGATGAGGTAGTGCCTGTGTCAATTCCTCAGAGAAAAGGAGATCCTATTATTTTCGCTGAAGATGAAGAATATAAAGCGGTAAACTTCGACAGATTACCAACATTACCAACTGTTTTCAAAAAAGAAGAGGGAACGGTAACTGCTGCAAACGCATCAACATTAAATGACGGAGCTTCTGCGTTGATTCTTGTTTCTAAAGAAAAAATGGAAGAATTAGGATTAAAGCCATTAGCAAAAATCGTTTCTTATGCCGATGCCGCTCAGGAGCCTGAAAACTTCACAACAGCACCTGCAAAAGCGTTGCCTATCGCGCTTAAAAAAGCAAACTTAGAATTGACAGACATCGATTTCTTCGAATTCAACGAAGCGTTTTCTGTGGTAGGTTTGGCAAATAACAAAATTTTAGAATTAGACGCTTCTAAAGTTAACGTGAACGGTGGAGCAGTTGCTCTTGGTCACCCGCTGGGAAGTTCAGGTTCAAGAATCATTGTTACTTTGATCAATGTATTGAAGCAAAACGGTGGAAAATATGGTGCAGCAGCAATCTGTAACGGCGGCGGCGGTGCATCTGCTATTGTTATTGAGAATATGTAATCGTTATTTCAAAATAATATATTAATCCGGAGGTTTTCACTTCCGGATTTTTTGTTTTACTTAAGATATAGTTAATTTTTTTTAGGAGCTTAATCCCGCTTTCCGCTATATCTTTTTCATTACGGCTTCCGCTTTGCTCCAGCCGCAACAAAAAAGGATGCCGCTGCAATGGTAAGTTTGCAAATAGAAAAAAATAGATATAGATTAGTTAAAAAAATTAACCTAAAGGAAAAGCAGCAGGATAAAGAAAGACGTTTCGTTGATACCAAGATATCGCCCCTGATTTTATTCCCCT